>CAJNDG010000001.1:0-347156 GCA_905221465.1 bacterium | reverse complement strand
GTAAAAGCCTCAACCAACATGAAATGTTGGTGAACCATCCCAATTCCAAGACCAGCGGCTTTAGATGGTGAGTCTAGTTTTACAACCTGACCATTCACCACAATTTCACCACTCGTTGGTTCAAGAAGTCCTGCCAGCATATTCATCAGAGTGGATTTACCCGCTCCATTTTCTCCTAAAAGTGCATGGATTTCACCTTTTCGCAGTTGCAAGTTGATTTTGTCGTTTGCTACAAATTCACCAAACACCTTGGTAATATCCCGCATCTCAATGACATTTTCGTGTGCCATATGCTCTTCCTTTCAGAGGTTTATTTTATTTCAATAAAACCTGCTAATCACATTAACAAGCTCTATTGAGACAAAAATTGCCTCAATTCTTAAAGAAGCGACCGATGGCCGCTTCCTAAGAAATGACTTTTATCCATTATTTTTCAGGAACTTTTACGCTTCCGTCAAGGATCTTAGCTTTTGCATCTTCAACAGCTTTTTTACCTTCTTCTGAAAGGTTTGTTACTGCTAGCTCAACCCCTTTATCTTTCAATGAGTAAACAATCACTTGTCCACCAGGGAATTCACCTTTTTCTGTTTTGTTGGCAATATCTTTTACAGTTGTACCAACTTGTTTCAATGTAGATACAAGAACGAAGTTAGATTCTTTACCATCTTTAGAAGTGTATTTACCTTCTGCTGCTTGGTCACGGTCTACACCGATAACCCAAACTTTTTCGTTTTCATTTTTGTTTTCGTTCAATGATTTTGCTTCAGCAAAGACACCAGCACCTGTACCACCAGCTGCTTGGTAGACAACGTCTGCACCGGCAGCATATTGAGCTGCTGCAATTGTTTTACCTTTGGCAGCATCACCAAATGAACCAGCATAGTCAACTTGGACTTTGATAGATGGGTCTACTGATTCAACACCAGCTTTGAATCCAGCTGCAAAACGTGAAATAACTTCAGATTCGATACCACCTACAAAACCAACTTGTTTTGTTTTCGTAGTTTTCGCTGCTGCAACACCAGCAAGGTAAGCTGCTTCGTTATCCGCAAATCTTACGCTCGCAACATTCTTTTGACCTTCAATCACATCATCAATCAAGACATAGTTCAGGTCAGAGTGGTCTTTTGCTGCTTCCTCAACTGCATTGTGAAGGGCAAAACCAACACCGAAGATCAGGTTGTAACTTCCAGCCGCTTGTTGCAAGTTGTTAGCATAGTCTGCTTCGCTTGTTGATTGGAAGTAAGTGTAACCTTTATCTTTAGAAAGATTGTGTTCTTTACCCCAGTCTTGCAAACCTTCCCAAGCTGATTGGTTAAATGATTTATCATCAACACCACCAGTATCTGTTACGATTGCTGCTTTGGTCTTCATTTCTGATGAAGATGAAGCGGCGTTACGAGAAGAGCGGTTACCACATGCAGCAAGTCCAACTGCTGCTACTGCAACTAGACCAAGGCCTAGCCATTGTTTCTTGTTCATTACTGAACCTCCTAAATAAGATGTGCAACGATGTTGCAAGTATGGATTGGTTGGCCACAAGGACCGCGTCACTCAGAGAGTGACTCAGACTAATTTAAGTCTGTAAATGAGTATGGAAGTAACTCCCCGACCGTCATCTCGACCGTCGATTTATCTTTAGCGACTAAAGTCACTTTTAGATCTTGTTCAAAAAATTCAACCATGACCTGGCGACAAGCACCACATGGCGAGATGGGTTTTTCAGTTTGTCCGTAGACAATCAATTCTGAAAACTCCCGTTGCCCCTCCGAGACTGCTTTAAAAATAGCAGTACGTTCTCCACAATTAGTCAAGGGATAACTAGCATTCTCGATATTGACACCCGTATAAATACTACCATCCTTGGCTACTAAAACAGCTCCGATGGGAAAGTGAGAATAGGGGACATAGGCCTGTTTGCTGGTTTCAATTGCTAATTCAATCAACTCAGTAGTCGCCATCTGCTAATTCTCCTTTTAAGATTGCTACACCAGCAGATGTTCCGATACGGGTAGCACCTGCTTCCACAAAAGCGACAGCATCTGCATATGAACGCGCTCCACCAGCTGCCTTAACTCCCATATCTGGCCCGACTGTTTTACGCATCAACTGAACATCCTCAATAGTGGCACCACCAGTTGAAAATCCAGTTGATGTTTTGACAAAGTCAGCTCCCGCTTTCTGGGATAATTGGCAGGCCACAACCTTTTCATCGTCTGTCAACAAGCAAGCTTCGATAATGACTTTCACCAACTTGTCACCACTTGCTTCTACGACAGCACGGATGTCCGATTCAACTAAATCCAGATTGCCTGATTTAAGGGCACCGACATTGATAACCATATCAATCTCATCTGCACCGTTTTGGACAGCTTCTTTTGTTTCAAAAGCTTTCACTGCTGAAGTTGCTGCTCCCAAAGGAAAACCTACTACTGTACAAACTTTTACATCTGAGCCTTCGAGCCCTGTTTTCGCATGTTTCACCCATGTGGGATTGACACAAACGCTGGCAAAGTCATACTCACGCGCTTCAGATAGCAAACGATCAATTTGTTCTTGGCTTGCATCTTGCTTTAAAAGCGTATGATCAATATATTTATTTAACTTCATATTCGGATTCTCCCTGGTTTTATGAGATAATTTCTATAATTTCTCGTAAACTTTGCACTCCATCATTTATTTTAACATATTTTTGAAATTCTGTAACTAGTTCAGAAGAAATTTTTCCATTTGTATAAACTTTTGCAACAATTTCACCCTTTTGAACGGAGTCTCCAACTTTCTTTTCAAAAACAATCCCTGTTTCATAGTCCAAGTCATCAGACTTGATTGCACGACCAGCTCCTAGTCTCATAGCATAGAGCCCAAATTCCATTGCAGGAAGAGCTGAAATAACACCCGTTTCTTGAGCAGGGATTTCCACCACATGGGCAACTTTGACGGGACGATAGAGATCTTCTAAATCACCGCCTTGTGCTGCTACCATTTCTTCAAACTTAGTCAGTGCTTGGCCATTTTCCAGGTGTTGACGGATTTCCTCGATCGTTTTCTCAACATCAGCCAATCCAAGCATAATCTGAGCTAACTCGCAGATAAAGTGACTAATATCTTCTCGACCTTTTCCTTGAAGAATCTCGATTGCCTCAAGGATTTCGAGACGATTGCCAATGGCTTTTCCCAAGGGTTGGCTCATATCGGTAATGACTGCTACTGTCTTTCGACCAACAGCCTTACCAAGATCCACCATGGTTTGAGCCAATTCGCGCGCCTCATCAACCGTCTTCATGAAGGCACCCTCACCGACCGTTACGTCTAGCAAAATGGCATCCGCTCCTGCAGCAATTTTCTTGCTCATCACCGAACTCGCAATCAAAGGAATCGTGTCGACAGTTGCGGTCACATCTCGGAGGGCATAGAGAAGTTTATCTGCTTTAACCAGCTGATCTGACTGCCCAATAACAGATACACCAATGTCCTGTACCTGACGAATGAAATCCTCTTGACTTCGCTCGACTTGATAGCCCTTAATGGACTCCAATTTATCAATTGTCCCACCAGTATGGCCGAGACCTCGACCACTCATCTTAGCAACAGGCACGCCGAAACTCGCAACAAGGGGAGCCAAGATTAAGGTCACCTTATCACCTACACCACCAGTCGAATGCTTGTCAACTTTAACCCCATCAATAGCTGACAAATCAAACTCCTGACCAGTCTTGACCATATTCATCGTCAGATCAGAAATCTCACGTGTGGTCATTCCTTTAAAATAAACAGCCATAGCAAAAGCAGACATTTGATAGTCTGGAACAGTTCCTGCCACATAGCCTTCTACTAGCCACTTGATTTCAGCTGCAGTCAGTTCTTGACCATCTCGTTTCTTTTGGATTAAATCAACTGCTCTCATTCTTTCACACTTCTAAGGATATAGTATCCCTTATCTTTCTTTACGATTTCACAATTTCCAAAAACGTCTTCCATCTTATTTCTAGCACTTGGAGCTCCTTGTTTTTTCTGAATGACGATGGTTAAATCTCCTCTGTCTTTCAAAAAATCTCTGCTCTTTTCGATAATCTCATGAACAACCTGTTTACCCGCTCGAATAGGCGGATTGGAAATAACATGGTCAAATTTCCCTTCAACTTGTTCATAGATATTGGATTGGAAAATCGTCGCTTCTACTTTATTTCGTTCAGCATTTTGTCGAGCCAAGTCTAGAGCACGATTATTGATATCGACCATGGTTGCCTGAACTCCATAAGCCTTGACCAATGACAAACCCAATGGCCCGTATCCACAGCCTACATCAAGGACCGTTTCTCCTTTGTTAACCTCCAAACACTTCAATAAAAGTTGACTCCCAAAGTCAACCATTTTCTTGCTAAAAACACCCGCATCTGTTAAAAAGGTCATATTTTCTCCCAACAACTCCACTCTCAACTCATGAATGTCGTGAGCAGCATCAGGATTTTCTGCATAATACATTTTACTCATAAAACTATTTTACCATAATTTGGCTTGAATTGTAAATCGTTTACAAAGTGATGATCAAATGAAAAAGACTGAAGAATCCTAGTCAAAAAACCTTTTCTTCAATCTCTTTCAATTATTAGAAATACATTACAATCTATCGGGAACTACAAATTACCATATTCAGGAAAAAAAACAGATCGTCTGTAATCAGGTACATTTTTACTATTGCTTAACCTTAAAATACTTTATTATCAACAAGATTCCCAATATGATGTTTAGATAAAAACCCAACTGATAAGTTTGTGTCAAGATTTCCAAACTTGTCCAAAGTCGTATCAAATCTTCTAGTGACATACGGAATAGATATCCTTCTGTAGCAATCCACAAAATCAAAAATAGATAACTACCAGCAGCAAGCCATTTCATCCACCGTTTTTTTAGTAGCCAAGCAATCAAGAGCGAACAGATAAAGACAACTGTTACAATGGCATGTTCCATCAAAAAAGTAAAACCGTAATAGATTTCCACAAAGCGTCTACCATTATCCGCATTCGCTCCCCTTATAAAAGGTAAGGCAAAACTTAAAATAAAACAGAGTTCCAATATATAACTTTTTAATATTTTCATGACACACCTCCTATAAGTTGTGAACCAAAAAGCCCACTTTCAATAACTGATAAGTCTTTAGAAACCATTCCCTATCTCATCATTAAATTATTCAACCTCCATCTACCTCTATTATACGATATTGACTTACTACCATCAAGAAACCGCTTTATCTTTTTAGCTTTTTATGGTATGATAAACAAAATATCTAGGGGAAAACAAATGACCAACGAATTTTTACATTTTGAGAAAATCAGTCGCCAGACTTGGCAATCATTGCATCGCAAAACAACCCCTCCCTTGACAGAGGAAGAGTTAGAATCCATCAAGAGTTTCAATGACCAGATTAGTCTACAGGACGTAACAGATGTCTATCTTCCCCTAGTCCATCTTATCCACATTTACAAGCGCACTAAGGATGATTTGGCATTTTCAAAAGGAATTTTTCTTCAACGCGAAAGTAAATCTCAGCCTTTTATTATTGGGGTTTCTGGAAGTGTTGCTGTGGGGAAATCGACTACTAGTCGCTTACTTCAGATTCTTTTATCACGTACTCTCCCGGATGCCACTGTAGAATTGGTGACAACTGACGGTTTTCTCTATCCCAATCAAACCTTGATGGACCAAGATATCTTAAATCGCAAAGGTTTTCCTGAAAGTTATGATATGGAAACCTTGCTGAATTTTCTTGATCGTCTAAAGAATGGGCAAGATGTCGATATTCCTGTCTATTCTCATGAAGTGTATGACATTGTTCCTGGGGAGAAGCAACGTGTCAAAGCTGCTGATTTTGTCATTGTCGAGGGGATAAATGTCTTTCAAAACCCTCAAAATGAGCGCCTTTACATCACTGATTTCTTTGATTTCTCCATCTATGTGGATGCAGCAGTTGAGGACATTGAAAGCTGGTATCTGGATCGTTTCTTAAAGCTGCTCAGCTTTGCCCAAAATGATCCCAACAGCTACTACCACCGTTTTACGCAAATGCCGATTGGAGAAGTTGAAGCCTTTGCACATCAAGTTTGGACCAGTATTAATCTCACAAATCTACAAAACTATATCGAACCGACAAGGAATCGCGCCGAGGTCATTCTCCACAAGACTAAAAACCATGAAATCGATGAAATTTACCTAAAAAAATAATTTCCCCTTGTCAAAACCTAAGTTTTCATATATAATGGTATAGTTAGTAAATATGGAGGTAAGAACATTGGCAAACATTAAATCAGCTATCAAACGCGCTGAATTGAACGTTAAACAAAACGAAAAAAACTCAGCTCAAAAATCAGCTATGCGTACTGCTATCAAAGCTTTCGAAGCAAACCCTTCTGAAGAACTTTTCCGTGCTGCTAGCTCAGCTATCGACAAAGCAGAAACTAAAGGTTTGATTCATAAAAACAAAGCAAGCCGCGATAAAGCTCGTCTTTCAGCTAAACTTGCTAAATAAGAAACAGTCCATAGAGGCTGTTTTTTTGTCCTCTAATCAGAAAAGGTAGAAAATGAAAATCGCAATCATAGGATATTCTGGAGCTGGCAAGTCAACTCTAGCTGAAAAGTTGTCAAACTACTACTCCATCCCCAAACTGCATATGGATACACTTCAATTTCAACCTGGTTGGCAAGACAGTGACCGCGAATGGATGTTGACCGAGATGAAAAACTTTCTCACAAAGCACGAAGCTTGGGTCATCGACGGCAACTACTCTTGGTGTTGCTATGAAGAAAGAATGCTGGAAGCTGACCAAATCATCTTTCTCAACTTTTCCCCATGGACTTGTCTCTTTCGAGCCTTTAAACGGTATCTCACATACCGAGGTAAAGTCAGAGAAAGTATGGCAGCAGGCTGTCCTGAACGCTTTGACTGGGATTTTATCAGATGGATTCTCTGGGATGGGCGGACAAAGAATGCTAAAGAACGTTATCAACGGGTTCAAGAAAACTACCCAGAGAAAGTAATTGTCCTCCGGTCGCAAAAGGAGATGGATCAGTTCTTAGAAAATCTCGCATATAACAAGAAAAACCAACGTGCCTAACGTTGGTTTTTTGCTTTTACCCAATCACACTTCCGTTTGGTACAGCTGGATCAACTGTGAGAAGGGTTAACTTGCCTTCATGTTCAGCTGAGAGGATCATTCCTTGGCTGACATATTTTTTCATCATCTTGCGTGGTTTGAGGTTGGCAACGATTTGGACTTTCTTGCCGACCAATTCTTGTTCGTTTGGATAGTATTTGGCAATTCCTGAGAGGATTTGACGGTCTTCGCCATCACCTGCATCGAGGCGGAATTGGAGCAACTTGTCAGAACCTTCTACTTTAGACACTTCTTTGACCTCTGCAACACGGATTTCGACCTTATCAAAGTCTTCAAACTTGATTTCATCCTTGTTGAGTTTGAGTTCAACTTCATCTGGATTCCATTCTTTTTCGACGGCTGGTTTGTTGCCTTCCATTTGTTCCTTGATATAGGCAATCTCTTCTTCCATGTCGAGACGCGGGAAGATTGGTGTTCCTTTGGCAACAACAGTCACACCTGCAGGGAAATCTGCCAAGCTCAAGTTTTCTAGGCTAGAAACTTCTGCTAGACCAAGTTGTGCCAATACAGCGCGACTAGTTTCCATTATAAATGGCTGAATCATGTGAGCTACGACACGAAGGCTGGCTGCCAAGTGGCTCATCACACTTGCCAATTGGTCACGAAGTGCTTCATCCTTAGCCAAGACCCATGGGGCTGTCTCATCGATGTATTTGTTGGTACGAGAAATAAGTGCCCAGACTGCTTCTAAAGCGCGTGGGTAATCAACTGCTTCCATGTGTGTATGGTAGTCTGCGATTGATTGTTCTGCAACCTCAGCAAGTGCATTATCAAAGTCTGTTACACCCTCTACATAGGCAGGGATTTGTCCATCAAAGTACTTGTTAATCATAGAAACCGTACGGTTAAGGAGGTTTCCAAGGTCATTGGCCAATTCATAGTTGATACGGCCGACATAGTCTTCAGGAGTGAAGGTTCCGTCTGAACCGACTGGAAGGCTACGCATGAGGTAGTAACGAAGTGGATCCAGTCCATAACGTTCTACTAGCATTTCAGGGTAAACGACATTCCCTTTAGACTTAGACATCTTGCCGTCTTTCATGACGAACCAACCGTGGGCAATCAAGCGGTCAGGCAATTTCATATCCAACATCATAAGAAGGATTGGCCAGTAGATGGAGTGGAAACGAAGAATGTCTTTTCCGACCATGTGGAAGACTGTTCCATTCCAGAATTTATCATAGTTAGCATGATCCTCTTGACCGTAACCAAGAGCAGTCGCATAGTTAAGAAGGGCATCAATCCAAACGTAGACAATGTGTTTTGGATTAGATGGTACTGGTACACCCCAGGTAAAGGTTGTACGAGAAACCGCTAAGTCTTCCAAACCTGGCTCGATGAAGTTACGCAACATTTCATTAAGACGACCATCTGGAGTGATGAAGTCAGGGTGCGATTTGAAAAATTCTACCAAACGATCTTGGTATTTGCTGAGGCGAAGGAAATAAGACTCTTCTGAAACCCATTCAACCTCGTGACCTGATGGAGCAATACCGCCAGTTACATTACCAGCTTCATCACGGAAAACTTCCGCAAGCTGACTTTCTGTAAAGAATTCCTCATCTGATACTGAATACCATCCAGAATATTCGCCCAAGTAGATATCATCTTGGGCAAGCAAGCGTTCAAAGACCTGAGCCACTACTTTTTCATGGTAGTCATCAGTTGTACGGATAAATTTATCGTATGAGATATAGAGTAATTTCCAGAGTTCTTTGACACCAACTGCCATGCCGTCAACATAAGCTTGAGGTGTGATACCAGCTTCTTCCGCTTTTTGCTGGATTTTTTGACCATGCTCGTCAAGACCTGTTAGATAAAAGACATCGTAGCCCATGAGGCGTTTGTAGCGAGCTAGGACATCACAAGCGATGGTTGTGTAGGCAGAACCGATATGAAGTTTACCAGATGGATAGTAAATCGGTGTTGTAATATAAAAATTCTTTTCAGACATAATTTTTCCTTTCCAGGCAAATGAAACCTGTTTTTCTAACACTTCATTATATCATATTTTTAGTGATTTTCGATAGGAAAATCCATACAAAAACAAGATAGACAACTGTCCATCCTGTTTTTTCTGCTCTATATCTTATTCATAACGAAGGGCTTCGATTGGATCGAGCTTAGACGCTTTATTGGCTGGCAAGACTCCGAAGATCATCCCAACACTTGCTGACACAGCCAAGCTAAAGAGAGCGATTGGGAGGGAAACCCCAACTTCGATACCTGCAATCATGTTTTGAAGCAATACTCCAGCTAACATGGTCATTCCAGCAGCAATCCCAAGACCGATGACACCACCTAGCAAGGTCAAGATCATGGATTCAATCAAAAACTGTACCAAGATATTAGCCCGAGTAGCTCCGAGCGCTTTCCGCAAACCAATCTCACGCGTGCGTTCTGTCACCGAAACCAGCATGATATTCATAACACCAGTTCCCCCGACAAAGAGAGAAATTCCTGCGATGGCACTGATAATGGTGGTCATAAAACCAAAGAGTTGTTGTACTTCTTGGAAGGCGGCAGTTGCGTCCGCAACTTGGTACTCTCCTTGCTGAAGACCAGCAATCTCGGTCAGTTTTCGAGCCAACTCTGGTCCCAAGGTCTGCGTTAGACTAGTATCATTGACACGAAAGACGATATTCGAGATTTCATCAGTATTAAAATTGGCTGCAAGAGAGATATTGGTCGTAATTGGAAGACCACCAATCCCAAAGGCTTTAGCAGTTTTGGCTTCATTGCTAGTATAAACACCAATCACACGGTAACTAAATTCATTAACAGAGATGATTTGATTAACCGCAGCTTCTGGACTATCAAACAAACTCTTGGCTAGTTCTTCATCCAGCAAAATCACACTGGCAAATTCCTTGTAGTCTTGCGGTCTTAGACTTCTACCCGCAACGATTTCATTTTCAACCGCATTCATGTAGGTGCTATTTCCACCAGTCAAAGTCGCTCGTTCAACCTTCTTATCCTTATAAGACAGGGTGACGTTGGTCGAGTTAGTGACATAGTAACTGTCTACTCCTTTGAGTTTAGCAGCCTCCTTGACCCAAGACTCTAGTGGTTTTGGCGGTTCAACATGAACATCCTCTTCTTTCCCACTGACTGTCAAAGCTGACTGACGCTGAGTAAAGGAGCCATCCTTGCTCTTGATAGGAGAGAAAAATACATGGATATCCTTCTGCGATTTGGTCATGTTTTTATTGACCTGACGAGACATAGAGTCGCCAAGAGCCATAATGACAACGACAGACGAAACTCCGATGATAATCCCAATCATGGTAAGGAAGGAGCGCATCTTGTGGGCCATGATGGATGAAAAGGCAAATTTCAGATTCTGCATCTTAGTTTTCCTCCTTTTCTACCTGAGCACTGTCAGACGAGATGACACCATCACGAATGACAATTTGGCGTTTGGCATAGGCAGCAATCTCAGGCTCATGCGTGACCATGATAATGGTTTTCCCTTCCTTGTTTAACTCCACCAACAGCTGCATGATTTGATTTCCTGTCTTGGTATCCAAGGCTCCTGTGGGTTCGTCTGCTAGGATGATAGAGGGATTATTTACCAAGGCACGCGCAATCGCTACACGTTGCTTTTGACCACCTGATAACTCGGAAGGCAAATGATGACTGCGCTCCGTCAGCTCAACCTTTTCCAGAAATTCCTCAGCCAATTTCCGACGTTTAGAAGCCGAAACACCAGCGTAAATCAAGGGCAATTCGACGTTTTGAAGTGCATTGAGCTTGGACAAGAGAAAGAACTGCTGAAAGACAAAGCCGATTTGCTGATTGCGGACCTTGGCCAGTTGTTTCTCTCCCAGGCCTGCCACCTCTTGCCCTTCAAGGTAGTACTCTCCACTGGTTGGTGTATCCAACATTCCGATGGTGTTCATCAACGTAGACTTACCAGAACCAGAAGGTCCCATAATGGCAACAAACTCACCTTCATGAACTTCTAGATTGATATTTTTAAGGACCTGCAGTTCTTGGTCACCATTTCGGTAACTCCTGCAGATATTTTTGAGACTAATTAGTTTCTTCATCAGCCTTCACCTCTTTTCCTTCTTCCAAGGAAGATGTTGGATTACTGATGACCTTGGCACCGTCTTTCAAACCTGAAGTAATCTCTTGGTTGTCTGCATCCGCATTCCCCAAAGTAACTTCTACCCTCTTCGCTTTTTTCTGGTCGTCAACGAGCCAGACATAGTTTTTGTCATTTTCGGTAACAACACTTGTCAAAGGAACAAGGATGGCCTTACTCTTATTTTTGACTTCCACACTGACAGAGAAGCCTTGTTTCAACTCACCGATATCGCTAGTCACATCAACAGTATAAGGGTACTTAGATCCAGTATTTCCTCCAAGGGCTGCATTTGCTGCTTCTCCATTGTTTTTAGGATAATCAGAAATATAGCTGATTTTCCCTGTCCAGCTCTTATCTTGGTAAACCTTCGAAGTAAAGGTAACTTCTTGCCCAACAGAAAGGTTAGCAAGGTTGTATTCAGACAACTCCCCTTTGACCTGCAAGTTTTCATTACTTACGACATGTACTACCACTTGGCTATTACCTGTTGGCGATTTGGAAACATTACGGTTAACTTCAACTACAGTCCCTTCTAGTGTACTGAGGACAGTTGCAGCATCTAGCTGAGCTTGAGCCTTGTTGAGCTGAGCCACAGCATCTGCACGGTTATCCTTGGCATCACTGATTTGAGAATCAATTGAAGATACTGAAGAAGTCGCTGCTTGCGCTTGTTCTGGGAGTCCAGCTTCTGTTGAAACCTGTGGAGAAGCTGGTGTAGCTGATGCATTCTCACGAGCTTTGTTTAACTCCTCGATATGACGATCTGCCTTTGCAACTGCACGATCGGCTGCATCATAGGCAGCTTGAGCATCTGCACTGCTGTATTTGACCAACGCTTGCCCTTCTTCGACCTTGTCTCCAACCGAAACGAGAATTTCATCTAAATCTCCCTTACTAGCATCAAAATAAACGTATTGTTCATTTTTTGCTGTAACCGTACCTGATAAGAGAACCGATGAAGCAACAGAACCTTCCTTAGCAGTAACGATATGAGAGGTTTCCTCCTTGACTGCTGACTGGGAAGGTTGTCTAAAAATCAAAATCCCCGCAGCACCGATAACAATAGCACTGGCAACACCAATCGCTGTGTATAATTGCCATTTTTTTGCCTTCTTATTTCTTTTCATTTTTAAGCTCCTTTATTCTTTTGCCTTACAAAAACCATTATATCAGAAACACCAAGCCCAAACAATGACAGTTCAGATGGAAACAATGACAATTCAGGATCATTATTTCGTTCGGTATTCGTTTATTGGATTATTGTGCTAGGTATATAATACAATATCTTTTTGAATTTGACAAGCGTTTTTATAATTTTTTTATCGTAGCAGATTTTTGCATTCAAAAAATAAAAACGATAGAATATGACTATCAAAGCTATAAGGAGTTTTCTATGAGAGAATATGATATCATCGCCATCGGTGGAGGAAGCGGCGGCATTGCCACTATGAACCGCGCTGGCGAACACGGTGCTAAAGCAGCTGTTATCGAAGAGAAAAAATTAGGTGGAACCTGCGTCAATGTTGGCTGTGTTCCTAAGAAAATCATGTGGTATGGAGCTCAAATCGCTGAAAGCTTCCACCACTACGGCCCTGACTATGGTTTTACAAGTTCAGATGTTCAATTTGATTTTGCTAAACTTCGTCAAAACCGTGAAGCCTACATCGACCGTGCTCGCTCGTCTTATGATGGAAGTTTCAAGCGCAACGGTGTTGATTTGATTGAAGGTCGTGCTCATTTCGTTGATGCTCATACAGTCAGCGTTAATGGTGAATTGATTCGTGCCAAGCATATCGTGATTGCGACTGGCGCTCGTCCAAGCATCCCAACTATTCCTGGAGCTGAACTCGGTGGTAGCTCAGACGATGTCTTTGCTTGGGAGCAACTTCCTGACTCCGTTGCGATTCTTGGAGCTGGTTATATCGCGGTTGAATTAGCAGGTGTTCTCCACGCACTAGGAGTAAAAACGGATTTGTTTGTCCGTCGTGATCGTCCCTTGCGTGGTTTTGACAGCTACATCGTTGAAGGACTTGTCAATGAAATGGAAAAAACAGGTCTACCTTTACACACACATAAGGTACCCGTCAAGCTCGAAGAAACGGAGCAAGGCATTACCATTTATTTCGAAGACGGTTCTAGTCACACTGCCAGCCAAGTAATCTGGGCTACCGGTCGCCGTCCAAATGTAGACGGTCTGGAGTTAGAAAAGGCTGGCGTCACACTCAACCAACGTGGATTTATCCAAGTGGATGAGTATCAAAATACAGTTGTAGATGGCATCTATGCTCTTGGAGATGTTACTGGTGAGAAGGAACTGACCCCAGTAGCCATCAAGGCAGGACGTACCCTATCTGAACGCCTCTTCAACGGGAAAACAAATGCTAAGATGGACTACACGACTATCCCTACAGTTGTCTTCTCCCACCCAGCAATCGGAACCGTTGGTTTAACTGAGGATCAAGCTATCAAAGAATACGGCCAAGATAACATCAAAGTCTACAAGTCAAGCTTTGCATCTATGTACTCAGCAGTTACAAACCATCGTCAAGAATCTCGCTTCAAACTCATCACCGCCGGTGCTGACGAAAAAGTTGTTGGACTTCACGGACTTGGTTACGGAGTGGATGAGATGATTCAAGGATTCGCTGTTGCCATCAAGATGGGAGCTACCAAGGCAGACTTTGATGCTACAGTAGCTATCCACCCAACTGCCTCAGAAGAATTTGTAACCATGCGCTAATTATCACAAGAGACCTCTTGAGGTCTCTTGTTACTTGTAAAATCGGCTGTTACAAAAAATGTTACCCTTAATTAAAAAATAGGTTGACTTTTCTTTCTGAATTAGTATAATAGTTACTATATTTTTGAAAAGAGGTTAACAGTTTTGAAAAAAGCTCATATCTATGCTATCCCTGCTATCGGTGCTGCTCTCATCGCCGTATTGGCACAAATCAGTCTCCCTATCGGTCCTGTACCTTTCACTTTGCAAAACTTTGCAATCGGTCTGATTGCTACTGTTTTTAGACCCAGAGAAGCTGTTCTATCTGTAGCTCTCTATCTCTTGCTGGGTGCCATTGGTTTACCTGTTTTTGCAGGGGGAGGAGCTGGATTTCACGTTTTAGTCGGCCCAAGTGCAGGCTATCTTTGGTTCGACCTTGTCTATGCTGGACTTACATCTTATCTCATCCATCAAAATAGTGGCTACATTCGCATTTTCCTAGCCAACCTCTTGGGTGACTCCCTCGTCTTTGTCGGAGGTATTCTCAGCCTCCACTTCCTTGCTGGGATGCCATTCGATAAGGCACTTGCAGTTGGTGTCCTTCCCTTTATCCTCCCTGACCTAGGTAAGATTATTGCCATTAGTTTCATTAGTCGTCCCCTACTCGAACGATTGAAAAGCCTTCCATATTTTTCAAGATAAAAGAATAGTTCAGAACAATTGTTCTGGACTATTTCCTTTCTAAGAATCAACTGTACACTATTTAGCTACTTGACTATTCTTATACCGGTATGAATATTAATCGTTTTATTCTTCAAATTACAGCTATTCACGATATGCAACGTAGAAAAGTATTCTAATTGATTCAAACCAAATATGCTTCCATTGATTTTGGATGCTTAGCAATTGTATACTTTTCAGAAAACGCATTTTCAATGATCGAGCTATATTTTATAAATTATTTGTGATACAATAGAGCTACCTAAAAGATTCAGAAAATTTAATGTTCATTGATTGTTTATATTAACTTGAACATTCTGATTTTTCTTCATTCAAAAATAACTGTAAATAATTATAAGTAGAAAGGTAATTCTATGGCAAAGAATACTCGTGAGCTAATCATTGGGGCTCTCATCACACTAGCTAAGAAAAATCCTCAGCGTAGTTCCTTTACAATGACTGAAATTGCTGCTGAAGCTGGTATTTCACGACAAGCGATTTATCAAAAGCATTTTAACAACTTTGAAGATATTATCGAATACATTCACGAAGAGACCAATCAGGACATTTTTAACGTCTTTAATAAGTACTGCCCTAGCAATGATGGAGATCCTATCAGCTTTTTAGCAGACCATATACTTCCTCTCATATACGAAAAAAGGGAAGTTGTTAACACCTTGTATACCACACAAGTCGACCCATGTTGGAAGGAATTTCTGCGTGGAACATACTCAGAGTGGGTACTAAAGAATGTCAATTACCAACTGAAATATAATTTTAATAAAGAGGACATCGCTTATATCATTACGACCATGGCAATCTCTTTCATTGAAGTCTGGATTCGTAAAGATAATCCAATACCACCTGAAGAGTATAGAGAGACTTTCATTAAATTATCTAAGACTTCTCTCTGTGACTATATTGTGTCCTAAAAAAGAATCTTGAGTTGCACTCAAGATTCTTTTTATTGTCCCCCTTTAAAGGCATCGACCATTACCTGAAATTCTTCATTGGAAAGCGTGATTCCTTTGCCCATTTTAGTATGGTCAGGACTCCAAGAACGAATATCAAACTTTGCGGGTGCTCCATTAAAGCTGACTCTATTTAGTTCTTTTGTCCATCCTTTGTCATTTTCAGACAAGGTGAGCAAGTGTTCTTCGATCTCAAATGTAAATTCTGCCATTTTAACTCCTTTATGTGATATGCTTTCTATAGTCTATTCGTAAAAATCTTGTGGTTTTTAGGAAAATTTTATATAATGTGGATATATAAGAAGGGAGGATTCTATGAGACAGACATTCAAACTAGTTCTAGATAAACTACATGGTTTTCTCAATGGGAATGATGATCATCCGCAAATCCAGGACAACTCCCTCACTGCTATCATTGAACAAGCCATCCAGAAAAAGACGGCTGTTCATGTCATACTTGCTGAGACAAGTTTTACAGGTGATATTGTCAAACACGATGCTAATCGCCAACAAATTATCGTCAAAAATTTTTCAAAAAACGTGACCCGAATCATTCGTATCAGTGATATTAAACGACTTCGTTTTGTTCCCTCAACTGTACAAAAAGCTCAGAAAAGCCTATTTAAGAAAGAGTGAGATGTTCTTTGCATCCCACTCTTTTTCTTAACGGATTTGTTCAAAATGAAGATGAACGGCGATATGGTCGCCATAACCACTTCTTTCCAAATCGCGTTGCAAACGATAAGAGATATAGTGTTCTGCAATTGTGATGTAACCAGCTCCAAGTAAGCGGTGCTCAACCATTGACTGGATCATGCTGATAGTAGCACGTTCTACTTTTGCTTCTTCCAAGTCCAAAACGACTTTTTTAGTAACTTGAGCTAAGTTTTGACGTAGGTCATCAGTCAAAACATAAACTGTTTGAGCTGCTTTTAGGACAGCTTGGTAAATTTTATCTGGATCAAATTCAGCAATTTCTCCATTACGTTTGATTACTTGCATAAGGTTCTCCTTTATTCTTTGTTTTCTTTGATTGCAGCCAACATCTTTTCTTCTTCGGCTGTCAGTTGATAGTTTTCTAGCAGGTCAGGTCTGCGCTCGTAGGTTTTCTTTAGACTCTCATAGAGCCGCCACTGGCGAATCTTTTCATGGTGCCCACTCATGAGCACATCTGGCACGACCATGCCTCTATAGTCATAAGGGCGAGTGTACTGAGGATATTCAAGAAGTCCCGAAGAGAAGCTATCATCTTGGTGGCTAGACTCCTTACCAATCACTTCTGGTATCAAGCGTACGGTCGCATCAATCATGGTCATGGCCGCCAATTCTCCTCCAGTCAAAACATAGTCTCCTAGGGAAATTTCATCGGTTACCAAGGTCTTGATACGCTCGTCATACCCTTCATAGTGACCACAGATAAAGATCAGTTCCTCTTCCTGAGCCAAATCCTCAGCGTAAGCTTGATCGAACTGTTTTCCAGCAGGATCAAGAAGAATGACACGGGGATTTTTCTTTTCAATAGCATCAAAGGCATCGAAAATAGGTTGGGCACGGAGCAACATTCCTTGACCGCCTCCGTAGGGCTCATCGTCAACATGACGGGCTTTTTCAGCGTATTCTCTGAAATTATGATACTGGATATCCAAGAGCCCTTTTTCTCGAGCCTTTCCAACAATCGAATGCTCCAACGGAGAAAACATCTCAGGAAAGAGGGTTAAAATATCAATCTTCATCATCTAACCCTTCTAAGATCTCCACTTGAACCCGTTTGTTTGGAATATCAACATTGAGAACTACTGGCGGAATGTATGGTAAAAGCAAATCTCGCTTACCTTTTCGCTTGACCACCCAGACATCATTGGCTCCTGGTTGCAGAATTTCCTTGATGGTTCCAACCAAGTTATCTCCCTCGTAAACATCCAAACCGATAATCTCGTGATAGTAGAATTCACCATCATCTAAATCATTCAAATCTTCCTCAGCGACCTTGAGACTATAACCCTTGTACTTTTCAATCGCATTGATATGATACATGTCTTTGAATTTGATAATGTCAAAGTTCTTATGCTTACGGTGACTTGCGATGGTCACTGTTTGGACAAACTGGTCTTTATCATCAAATAAAGCCAGCTCTGCCCCTTTTTTAAACCGTTCCTCAGCAAAATCCGTCACAGACAAGACTCGCATCTCACCCTGTAAACCCTGCGTATTGACGATTTTTCCAACATTAAAGTAGTTCATCTTGTCTCCTGTATCTATTTCTATCCTTTATTTTATCACGTTCCAGGGATTTTCACAAGTTGGATAGGTTCTATCTTACAAGGCTACTACTTCTTCAAAAAAATCACCAACTATCTGATTAAACTCTTTAGGGTGGTCATTCATAGGTTGGTGTTTGCTATCTGAAATCGTTACTTGACACGCATTGGGATTTAGAGCAATGATACCATCATAGATTATTTTTAGGTGTTTGGGGAAATCATTTTCGCCTCTTACTAATAGCATGGGAGGATTTCCTTTATATCCTTCTATCTCATGGACTGCCAAGAAACCTGTGATTCCAAGGTTCAAGAAAACATCCCGTCCAGTCTCTATAATGGCCGTCTTGACCAATTCTCTTGTAATAGGGTTATCAGTACACATTTTTGAGTTTTTATCAGCAATCACCTTCCAAGGAATCGTTTTGTACATAAGAGAACTATATTTGATTCGACCTCTTTCTTTCTCTGATAGGTAACGATGCTGTCCCCAACTATCTACCATGACCAAGGCTAGGACTCTTTCTGGATGGCGATAGGTATACTCTTGAAGTGGATTTCCTCCCCAAGAATGACCAACCAATATCACCTTATCTAGCTGAAAATAGGACAAAATAGCATCTACATCTTGAACAGCGCCTTCTAAGTCGGGAAGGCCAACTTTCATAGGTGATTCACCCTGCCCTCTAACATTGACAAAGTAAAGGTCAAATCCATCAAAGGCATCATATTGGTGGGCCCACATCTGACTACGGCCACAAGCTCCATGATAAAAAATAATATGCCCTTTACTTGCGTTTCCAGGACGATGATAAACAACCAAATCACAATCTAATACTGGTATAGTGTGACGTACCAAAGTCTCGGGTTTTCTGTTATAAAAAGCAATAGCTTCAGCAATATCATTTGGCTTCATTTCTACACTCTCTCCTCTTTATCCTAATATCATTCATTTTATCTATTTTATCATGCTATATTAAAATCATGGTTTTCTAAACTTCATTTCATTAAAAATTTTGAATTTTCTGCATCATATAGATAAAGAAAAAGACTGCTGAGCAATCTTTACTTTTTTTTCCTCAGATTCATGCCTAAAATTCCAGCAATCATCAAAGTTGCCCCGATGACATGGTAGCTATAAATTGGTTCGTGGAGGATAAGGGCTCCGGCTAGAATGGTCAAAACTGTTCCAAGATTGCCAAAGACACTGACGGTTGATGCCCCGAGGCGAACGATAGCATAGATAGAGAGACTACCAGTCACGATAGAAGCTGCTGATAATGTTCGAGTAAGTAAGCTTGTAATTGTCTAAAGGTTAAATCCTTCATCTTCTCCTCCTCACAAAAAAGCGAGACATCTGTCCCGCTTTTTTATTTTTCATCGATAACGATTCTTACTTTTTTGTCTTCAGTTGGGACAGAGTAGACAATCGTTCTTATCGCTGAGATAGTGCGACCCTTACGACCGATAACACGACCGACATCGCTTTGGTCAAGATCCAAGTGATACTCCAAAAACTCTGGCGTGTCTTCGATCTTGATAGTTAAGGCATCAGGTTGTGAAATCAAAGGTTTCACAATCGCAATAATGAGATTTTCAATCGTATCCATCTGTCAACCTACTTTAAACTTATTTTGAGAATTTAGAATCGTGGAATTTTTTCAATACGCCTTCTTTTGAAAGGATGTTGCGAACTGTATCTGAAGGTTGAGCTCCATCAGCCAACCATGCAAGAACGCGGTCTTCTTTCAAAGTTACTTGGTTTTCAGCAACAAGTGGGTTGTAAGTCCCAACTGTTTCGATGAAACGTCCGTCACGTGGTGAACGTGAGTCTGCTACGTTGATACGGTAGAAAGGTTTTTTCTTAGAACCCATACGAGTCAAACGGATTTTAACTGCCATTTTTTAATGTCTCTTTTCTTATTTTTTTATTTCGGTGAAATAGCTGAGCTATTTAGCACATGTTCTATTATAGCAGATTTCTGACAGGTGTCAAGAAAAAAACTTGACAGAGTTTTAATTTTTTTAACTACTAGAAATTTTTAGTAAAATCATTAACATTTGAAATCACCTCCCTTTTAGGGTACAATGGTAGAAATGAATTTTTGAGAGGAAAACAATGAAAAAACTAGCAACCCTTCTTTTACTATCAACTGTAGCCCTTGCTGGATGTACTAGTATCCAACGTGGTCTCCGTGGTGATGAATATGTCGACTCCAGCATCTCAGCTGAAGAAAGCTCAAAAGCAGCTGCTCAGGCTGCCAAAGATTTGAATGACGCATTGACCAATGAAAATGCCAACTTCCCTCAACTTTCTAAGGAAGTTGCTGAAGACGAAGCTGAGGTCATTTTACACACAAATCAAGGCGATATCCGTATCAAACTCTTTCCAAAACTAGCACCTCTTGCGGTTGAAAACTTCCTTACTCACGCTAAGGAAGGCTACTATAACGGCATCACCTTCCACCGTGTTATTGATGGCTTTATGGTCCAAACTGGAGATCCTAAGGGAGATGGTACAGGTGGCCAATCTATCTGGCATGATAAGGATAAAACAAAGGACAAGGGAACTGGTTTTAAAAATGAAATCTCTCCTTACCTATACAATATCCGAGGAGCCCTTGCTATGGCTAACACTGGTCAACCAAACACCAACGGTAGCCAGTTCTTCATCAACCAAAACTCGACAGATATTTCTGCTAAACTCCCTACCAGCAAGTATCCAAAGAAAATCATCGAAGCCTATAAAGAAGGTGGAAATCCTAGTCTAGACGGCAAACACCCTGTCTTTGGTCAAGTCATCGAGGGCATGGATGTTGTCGACAAGATTGCCAAGGCTGAAAAAGATGAAAAAGATAAACCAACTACCGCTATCACCATTGATAGTATCGAAGTGGTCAAGGACTACGACTTCAGCAAAAAATAAGCCATCATCAGATAAGGAGACGATGAGATGATTTTATTTTGGGGTTCTAAAGGTTATCAGAAAGATTTGGGACATACGCAAACAGCGATCGAATGTGGTCACTGTAACAATGTCGACACTTGGGAGATCGTAGAAAATGGACGCAAATTCACCCTCTACTGGATTCCACTTTTCCTTATGGTAAAAGTTACTTCGTTTCTTGTCCGATTTGCCACTACGGTAAAGAAATTGAGAAATCTGAAATTGAAAGCTATTTAAATTACTAGTCAAAAAAGGCCAAGTCATTTCAACTTGGCTTTTTTACTGCTTTTAAGTTAGCTTGTTAAAGTCCCAGATTTGGTCCATCCAGCCTTCATAGAAGTCTGGTTCGTGGCAAACCATAAGAATGCTTCCTTTGTATTCTTTGAGAGCGCGTTTGAGTTCTTCCTTGGCATCTACATCCAAGTGGTTGGTCGGCTCGTCCAGTACTAAGACGTTGTTTTCACGGTTCATCAAGAGACAGAAACGCACCTTGGCCTGTTCCCCACCTGACAAGACCTGAATTTGACTTTCAATGTGCTTAGTTGTCAAGCCACAACGAGCAAGGGCTGCACGAACTTCTGCTTGGTTAAGGGCAGGAAAGGCATTCCAGACCGCTTCTAGAGGTGTTTGACGATTGCCACCTTCTACTTCTTGCTCAAAATAACCAAGTTCTAGGTAATCACCGCGTTCAACTTCCCCAGCGATTGGTGGAATAATTCCCAAGAGAGACTTCAAGAGGGTTGTTTTCCCAATACCATTGGCCCCAATAATGGCAACCTTTTGATTGCGTTCAAAGGTGAGGTTTAAGGGTTTGGTAAGGGGACGGTCATAACCAATCTGCAAGTCCTTGGCTTGGAAGATAAAGCGCCCTGGCGTACGAGCTGGTTTGAAATCAAAGGATGGCTTTGGTTTCTCGCTTTGGAGTTCGATAATATCCATCTTATCCAATTTCTTTTGACGGGACATGGCCATATTACGCGTTGCGACACGCGCTTTGTTTCGAGCGACAAAGTCCTTGAGGTCCGCTATCTCTTTCTGCTGACGTTCATAGGCAGCCTCTAGCTGAGATTTCTTCATAGCATAGACTTCTTGGAACTGGTAATAGTCACCAGAGTAACGCGTCAGCTGTTGATTTTCCACATGGTAGACGATATTGATTACGTCGTTGAGGAAAGGAATATCATGAGAAATAAGGACAAAGGCATTCTCATAGTTTTGGAGATAGCGTTTGAGCCAGTCAATGTGTTCGGCATCCAAGTAGTTGGTTGGCTCGTCCAGTAACAAGATATCAGGCTTTTCAAGGAGGAGTTTAGCCAAAAGCACCTTGGTTCTTTGTCCACCTGATAAGGCTGTTACATCTGTATCCATGCCATAGTCCATGACACCGAGAGCACGCGCTACTTCATCAATCTTAGCATCTAAAGTATAAAAATCACGACTCTCCAAACGGTCTTGGAGTTCGCCAACTTCTTCCATTAGCGCATCGATATCTGCGCCCTCTTCTGCCATCTCCATATAGAGTTCATTGATACGAGCTTCTGCTTTAAATAGCTCATCAAAGGCTGTCCGCAAGACATCACGCACAGTTTGACCTTCCTTTAGCACAGCATGCTGATCCAGATAGCCTGAAGTCACATATTTGGACCACTCCACCTTTCCTTCATCTGGCAACATCTTACCTGTCACGATGCTCATAAAGGTTGATTTTCCTTCACCATTGGCACCGACTAAGCCGATATGTTCTCCCTTGAGGAGACGGAAGGAGACATCTTCAAAAATTGCACGATCACCAAAACCGTGACTCAAATTTTTAACTTCTAAAATACTCATTTTAATTCTTTTGTAAGTTTAGTTACATTTAATTTTCTGTAGAGAACCCAAGCTAGGTAGCCACCCAAGGTATTGGTCCACAAATCATCAATCTCAAAGACCCGATTAAAATCAAAGAAAAAGTCTAAGACCAGCTGCGTACATTCAATTCCTAAGCTCAGAAGAAAACTGAGAAATAGGATTTTTTTCGTTTTTCGTAAATTTGGACAGAGGTAGAGCAGTTGAAAGACCAGAGGGAAGAGCAAGAAGACATTTAAAATGTTCTGCAAAAAGATCCAAATGACTTGTCCAAAGCTAGTCACTTCACCCAGATTCCACAGGGAGTTTAAGGGAGTTAAAAGAAAAACCAGGCGTCCAAAAGTTTGAATACCTGGAGTTTCCACTCCTGTAGGAAGTTGAGGCTGGGGAGTAAAACAAAAACAGACAATGCAAAGGCTGTAAACAGCCACCCCCAATCTTAAGATTAACTCTCTTTTTCTAGTCATTTTATGGATTTACCGCTGCAACTGCCTTCTGGCGGTCACGTTTCATTGTATTGGAGCGTAATTGTCCACAAGCTGCATCAATATCTGTACCATGTTCCTGACGGACAACACAGTTAATCCCTTTTTTCTTGAGGGTGTCGTAGAAAGCCATCACGCGCTCTTTAGGACTACGGCTATATTGGTCATGCTCACTAACAGGGTTATAGGGAATCAAGTTGACATATGACAATTTCTTGATGTTCTTGAGCAATTCAGCCAACTCCAAGGCTTGTTCAACACCGTCGTTGACTTCATTGAGCATGATGTATTCAAAAGTTACACGACGATTGGTTGTTTCGATATAGTACTCAATAGCTGCGAAAAGCTTTTCAATCGGAAAGGCACGGTTAATCTTCATGATGCTTGAGCGCAATTCATTATTGGGTGCGTGAAGGGAAACAGCCAGATTGACCTGTACGCCTTCATTAGCAAAGTCACGAATTTTGTGTGCCAAACCTGAGGTAGAAACAGTGATGTGACGGGCACCGATTGCCATCCCCTTGTCATCATTGATGGTACGGACAAAATTCAAAACATTATTGTAGTTATCAAATGGCTCACCAATTCCCATAACAACGATATGGCTGACACGTTCATCCTGGCCACGTTCATCAAAGTATTTCTGAACTAGCATGATCTGCGCTACGATTTCCCCGTTATTAAGGTCACGTTGTTTCTTGATCAAGCCTGATGCACAGAAGGTACAACCAATATTACAGCCGACCTGAGTGGTCACACAGACTGACAAACCGTAGTGTTGACGCATGAGTACTGTCTCAATCAACATGCCATCTGGCAACTCGAAAAGATACTTAACGGTACCGTCAGCTGACTCTTGTACAATCCGTTGTTTCAAAGGATTGACCACAAACTGGTCATTGAGTTTAGCAATCAAATCCTTGGAAAGGTTGGTCATTTCTTCAAATGACTGCACACGTTTACGGTAGAGCCATTCCCAGATTTGATCTGCTCGGAATTTCTTTTCTCCTTGTTCTAATACCCATTCTTGCATGGTTTGACGTGTTAAACTATAAATAGACGGTTTCATCTCTTCTCCTTATTTTCTATCTATTTCTGACGAATGACAAAATGGCGCTGTCCCTTGTCCTCTTTCTGAGACTTTTGGTCCTTATGACGACGTCTATTTCGCTTATCCGTATTTGGTTTTCTCTTGTTTTGCGAAGGTTTCTTTCCTCTTCTAGGAAGGTTTTCCTCATCCTTTTTACGCATTTTTTTGTCAAATGAAGCCCGTTTCGGTGCTTGGTTTTCTAGGACAAAATAAGCACAACCATAACTACAATACTCTAAAAGATAATCCTGTAAGCGACTGATTTTTTCAATTTTTTCCTCTGTTCGGTCGTCTTTATAAAAGCCACGTAGACGGAGCTGTTCATTGCTCCAGTCCCCCACGACATAATCAAACTTGGTCAACACTTCTGAAAAGCGTTGATTAAAGACTGTCACATCGAAGGCATCCTTGATATTTTCAACCAAGGTAAAAGCAATCCCTTCAGTCTCAACCTTATCCCCATTTACATGAAATTCTGGGCCAGGAAACTTGTTATAGTTGTATAATTCAGGTGCAATTTCTTTACGCATAGTCTTCCTTTTCCACGATTACTTAACACTCTATTTTACCATAATTTCTAACAGTTAGCACGTTTCTCATAAAAATGAAAAAAGTCTGACGATTTTGTAAGACTTCTGCTTTATAACCTTAAAAAGAGAAGATTGACTCTTCCCTCCATATTTTTTATTTAGCTGCTGCGTAAAGCTCATCTACTTTGTTCCAGTTGATGACTGAGAAGAAAGCTTTGATGTAGTCAGGACGCACGTTGCGGTATTTCACGTAGTAAGCATGTTCCCAAACGTCCAAGCCCAAGATTGGTTTTTTACCTTCTGAGATTGGTGTATCTTGGTTTGCTGTTGAAGTTACTTCAAGCTTCCCTTCTTTGTTGACAACCAACCATGCCCAGCCAGAACCAAAGCGAGTTGTAGCTGCTGCTGTAAAGGCTGCTTGGAATTCTTCAAATGAACCAAATGTTGCATCGATTGCTGCTGCAAGTTCTGCTGAAGGAGCAGTCTTTTCAGGAGTCATCAATTCCCAGAAAAGAGCGTGGTTCAAGTGTCCACCACCATTGTTGATAAGTGCTTGACGGATATCAGCTGGGATAGATTCTACATCAGCAAGCAAGGCTTCAAGGTCTTCACCAATTTCAGGGTGTTTTTCAAGAGCTGCATTTGCATTGTTGACATAAGTTTGGTGGTGTTTGTCATGGTGCAAGTGCATTGTTTCTGCATCGATGTATGGTTCCAAAGCATCGTATGCGTATGGAAGGTCTGGTAAGATAATAGCCATCTGTAATACCTCTTTTTCTTTCTATATGAAAATGATAACGCAATCATCCTCTTTTTTCAAGTTTTTTGCTCAATTTGCTTCTGCCGCGATCTGCAAAAGTGCCTTTTCAAACAGGTACCCTTTTTCATAGACACCTGTCTTAATCTGGTAGTCTGTTTCAATCAAATAAGAAATCGCTCGCTTGAGAAAGGCCAAGGAAATCCCTCTCGAATCTCTCAGTGCAAACTTGATTTGATAAGGATTAGGATTTCGCCCCAAGTAAGTCCCCAGACTGCTTGCAATCTGCGATTCCGTCTGACCAGTCTCTGATAAAATCTTCACTTGGGTAAAGGTACGAAACTGTCCTAACATGACAGCTATGAGCTTGATCTCATCCTCCCCTTGCAAGGTCAAATCTCTAACCAGGTCACGGGCCAGGTCAATCTTCTTAGCTAAAATAAACTGAGTCAAATCAAAAATGTTGTCCTGCAAGGTCTTTGGAATAGCCTCGGAAATGTCCTTCTCCTCAATCACACCGTCTGATTTATAAGACTGTAAAAAAAGGAGATTTTTCTGGATTTCACTAAATTGAAAACCAGATTTGAGAAGTAGATTTTCAAAGGATTGCCCCACAAACTGCAGACCTTGTGTATGACTCCATTTTTGGAAATACTGGCGGAGTTCTTGTTCCTTGGGTTCAATAGCATCAAATACAGTCGCATCTCGTTTGAGCAATTTGACCAGCCGTCTCTTACTATCTAACTTTCCTTCAGCAAAAATCAACAACTTGGTTGTTGGCGAAGGGTTATCAAGGTATTCCTCAAACGACTTGAGTTCATCATCTGTTAAAAAGCGTTTCTTGGCAGTTGTGATATCGACAAAATGGTCTAATATCACGATTTTTTCATCCGCAAAGAAAGGGAGACTGACCAACTCCAACTCTAAGTCTTTATAGGCTACTTCTTTCATATCAAAGTAAGCAAAATTGAGATCAGCTGGATCATAACCAATCTGTTTCAACACTTGACTCTTCATAACTTCAAACTGACCCTGGTCTGTCCCAGTAAATAGATTCAAGCTAGATAAATTTGATAGAGATACCTTTTGACTCTCTTCTATGGCTAGCATCATCTCTCCTTTCTTCTGATTTTTCGATTTAATTTAGTCAATATAGCGCAATTTCCCACGGAAATCTTCTAGGCTCTCGTACCCTTTTTCCGCCATAATAGCTTTCAGTTCATTGGTAATGCGTTCAAAAGCACCAATACCTTCCTTGTGGAGCGTCGTTCCTACTTGCACCATACTAGCACCGCAGAGGATATGTTCAAAGGCATCACGACCCGTTAGAACACCACCCGTTCCGATGATTTGGATTTGCGGATTTAAACGTTGGTAAAAGGCGTGCACATTAGCAAGAGCAGTCGGTTTGATATACTCTCCACCAATCCCACCAAAACCATTTTTAGGACGAATAACGACAGACTCGTCTTCTATATAAAGGCCGTTTCCGATAGAGTTAACACAGTTAACAAACTTGAGTGGATACTTGTTGAAAATAGCAGCCGCTTGATCAAAGTGAACAATATCAAAATAAGGTGGCAATTTGATTCCAAGAGGTTTGGTAAAGTAGGCAAATACTTCTGCCAAGATACGGTCTGTTGTCTCAAAATCATAAGCAATCTGAGGTTTTCCTGGAACATTTGGACAAGAGAGATTAAGCTCTGTCAGTCCTTTGAATTCACTCTCTTGGACTTTTTTCAAGATGGTATGTGTTTCTTCTGGAGACATGCCGACTAGGGAAAGGAAGAAAGTACGGTTTGACTCTTTTTCCTGCAAGTCCAAAAGATAGTCCAGATAATAGTCTAAGCCATTATTTGGTAATCCCATTGAGTTGATAGAACCAAGTGGAACATCCTGGTAGCGTGGCTCAGGATTGCCCTGACGAAAGTCCAAGGTCGCTGTCTTCGTGACAAAAGTACCCGCCGCTGAGTTTTTGACCCCTTCAAGCTCTTCTATCGTCATACAAGCAACACCCGCCGCATTCATCAAGCAATTGTCAAACTCAAAGCCAGCTATTTGTGTTTTCGTTGATACCATGATTCTGATCCTCCAGATTCCTTTTATTTCTAATATTATACCATACTTTAAGATTTTCTCTTTAAGAAACTAATTTCTATATAAAACGTTCGGTTTTGTAAATTGAAAGAATTTTTAGAAAATTTCTGTTTTTTTCTTTACACTCAAAAAAAATTCTGCTATAATGGCTCATGTAATAAAATATAACAACAAAAAGGAGAACGATATGACATCTGCTAAAGACTATATCCAAAGCGTGTTTGCAACTGTGAAAGCTCGTAACGGGCATGAGGCTGAATTTCTCCAGGCGGTTGAAGAATTCTTCAGCACTTTGGAACCTGTATTTGAAAAACATCCTGAGTATATTGAAGAAAACATCTTGGCACGTATCACTGAGCCTGAGCGCGTAATTTCTTTCCGTGTTCCTTGGGTTGACCGTGATGGAAAAGTCCAAGTGAACCGTGGTTACCGTGTTCAATTCAACTCAGCTGTTGGACCATATAAAGGCGGACTTCGTTTCCACCCAACTGTAAACCAAGGGATTTTGAAATTCCTCGGCTTCGAACAAATCTTTAAAAACGTTTTGACTGGACTTCCAATCGGTGGAGGTAAAGGTGGATCAGACTTCGATCCTAAAGGGAAGACTGATGCTGAAGTGATGCGCTTCTGCCAAAGCTTCATGTCTGAATTGCAAAAATACATCGGACCATCACTTGACGTACCTGCTGGTGATATCGGTGTTGGAGGACGCGAAATTGGTTACCTTTACGGACAATACAAACGTCTTAACCAATTTGATGCGGGTGTCTTGACTGGTAAACCTCTTGGATTTGGTGGTAGCTTGATTCGTCCAGAAGCAACTGGTTATGGTTTGGTTTACTACACTGAAGAAATGCTCAAAGCTAATGGTAACAGTTTTGCTGGTAAGAAAGTGGTTATTTCAGGTTCTGGTAACGTAGCTCAATATGCTCTTCAAAAAGCAACTGAACTTGGTGCAACTGTTATCTCTGTATCTGACTCAAACGGTTATGTCATCGATGAAAATGGTATCGACTTCGACCTTCTTACAGATGTTAAAGAAAAACGCCGTGCTCGTTTGACTGAATATGCAGCTGAGAAAGCAACTGCTACATACCATGAAGGTTCTGTATGGACTTATGCTGGAAACTACGACATTGCTCTTCCATGTGCGACCCAAAACGAAATCAACGGTGAAGCAGCTAAACGTTTGGTTGCTCAAGGTGTTATCTGTGTATCTGAAGGTGCTAACATGCCTAGTGACCTTGATGCGATTAAAGTCTACAAAGAAAACGGAATCCTTTACGGACCTGCCAAAGCTGCCAACGCTGGTGGGGTAGCCGTATCAGCGCTTGAAATGAGCCAAAACAGCCTTCGCCTTTCATGGACCCGTGAAGAAGTTGATGGACGCCTCAAAGACATCATGACCAACATCTTCAACACAGCTAAAACAACTGCTGAAACATACGGACTTGGTACTGACTACCTTGCAGGAGCAAATATCGCTGCCTTCGAAAACGTAGCAAACGCTATGATTGCACAAGGTATTGTTTAATTAGTCGATACATCTTATCGGAGGACAAATGATGAACTTACGGCCGATGGAAGTAAGAGACAATCCAGCTGTAGCGCAACTCATTCGAGCTAGCCTAGAAGAATTCGGGCTTGACAAACCAGGAACTGTCTACTTTGATTCTCATCTAGATCATTTGGCCGAATACTATCAACAGCAAGAGAGAGCAGCTTACTTTATTCTGGAAGATGAAGGACAGCTGGTTGGCTGTGGTGGCTTTGCACCTGTGTCTGATAAGATTGCTGAATTACAAAAACTGTATGTCACTAAAAATAGCCGTGGCAAAGGTTATTCCAGTAGGTTGATAAAGCGGATATTCCAGGAAGCCCGTCTGGCTGGTTATGAACAGCTTTATCTAGAAACCTCTACTGAACTGGCTACTGCTGTGGCAATCTATCAGCACTATGGTTTTACACCACTACAAGAACCACTTTCTAACGCCGCCGGCCACCCAGCTATGAATATCTGGATGATAAAATCCCTCTTATCAGATGAATAGATATTAGTATACTCTGGTCGACTCGAAGACATCAGGATCAAGATCCTCAACACAGCTAAAACAACTGCTGAAACATACGGACTCGGTACTGCTTACCTTGCAGGTGCAAATATCGCTGCCTTTGAAAATGTAGCCAAGGCTATGATTGCACAAGGTATTGTTTATGAGTAAAAAAGTTATCGAAAAGCAACAGCTATATAGCTGTTGCTTTTCGTATTATAAAATTTAATTTAAGAAAATAAACTTACTAAATTTCTAGATACAACCTTAATTCATTTGTTTAAAAAATTAAGATTGTTTCATTACGAATGTCATCAAATCAAGAAACTATAAAAGTTTTACCACAATTTCCACAAGTCAATTTAGTTCCAATTACTCCATCTGTAGGTTTATGACAAGTAGGACAATAAACACGTTTTGCTGATAGTCGATAAGATAACTCATCTCGCAATTCTTTCCCTTTAATTTCAATAACATCATCACCTTGTTCTTCAAACTTAAGAACTGTTATCAAAGCTTTGTCATATTGTTTCATCCGTGGCTGTTTTAAGAATAAAAAAGAGGATAGAATCAAAAACAGGAAAAATAAAATAAACAAAATTGTTACTATTAAATGCCACATAAAGTAGAAATCATGAAGTGAACCTTCTTTTTTTCCTAATATCCATCTCATGTAGTTATCGATGTACTGATAAAATTTCAGTCCCGAAAGAATACATATGAAAGATACTATAGGATAAACAACCTTGGAAATGATTAAACGATAGCGTCTCATTTATATTTCCTTTCTAGATAACCATGCACCGCAATAGTCACATGATTTACCTTGCCCTAGATCAAGCAGATTCTCACCACTACATGATGGACAAATAACGGGATATGTATTTTTGTTAATCTGGTGCTTTTCAAATAAAGTGAATAAAGCTTGTATTTGATTTCGTTTCTTGACTTCTTCTTCTCTCTTTGACTTACGATAAGTCATTACCAATATTGAGATCACACTAAACAAATACCACGGAGCTAAAAGAAATAGAAATCGAATAGACCATTCCCTAGATTTTTCAAATTCAAGAAATGATGATAAAATGATTAAAACAAGCATTTGAAGTAAATTCTTCTGTTTTAATTTCTTCAAGGAAAAGGAATCTTTAATTGTTTCTCGAAATAAATATAAAATAATTAAAGCAACTAGTAAAAAGATAACATTTTGAAATGATAAAAATAAAAAACTGATAACAACGGGAATTCCAATAGATTTTGCCAAAATTATAAAATCAAAATTTTTCAATATAAAGATAGTTGGTCCATCATCTACAGAAAAGATAGCAAGTGATAAAACTACAAAACAGAGTATTACTATATTTGAAATTAACCAATGAAAGCCTTTTTTCCAATTATTCTTAATATACTGTTTCACTTATCTTCTCCTCTAGTTGCTATATATTCTCTATAAAGAGCCTTTCCATTATATATCTCATCCAAAGCTTTGACTTTAATTTTTATATTTTCTAAAACACCAAAGCTATAAAATGCAAAGGAAGACAAAAAGAAACCTGATAAAGAAAAAATAATAGGAGTCACTATTGAGAAAATAGGCTTACCATGTTCAAGAAATAGAGTTACGGCCCATAGTGAAAGAAAAAATGTTGCACTTGTTAATCCCATAAAAAGTATACTTAATAAACGAAATACTTGGTACATCCAAAATATCCTCCTGTCATAGAATTTGTCTAAGTAATCCCTTACTCTTTTAAAAAGATTTCCTAATATCTTTCAGGGAATTATTGTATTTATTCATACATTTCCATACTTGGAATTACATAATTTGAATGATCTAAAGATACAAACAAAGAAACCTTAGTTTTCAGATTTCTAAGAAAAAGGGAAATTCTGGCAATCCCAGACTTCCCAAATAAAATCAAAAATAAATGTGACAATACAAAAAAACAAAAGTTAAAGATAGTATCCAACCTAGATTGGTATAAAAATTATTTTCTCCTAAGGTTCGAACTATCTTTCATTACCACAATTAGAACAGAAATTTGCACCTTCCAAAAAAGCAGTTCCACATTGGCTACAAAAATTAGCTAAGCCTGTTTCGCCTTTGATGTCAGTTTGATGCTGATTAACATCTTTGTCAAATGAATTCCTATCTTCAATCTGATTCACCAAGTTGCCGAATTTAGCTCCTAAACCAAGTCCCATAGCGATTTTCATGCCTGTTCCCATTAGGTTCCCTGTAGAATCATTATTCTTAGCTACCTCTTCTAAAATATCAAATTGTCTCTCTTCTTGATACGTATACTCTTCAATATCTCGACTAGCCTGCTTGCTTTTGGCTTCTAAAATTTGCTTGTGGAAGTTAAAGATTTCTCTATATCCATTGCTATTCTGATTTACCTTTAAAGCCTCAATGTTAAATTCTTCAATACTCATTCCATACTTAGCAAAATGGCTAGATAAAATTTCTGACAAACCAACAGCTATATCAAAACTGTGCATCTCAATATCAATAATTGGAATCTTACAGTTATATATTACCTGTGAAATAGCTGAACTAATCAGTCCACTGGCAGTTTGTCTAAATCGTTTTTGTAAAATAGCAGCTGTTATAAGATCAGGGTGACTTGGCATAAATTCTAGTATAAATGCTTCCAAATCTACAATTCGAGGAATAAAATTCCCATGTATTTTCAATTCAACAGGAATATCACTTTCTGGATCTCGAACCATTATAGGAGAAGAAGTTCCCCACCCAATCGGTTGTAAATCATACATGTTTACAAACCACAAAAATGATGAGTCAGATGAAATAGCTCCGCTTAGAAAACTTTTTATTCCTGAACCTAGCTGAATATCATTTCCTTCAATCTTATGTTTACCAGCATCATAACTAGCTACTGCTCTTCCATTTGAAAAAAACACAGCACGCTGACCAGGATTTACAATTACAGTTGCTCCTATCTTGATATTCGTTTTAGGATGTCTCCAAGCAAGTATATTCCTTGTTTCCTCACCTTCATAATGAATAACATCAAACAAATTTAATGCCATCTTTTCTCCTTTTCTTTATAAAAATGTTCAGACCAATCTTCTCTAACTATACTTCTATTATATAACCCATTTATTGAAAAGGCAACCCATACTTATAAATCATCATTTCTGGACAATACTTTATAAAAATATAAAAAACCGCTACTCCTAAGAATAGCGGTTTTATATGTTTTTTAAGCTACAAATGTAGTTGCTCTATTATTTAAGAGTAACTGAAGCTCCAGCTTCTTCCAATTTAGCTTTGATTTCTTCAGCTTCTGCTGCTGCAACGCCTTCTTTAACAAGCGCTGGTGCACCATCAACAAGTTCTTTAGCTTCTTTAAGTCCAAGACCAGTGATTTCACGTACAACTTTGATAACGCCGACTTTCTTGTCGCCTGCAGCTGTCAATTCAACGTCAAATGAATCTTTAGCAGCTTCTTCAGCACCACCAGCAGCAGCAACAGCTACAGGAGCAGCTGCAGTTACACCAAATTCTTCTTCGATAGCTTTTACAAGGTCGTTCAATTCAAGGATTGAAGCTTCTTTAATTTCAGCAATAATGTTCTCAATGTTCAATGCCATTGTTATTTCCTCCAAATAAGTTTTAAATTTTATAATAGTTTTTTCGTAGCTAGGCTACGCTGCGTAGCTTAAGATTAAGCTGCGTCTTCTTTGTTGTCTGCAACCGCTTTGACTGCAAGAGCAACGTTGCGCACTGGCGCTTGAAGTACAGAAAGGAGCATAGAAAGAAGTCCTTCGCGGTTTGGAAGAGTCGCAAGAGCAACGATTTCTTCTTTAGATGCGACAGCGCCTTCGATTGCACCACCTTTGATTTCAAGTGCTTCAGCGTTTTTAGCAAAATCGTTCAAGATTTTCGCTGGTGCGATAACATCTTCGTTAGAAAATGCTACTGCAGATGGTCCAACAAATACTGATGAAAGATCTTCAAGACCAGCTTTTTCAGCTGCACGACGCAAGATTGAGTTTTTAATGACTTTATACTCAACTTCGCTTCCACGAAGCTCACGACGAAGAACTGTATCTTGCTCAACTGTCAAACCACGAGCGTCTACAACGACGATAGATGCAGCAGCTTTCATTTTTTCAGCCACTACGTCAACTAGTTCCGCTTTTTTAGCAATAATTGCTTCACTCATTAGTGTGTTCACCTCCGTAATTATTTTGCTTGGGGAATTTTTCCAAAAGAAAAACGCGCCCAAACCTAGACACGAAAGTACAATACGCTTCTTTTTACATGATACGTTTTGTCCTCGGTAGGATCTTTATGAGTCGAGCTCCCCTACTGTCTTAGGCAGTTTTTTCAAACCGTATATAAGTATAGCATAGACAAAAAAAGAATGCAAGATTTTTGCAAACTTTTTTTAAATTTTTTTAAATCTCTACTGTCAAAACTTTGCCTTGCTTAACCACCTGTTCTCCAGCGATATAAACATCATCAACATCACTGGATTTGACAGCATAAACCAGATGAGAGAGCATATTTTCCTGAGGTTGAAGATGGATTTTTCCTTGTGGTTGAATGACCAGAAAATCTGCCTGTTTGTCGACTTCTAGGCTTCCTATCTGCTTTTCCATTCCTAGAACCTTAGCTCCTTCTATTGTCAGTGCCTTAAGGGCTGTTTCGATAGGAAACTGGTTGGCATCTCCACTTTTCATCTTCTGAAGGAGGGCTGCGGTCCGTCCTTCCTCAAACATATCTAGATTGTTATTGGAAGCAACTGAGTCAGTCGCAATTCCGACTGCTACTCCTGCTTTTTGCAGTTGGATGATTGGAGCGATCCCTGAGGCCAGTTTGAGGTTACTAATAGGATTATGGGCGATAGCCACATGAGAAGTTGCCAAGCGTTCAATTTCTCTCTCGTTTAATTCAACCCCATGAGCAAAGACAGACGGATGATCTAAGTAACCTAGTTCTTCTAGAAAGGCGAGGGGGCGTTTGCCATAGCGTTTCAGGATAATTCCTGATTCCTCCTTGGTCTCCGCCACATGGATATGGATGGGAATGTCCAGCTCTTTTGCCAGTTCTAAGCTTTCTGCCAGTAAATCTTTACTACAGCTGTAGGGAGAATGAGGGGCTACCATAACTTTGAAATTTGGATTTTTATATCCTAAGATTTCCTCTATGATGGCTCGTGTTCTGCTTATAGTCTCAGCAGTTGTTTCTGTCTCTGAAGAAAAGAGGGTCGGTGAGAAATAACAACGCATCTTGGAAGCCTTGACTGCCTGATAAATTTGCTCAATATCCACACCATTGGGATTATACATATCGTTGAAGCTTGTTGTTCCTGACTGGAGCATCTCCGTCAGAGCCTCTTTGACCGCCTTGGTAGTCATGTCGGGAATAAATCCTGCTTCTGCTGGCCAAATATAATCATTGAGCCATTCATGGAGATTACTATCATCCCGGATCCCTCGCAAACCTGTCATAGCAGAATGGGTATGGCAATTAACCAAACCAGGCATAATCCAGGCTCCCTGATAGTCTATAATCTGCTCAGCTTGCTCTAAAATCTCAGGCTCCTCTTGGCCGACATAGACGATTTGGGAGTCCTTAACGGCTAAGACACCATCCAAATAAACATGGAAATCTTGATCACAAGTCACAATATTTACATGCTGATAGACTTTCATTATTTTCTCCTTCTAAGACCCTGATTTTTTCTAGCTATTGTAACAAAAAAGTCACCCGAAGGCAACTTTTTTCCATAATATTGCAAAATAGAAAGGATTATTCAGATCTAAAAGCTGAAGCTTTTTGCATTTGGTAATACTTGCCCTTTCTAGCCATGAGATCCTGATGGTTACCATGCTCAACAATGTCGCCATCCACCAAGACAAGAATCAAATCCGCATCCTGAATGGTTGACAAACGGTGAGCAATGATAAAGCTTGTGCGCCCCTTCATGAGTTTGGCAAAGGCATCCTGTACTAGCACTTCTGTCCGTGTATCGATGGAAGAAGTCGCCTCGTCTAAGATAAGAATCTTTGGAATAGCTAGAAAGACTCGGGCGATGGTCAAGAGCTGGGCTTGTCCGACAGAGAGGGATTCTCCTGCATTTTCCAACTTGGTATCGTATCCCTGTGGCAACTGTTGGATGAAAAAGTCTGCATTGGCTGCCTTTGCAGCAGCAATCACCTGCTCCCTACTGGCATCAGGATTTCCAAAGGCAATATTGTCATGAATGGTCCCTTGCTTGAGCCAGGTTTCTTGGAGCACCATGCCAAACTGCTGTCTCAATGATGCTCGGGTATAATCGTAAATAGAACGACCGTCTAACAAGATATCTCCTGAAATAATAGGATAAAAACGCATGAGGAGATTGATGAGAGTTGATTTGCCAGCACCTGTCGGACCAACGATGGCCACCTTGCTACCAGCTGGAATATCGATAGACAAGTCCTTAATCAAGATTTTTTCTGGATGGTAGCCAAAAGTAACATGTTTAAAGGAAATAGCTCCCTTGACTTGGTCACTGGTCAAGACTTCCTTACCTGTTTCAGACACCTCTGGACTTTCTAAGACAGCATAGACGCGCTCTGCGCAAGCGAGAGCACTTTGCAATTCGGCTAGAACCGAAGAAATATCGTTAAAGGGCTTAGTGTACTGTTGGACATAGTTCAAAAAAGTCACTAAACGTCCAATGGTCAGTGTGGATCCCATCATGATACGATAAGCTCCCACTCCAGCTAGAAGGGCATAAATGAGCGAATTTACAAATCGAGTCGAGGGATTAACCGTTGAAGAATAAAAGATGGCTGACTGAGAATAGTCTGCGTAGTTATCATTAGCCTCATGCAATCTTTGAATAAACTCTCCTTGAGCATTAAAGGACTGGATAATGGTCTGTTGGCTAAGCGATTCTTCAATCAACTGGGTCTGAATCCCTCTTGTCTCCGTTTGCTTTTGGAAGAGATGATAGGATCTCTTGGCAATAAAGCGTGAAATCACCATGGATAGTGGCGTCAACAGCAAGACTAAAAGGGTCATGAGAAGATGAATTTGGAGCATGGCTAGAATACTAACCAAAATCATCAAGACACCAATGAAAAATTGGTTAAAAATCATGGTCAAGCCAGCTGCCAACTGTTCTATGTCCGTGGTTACACGACTAACCATCTCTCCACTACCTTGCCTATCTACAAAGGCAATCGGTAAACGATGGAGTTTATGGATGATTCGCTCTCGCAAGTCTTTGGTATAAGAGAAGATTAGGCGATTATAGAGGAGAGGATTGGCCCATTGAATTAGGGTATTTCCTATGACCACCAAGATCATCTTGAGAAAAATCTGCCAAAAAACTAGCGAAGAATCAGCTACTAGAACCTGGTCAATGACCTGCCCAATCAAGATAGGTAGGTAGATCGATAAAGCAACTTGGGCAATAGTTCCTAGAAAGGCTAGGAAAAGGAGGAAGGGATGGCTTGCTAAATCTATGGCCAAACGTTTGAGCGTCTGGTTTGCGGTTTGTCGTTTCATGCTAGTCCTCCTTTCCATGTTGGGATGCATTGATTTCGCGATAGACTTGGCTAGTCTTCATCAAGTCCTCGTGCTTGCCAATAGCTAGTAGCTCACCTTTTTCCAAGAGGAGAATCTGGTCTGCCATCCGAAGTGTCGAAGTCCGTTGAGAAATCAAGATTAAGCTCGTATTTGGCAGATTTTTTCGGATAGCTCTCAAGAGCTTGGACTCGGTAATGGTATCGAGGGCCGAGGTTGCATCATCTAGGATGAGAAACGGAGCTTGGCGCAAGACTGCTCGGGCAATAGACAACCTTTGCTTTTGTCCACCTGAGAAATTTCGTCCTCCGGCCTCAACTATGGCGTCTAAGAGTCCTTCCTTATCATTGACAAAATCCTTTGCTTGCGCAATCTCCAAGGCCTGCCAGAGTTCTTGGTCAGTTACTTCTTGATTGAAACCCAGCGTCAAGTTGGAACGAATAGTTCCTTTAAATAGCTCGACTTTTTGAGGCACATAGGCAATCCAAGACCGCCACTGCTCCAAATTAAGAGGACTACGTCCATCTCTATAAATGTCAATACTTCCCTTATCTACTGGATAAAGACCAAGCAAGACTTGCACCAAGCTTGACTTACCAGAACCTGTTCCTCCAATGATACCAAGGATTTGTCCTTGAGTCATATCAAAGGAAATGCCTCTCAGAGAAGGCTGGGCCGCATCAGGATAGGTAAAGGTCAATTCTTGGACTTGTAAAACCTGATTACTGGTAGCTTGCTTTTGTTCTAACTCCGAATGGATATCTTCTGGAGTTTCAGCAAAGACTTCCTCGATTCGCTTAGCTGAGATATAGGACTGGTTGAGAGAATTGATCAGTATAGCTAGTTTGACCAATTCCACCAAAATCTGCAAGAGGTAGTTGATAAGGGCAATGAGAGCACCCTGGCTGAGTAAACCTCCTTGAATCGAAATATAGCCCTGCCAGATGATGACAAGAAGAGTTCCATTAACAATCAGATAGGTCAGAGGTGTTAGTAAACTAGACCAGAAACCCGTCTTTTCTTGTAATCTGGCATAGACTTGGTTAAGGGTTTGAAAAATCTGTAACTCTCGTTTTTCTTGCCCAAAGGCACGAATAACCCGCATGCCTTGTAATTGCTGGCGCGTTTCCTGAACCAATTGGTCCGTTTTCTTTCTGAGACTGCTGTAGAGAGGATTGACCAGTCGAGAGAGACCGACAATAACGATTGTCAAAAAACCAACCATGACCAAAAACCAAAAAGTCAGCTCAGCTGAGATGCGATAGGCCATAAAGATTGCACCAAAAACGATAATAGGCGCTCGTAAAAAGAGACGCAGAAATTGATTAATACCAGTCTGAATCTGGTAAGTGTCCGAAGTCAAGCGAGTAACCAAGCTAGAAGTTGTCAAACGGTCTCTGCTGTCCTTAGGTAAAGAAAGAATATGACGATAGAGGTCGTTTGTCAATTCCTTGGCAAAACCTACCGCTGCCTTAGCTGAATAAAATTGAGCAATCAAGGCTACTAAAACGCCAATCACTGCAAAGATAAGGAGTAGGCCAATCTGCATCCAAAGGTGTCCTTGATCTCTCTGAGGCAAGGATTGGTCAACAATCCCAGCAATCACCATGGGAACCAAGAGCTCAAAAACAGCTTCTAGTAACTTGAACAAGGGAGCTAAAATGGATTCTTTGATATAGGGTTTGAAGTAAGATAGTAAGTGTTTCATAGATCCCTTCTATTCTTATTCTGGAAATGAAGAAAGTGGGAAGCCCCACCCTCTCAGTTTTATTTGTTTAAGTAAGGTAATAGATAGCCATATCCTGCTTTTTCCATCTCATCCTTGGCTACAAAACGCAAGGATGCAGAATTAATACAGTAACGCAGGCCACCTAATTCCTGAGGACCATCTGTGAAAACATGACCCAAGTGAGCATTTCCTGAACGAGAACGAACCTCGATTCGCTCCATTCCATGGCTCAAATCCTTGTAGTAGTGAATCAATTCCTTAGAAATCGGACGACTAAAACTTGGCCAACCACAACCTGAGGCAAACTTATCCTTAGCAAAAAAGAGTGGCTCACCCGTCGTGATGTCTACATAAATCCCTTCTTCAAAAGTTTGGTCATAAGCATTACTAAACGGCGCCTCTGTAGCAGCTTCTTGCGTAACACGGTAAGACTCTTCAGTTAAACTTTCCTTTAACACCTCTTGACTAGGCTTTTCATAGTTAGATGCGTCAATCAATGGCTTCTCAGCATCGGTCACATCGATATGACAATAACCTGAAGGATTTTTCTTGAGATAGTCTTGGTGGTAGTCTTCAGCCAAAATGTAGTGGCGAAGTTTCTCCACTTCTACTGCAATCTTTCGACCAAGCATGCGTTCCTGCTCCTGCACCACTGTGTAGATAGCTGGCAAGTCTGCTTCATCTTGGTAATAGATCCCAGTTCGATATTGACGACCACGGTCATTCCCTTGTTGATTAATCGATAAAGGATCGATGACTCGGAAATAATAAAGTAAAATTTCTCTAAGTGACACTACTTTCTCATCATAAATTACTTGAACCGTTTCTGCATGGTCTGTTTCCTTGAGCAGCTGGTAATTGGTCGTTTCGACTTGCCCATTAGCGTAGCCGACACTGGTAGCTAGCACTCCCGAAATTCGGGAAAAATACTCCTCTAGGCCCCAAAAACAACCACCTGCTAGATAAATTTCTGCCATCTTTATTTCTCCTTTATCAAGTTTTTAAACTAGACTTCTTTTCAAAAAAAGGATAGGAAGCCCTCTGGTCAAGAGTTTCCCCATCCTATCCTCTATTTCTTTACTTTGTTTCGACACGGACACCTTGGGTATCAACTTTCAAGTCATGCAGTTTGCCTTTGAAAGACTGCTTTTGCAATTCTGCCTTAATCGCCGGCATCTTGTCATGAGAAGCCAGAACCATAACTGTCGGCCCTGCTCCAGAGAGGTAGGTCGCATAGGCACCATTCTCTTTAGCTACTTGCTTAATCGTAGCAAATTCACGGACCAGACTTTGACGATAGCGCTCGTGGAAGAGGTCCCCCTCGATTGCTTGACCAGCTGTCACCATATCTCCTGCTAACAAGGCTGCAACGGCCACATTGGCAATAGAACTAGCTGCAACAGCTTCCTTGTAGGACAATTTCTTAGGAAGGACACCGCGGCTGTCTCGAGTGCGCAATTCATAGTTGGGAATATAAGCTAGAAAATCACACTCTGGGAAGGCAGCCACAATCGCTGAAACATTTCCTTCAACAGAACTTGCAATAACGAGATTGCCGTAAATTGCTGGAGCTACATTGTCAGGATGTCCTTCAATCTTGGTAGCCAACTGCAATTTGTCGTGGTTAGATAAGTTGAGATTGCCCAGTTGGTTAGCCAGTTCAATTCCAGCAACGATAACCGAGCTAGAAGAACCCAAACCACGCGCCAAGGGAACATCACTGGTCATTTTCAAGCGTCTCGGTTGCAAGTCAGGCGCAATTTGCAAGGCAATCTTAAGCAAAAGATTACGCTCGTCATGGGGAATCCATTTGCCAATCTGGTGTTCAATCAACCACTCATCCCGTTCTTCACAGACCTCAATTTGAAGATACTTGGTAACAGCTACACCGACTGAATCAAAACCTGGCCCAATATTGGCACTGGTTGCAGGTACAATAATCTTCATCCTATTCTCCTAACACCTTGAAGGTATTCAAGAGGTCAAATTCTGAAGCTTTGGCCAACTCAGCTGAAACATTCTCAAGTTGTGCTTTATTAATCTTATGAGTGATAATCACTACACGCGCCTTGTCACCCTCTTTACCATCTTGGAGGATTTGCTTGAAGGAAATATCTTGAGCGTTGAAAATCTCAGCCAATTTCAAGACTTGACCTTTTGAGTCTGGAGCCAAGATTGAGAAGTAATAATTGGCTTTGACATCCTCAGGCTTAGCCAAGACAAGTTCACGGCTATATTCGTTGAAGTCTTTACCAATGGTACCATCATTCAAGCGACGAACGATACGGACAATATCAGCTACAACACTTGTTGCAGTTGGTTTTTGACCCGCACCTGGTCCGTAGTACATAGACTCACCAATACCAATAGATTCTACAAAGACTGCGTTCATTACACCATTCACACTAGCAAGTGGGTGTGCTTTAGGTAGGAAGGTTGGGGTCACTTCTGCGGCAATACCTGAAGGAGTTTCTTCGATAGAACCAACCAATTTCACAACATAACCAAGCTCTTGAGCCACAGCTACATCTTCTGGTGTGATGTTGCGGATCCCCTTGTGGGCTACATCGTCAAAGGCAACCTTCATCCCAAAGGCAAACTGGCTCAAAATAACCATCTTGTAGGCTGCATCAATCCCATCAACATCATTTGTAGGGTCGCTTTCTGCAAATCCTAGTCTTTGTGCTTCAGCCAAAGCATCATCGTAAGACCAGCCTTCTTCGACCATCTTGGTCATCATGAAGTTAGAAGTTCCGTTAACCACACCAAGGACACGAGTGATTTTGTCAGAAGCCAGCGAATTTGCCAAGGTACGAAGTATTGGGATTCCACCAGCAACTGCTGCTTCGTAGTAAAGTGCCACATTGTGCTCTTTAGCGATTTCTAGCAATTCAGCGCCATGGACAGCCAAAAGGTCCTTGTTAGCAGTAACAACGTGTTTCCCAGCTTCCAAGGCACGAGTGATAAAGGTCTTAGCAGGCTCAATACGCCCCATCAATTCTACTACAATCGTAATGTCTTGATCTGATAAAATATCCTCTACATTGGTTACAAAGTTAAAGTCATTCCCTGCTGCAAGCAAGCGGTTCTTTTCATCTTCATCCTTGACCAATACCTTGGCTACTTCAATCTCTGAATGAGCTGACTGAACGATTTTTTCTCCATTTTCCTTTAGTAGGAATGGCACACCACTTGCAACGGTACCAAATCCAAGTAAAGCAATTTTAACTGTCATGTTTGTCTCCTAGAAATTTTCTGATATAGCCATTATAACAGAATTTTGTGAAAATTCCTATTATAGTAAATCACTATTTCGATCTAGAAAAGAAAAAACGAATCCCAAGATTCGTCTTTCCTGATAAATGAAAATTGATTTTAAAAATTATGAACGAATCTTTTGCAGATTAAGAACTGCATCGTGATTGATCAAGATTTGCCCATACTCTTGCAAGACTGAGCGACTGATATCACTGTCGTCTGCAAACTCACGCATACGAGCCAAGAGCCAGGCTGGATATGGACTTGGATGGTTTTCCACATCAACTAAGATTGTCAAATAATAGTGTCCATTCATCTTATAGAGTTCAGAGGTTTCCATCTGGTAGTTAACCGTCTCTGCAAAAGCAACTAAGTCAGCAAGGCTTACAAAGCGCAGGATATAGTAGATATAAGGTTCTTTCTTACTCTCAGTCTCCTTGTCTGCCTGCTCTTGCTCTTCTTCCTTTGCTTCGACCTGCTCTAGAGATTGGATGGCCTCAATATCGTCCTTGGTCTTATCTGCAATGCTCTTTTCCAAGGTTTTGAGAAATTCATCCGGCGACATTTGGGCTAATTCTTCCATGTCTGGTAAGTCCGCCAAATCTTCAAAATCCAGATTTTGGTCAATCTTGGACTTGGTCACAAAGACGTCCACCTTATCAGGTTTTGGCGTCACGCGGAAACTCAGCATGCCGCTATCCAAGAAATTGTCTGGCATCTCTAACTCGTCTAAAATAGCATAGAAAAACTCTTCGGTTTTTTCCTGAGGAACGAGAAAGTCCGCAATCTCCATTCCTCGATCCATCAAATCATCTAAAGTCATCGTGATTTTCAGTGTTGTATCACTAATTTGTTTCATCTTCATATCTAGTAACCTCATACTTTCAGTCTATCTATTATACTAGATTTTTACGATTTTATCAAAAGAATGAAGCGAGAATATTGTATATTTAGAGTTGACTTTATAATATTAGCATCAATATAAAACTTAAAAACACCTTAGAGTCAGGTTTAGTCCTACCTGCTTCTAAGGTGTTTACACATCATATTTATTCCCCAATCATATGGTGTGACGAATTATCCTCAACATGTGATGAATTCTCAGCCGAAGTAGAAGTTTCAGTTATCTGCTCTTTCTTATCTTGCTCCACTGCTACAGTGGTTTGACTTATTTTCCAAATTCCTTCTTCGTTTACCTTATAACCATCAGGTGTTGTTGCGTTCTTCAACAAAGAACCATCAGCTTGGAAATAGTACCAATTGCCATCAAGCTGTTTCCAACCTGTTTGCATAGCTCCTGATTCATCAAAGTAATAATGATCACCATTTACTTTATGAAGGCCAACCAACATGATGCCATCTTCAGGATTTAGATAATACCAGACGCCTTTGTCTTTTATCCAACCAGTTTTCATGGCTCCATTTGATTCAAAGTAACGGTAATGATTATCAAACCATTTCCAGCCAGTTTGCATGGCTCCAGATTTGCTAAAGTAATATTGCTTACCATCTACTTGATGGAGGCCGACTAACATAACGCCTTCCTTACCTTCAAGATAATACCAGACATCACCATCTTTCAACCAACCAGTTTGGAGTGCACCAGATGTAGCGTAGTAATGCCAAGAATCATTTGACCTCTGCCATCCAACTTGCATAGTACCTGAAGAGCTGAAGAAATAGTTCTTACCGTTAATTTCTTTAGATCCTACAGCCATGATACCTGTTTCTGGATCCAAATAATACCATGATTCTTTATCTTTCAACCAACCAGTTTTCATAGCACCTGAGTTCGTATAGAAGTACCAGCTATTGTCTTGCCACTTCCAGCCAGTCTGCATGGCACCACTAGCATTCAAATAGTAACGAACACCATTTATATCTTGCCTGCCAGTTAACATGATGCCATCTTTATCCAGATAATACCATGTTTCCTGATCCTTGACCCAGCCGATTTTCATAGCTCCAGAACTTGCAAAATAGTTCCAGTGACCATCAACAAAGGCCCAGCCAGTTTGCATGATACCTTCTTGATTAAAGTAGTATGTGCTTCCGTTGATATTCTTTTTACCGATGGTCTTTAGCCCATCCTCATCATAGAAATACCAATCTGAATCAATCATTTGCCAAGACGATGCTTTTCCTTCCGACTGCAGGGCACCAGTACTAGCAAAGACCATCTTCTTACCATTATAAACCTGAAGACCTGTCAGCATCTTACCATCTTTATCAAATAGGTATTTCTGCCCCGCAATTTCTAAGAGTTCATTATAGCTTCTTGCTCCCGTTGATGTGATATAGTACCAATTACCATCTTGGTTAAACCAACCAGTTTCTCGCATGTCACCGTTGTTATTTAGGTAATACCAGTTTCCATCAATTTTTTCTCTAGAATCTTTCAAATGCAACCATTTGCCAGCTTGCATTTGTCCTTGTCCATTAAAGAAATAATAAACACCGTCTATTTTTCGCCAACCAATCGTCATTTCATCATCGGACAAGCGATATTTCCAGTAACCATCTTCTTTATACCATTTTTCTCTAACTGTCGGTATATCGGAAAAAACTTCCGAAACGTTAGTAAATCCTTCTTTATCTATATCAAAAACAGTCGCATCTTTGATATGACTATAAGCTTTTACTATTTTTATATTCTTTTCTCGAAGTAGGGCTCTAGTGGACTCACGATTAATATCTGATCCACTTGTCTGAACAACAATACTTGGTGATAAATTATTAATAAAGTTAACTGTATTTGAAATTGTCGCATCATAATGATGGTTCCATTTCATCATATCAACCTTACCGATAACCGGGCCTAACTTATCTTCTGCTCCTTCAGCATTGTCCAAATCTCCACCTAGATAGATTCTCTTTCCAGCTACAGTAACAACAGCAACTATTGAGTTTGAATTATCATCGAAAACCTTTTTAAGCTTTCCTTCACTGTCATACTCATTTTTGTAGTTATAAAGCTGAATATCCATATCACCCATGGTAAAGTGGCTGTCGTTGTCAGAGATATCTTGTATAAGATTTACACCACGTTCAAGAGCTGTTTTAACCGCATTATCATAGTTATAGAGATTATCCCACAACCTCCACTGTGTTGTAATGCGTTCATCTGAGTATCTTTTCAGATAAAATTTATCAACAGGATAATGTTTTAGTACTTCATCTGCAGAACCAATATGATCACTGTGGACATGAGTACCCAAGATAAAATCTAGCTTTTCAACACCAACCTGTTTCAGATGACGGAACAATCGATCCTCTAAAACTTGATCATTGTCCATGGTAATTCCCCACCTATCTGGATAACGTGGATTGCTTCCATCTGGGAAATCATAATCCTCACCCATATCAATTAAAGCAAAGTGCCCTTTGCTTTCTAAGAGAATGGCATCACTCCCTGACTTAGATTTTAAATTAATAAAGTGGATTCGATTACCATCCCCTGCGGAAATGGTATCCGCATCGACTGATGATAATTTGGCAGTCATAATTAAAGTACATATGAGAAAACTAAATAATATTAACTTTCTTATCTTTGTATTCTTCATTGTATATCACACTTTCCTTTATCATTTCTATAAACCATCATTTTAGCCTATTTTCATATCCTGCTTTGTATATGAATAGTACTATCCTGATTTTTCCAATAAACACTCAAAAGATTCGCTCTCCTATGAAACTGAGCTACTTCTCTATCTTACGATAGGCTTTTATACTATGGCTATACCACTCCTGCATTTCTTTTGATGGAGGAGTCATATAATCACCATACATCTGTGTTAAAAAGGCATCATAATTTTTAGGAATTGGCATCATTCTTCCTTCAAATTCTGTTAAAATCAGTTCTTTAAAGGTCCCTGCTGGAAAGACTTCTTTCATTTTTTCTTTTCCAACTCCAACAGCTCCTTCATAAATAGGATTTTCTGTCACACTATTTTTTACTAATTGATCGATTTTCTTAAAGAAGTATCTCGGATTAACAAGTCTGAGAGGATACCACGTACACAATCGAAGAAAATCCTTTAATTTGCTATCTCCGTGAACCGCACGTTCTTTTTTGATATAGGCAAGCTGACGCAAGGCAACATATTTATAGCTTTTATCAACGATGCTCAAATCTGAAAATTGATCAATTGGAAAGACATCAATAAACAAACTAGTATCATGACGCTTATACTTTACATTATCCTCAATGACAGTTGATGTATCTAAAATAGCTGCAAAATTATGGAAATACCAAGATGAAGTATCGTAGGAAAGGACTTGATAAATAGGATGCTGGTCCTCTTCAATAGCTTTCAATAAACGTTCATAGTCTTCTCTATACAGAGAAATATCAATATCATCATCCCAAGGAATCATTCCTTTATGACGAACAGCTCCCAGCATTGTTCCATAGCTGAGGAAATAAGAAATATTATTTTTTTTACAAATTTCGTCAATATAGTCCAAAATGCCCAGTTGAATAGTTTTAATCTCATTTTTTTCTAAATACCGCATTTAATCCTCCAATTTATAGGCTTCAAATTCATGGCTATAAATCTGTTTTTCTTTAGGTGGCACTGTCATATAATCATCATAAAACTGTTTTAAAACAGTATCAAAATGTTTAGGCGCTGGAAGAACAAGATGTTCAAAAGGCGTTTCAATCAGTTCATCAAACATATTTCTTGGAAAAATTTCTTTTTCCTTAGCTTTTGATGGAATGAAAGCTATGTATTTCCCATTCTCAACCCTATATTTTTGAATTTGCTTTTCGATTTGATTAGCGAAGAAGCGTGGAGAAACGGGGCGAAGAAAAAGCCAGAATAAAGTACGAATCAAATCTTTTAACTTGCTATCTCCATAAACAATATTCTTGTGCTTACTGAAGGATAATAGTTTAAAACTCTCCAACTTATAGCATATATCAACTACCTTAGTATCATTAAATGTATCCATCGGAAAAATATCAATGAATACACCCGAATCATAAGTTTTTGTATTTCTCGTATCAATTATTTTTGTTGTAGGATCTACAATTTTGATAAAGTTATTAAAATATTGGTCATCCGTTTCCAACGAGAGAAGTTTATATCTTGATTGCTTCTCACTAAATAACTGAATAAACTTTTCATAGTTTTCACGAGTCATAGAAAGGTCTATATCATCATCCCAAGGAATAAATCCCTTGTGTCGAATAGCACCAATCAAGGTTCCATAATTAATACAATAGTTGATGCAGTGCTCCTTACAAAAGGAATCTATAAAGTCTAAAATATCAAGTTCAAGCTTTTTAGCTTCTTCAATGCTTAATTTTCTCATATATTCCTCCTATTATTTTATAACGCGTTTTTTTAGCGAAATAAAGTGTCCTAAAAATTCATAGAAAATACTATCTTTTGTCCATACTAGTAAGCCAATATAACTGAGTGCAGATAACGCCATAATGATAAACATATTAATAAAGAGCGGCAAGTTGATAACCATTTGTACCGGATATATAAAATTGACTAGAAAGTAAATTAGAATAAATGTCGATGAGAAGAGAGAATACCGTAAAGTATACTTTAGAATGTGCCGTAAGTTGATGAGTTTACGCTTATTGATAAAGAAAATATAAAGAATCAAAAGGAATGTTTCAGATAGCATAGTTGTAATCAGATAATACTCTGGTGTATAGATATCATAAAAATAGAGTAAACTATCTAAAATAAGGTTCAAAATACCTGCAAAAACAGTATAAAGAGTAATTCTTCTCTCATATCCATTTGTAAAGAGAATTTGTGATCCTAGAATAGTATCTAGGGCAAGAATAATCGTACGAACAGCAAATAGGGAAGTTAAAATACCACCACCTATATATTTTTCACTACCATATACTAAGATAGCCTGGGGTCCCAAAATCATTAAGCCTATACTAAGAGGAATGATGAAGAAATTAAAAATACGGCTTCCTCGATTGACTAAATTTACATACTCCTCTTTCTTTCCTTTTCCAAGATAATAACTTAAACGAGGGACACTAACTCCAATTGCACCTGTAACAACCCCCGCAATAACCGTTACAATTCGTTGTGCAATGGTATAGTAGCTGACATTCACATCAATCCCCGTTTTCACAAGAAATAGACGGTCAAGAAATGTAAATAGCATATTTGCATTTGCAAAAATAAGCATGGCTGTCAGTGGAAGGAAGAGCGGTTTGAATTCACTTAGTGAAACTTTTACAAATTTTATATCTCGTTTAATCCAGAAATAACTAATGAGATAGTTAATTAGGGTTGATAGACTCATTACCAGAGTATAAACAACAATATCGTGTTCGTTTTTTACAAATAAAAATATTGATACCAACATGAGAACACGTATGAAAGCTGTTTTATAAAATAAAAAGCTATAATTTTCAAGTGCCTCATTAACCCACTCAATTGAAAAAATCTGAGCAACGAGTTGCACTCCCATTACTAGATAGATCTTTTTAATAATAGGATTAGCTGTAAAGAATAATGGATAGGAGAAAACATACACAAGTGTTGTAATAATAGTACAAGCAATACACAAATAAAAAAGGCTGGAGAAAACTTTATTTAGCTCTTTTTTATTATCTTTCACATTGCTAATGGCACGAAGACCGTAGTTATAAACCCCATAAGTTGCAAAGGGCAAGAAGAAAGATAGGATGGTATCAACAGAGTTAAAATAACCATAATCTGTTCGATCCAAAACACGAGCAACATATGTACCTGTTAAAATAGGGAAAATAATATTTAAAACACGAATCCCCATAAAAGCCAGAGCATTTAATTTTATACTTTTCATTCAATTTACCTCGTTGTTTATTATATCATAAAGTTAGTTAAAAAGGCCTTTTTGATTGAGAAAACTAGTTTCAACAACGCATTTCTATTTCACTTGTTATAAGTTCCCTCTTTGTTAAAAAGCACTAATATTATTAGACTTCCTTTCTACCTTATCGTAGGCATAAAAAAAGAGGACTATCACGTCCTCTTTAAGTATTGAACCTCTTCACTTTTTATGAAGATACTTTATCTTTATAGATTAAAAGCTATGACTCCTAAAACTGAACGATTTAGATTTCTAACCATCTGCAAGCTTTCTTCAAATTTTTTATAACGAGTAACACCATATTCCTCAACGAATAGAACATTGTCCGTTGCTAAAAGATCTTTTACATTTTGCAAATCTACAAAATGAATACCCTCTATATTTAATTTGTAATTTTCTTGTAATTTCTTTAAGATACGACTATCTGAACTGACAACTGCTAACGGTTGACCTTCACATCTATAACTCAAAAGTTGTGATAGGTTATCATTGGTAGTGATATTTGAAACAAAATCTAGTTGATAGGCCAAAAAGTCGCCTGCACGATTAATTGTCGGATTAAAAATGTAGACAAGAACATTTCCCATAATAAGGAGAACAACACATAGAACTCCTATAACTGCTAAGCGCAAAACCAGATTTTTAAGATTGAAGCCAACTGTAATTTCACCACTAGGATTTAATTCTTTTGAATTGACTGTTTCTAACTTTTCAATTTTAACATTTGCATAGGTACTCTTAAATTTATCAATTAATGAATCAAACTTGGTCTCAAGAAAATCATTTACCTCTTTACTAGGTGTTAAAATTTTGATACTTACACCTGCGTCATCAATTAATGAATTTACCGTTAATTTTTTAGTCCAGTAGTCACTGGTTGAATTTTTTAAGGCTGATTCTGTCGTATCCAAATCACTAGCAATTTTTTTCATTTTATCTGAATCAACATCATTAAAAAGAAAGGCTCCATTTAGATTACCATCAATCAATTTAGCATAAAAATCACTGTATCTTCCAGCTTGATGGTTCAGAATTACTTTTGAAGAATCCTCTGGAGGCGTAATTTTATAAGTAATATAAGTTGAATAGCTAGATGTATCTTTCACCGTATTTTTGTTTTTGACTGCTGTAATCGTAAACGGCACAGCGATAAGTGCAAACAAAACAATCAAAACTAGCAGATTCATTTTCCGTTTTTTATAGAGATTTGCAAACAGATCCTCTACTGAATAGTGTTCAAACATGAGTTAACTCCTTTTTTGTATTAGATATTGATTTTTTTTAGTAATCATTTTAGCGACAAATAGCATAACAAGAACAATTCCCCAGAATTGCATTGTAAACAGGTTAAAGAAACTTTCCGAAAAGCTACTTCTTGGCATAAAGAAGATATTATTCAAGATTAATAGGGACAAAGCGGATAAGATGGTTTTCGAGCGATAAGCAACTTGCAACATTGCTATAAATAATAAGCCAAGCAGGAGACTTAGTAGGAAAACTCCTATCATACCATAATCGGTATACAACTCCATGATGTAACTACTACCAATACCATGACCTTTTAAGTATTCCTTGTTTAGGACAAGATAAGATAAGTTATTAGCGTAGCTATTACTATCAATGGCCAATTCAATACTATTTGTTGTATGTTCAAATGGTTTCGCTCCAAAAATAATTCCCAAACTTCCCCTTGCAAAATAGTCAATTATAGGACCAAAGGTGAAATTCCGAAAATCTCTATAAGGGAGACTACTGTTGTATAAAAATCCTCTCGCCAATACTCCAAAACTGGTTCCCTGTTTATAAATAAAATCAAGAAGAATATCCCAAAATCCTGTATGAGAAACTTGCACATTATCTCGCACATAATTAAGAATTCCCATTGCTAACATAAGAATAGGTGATCCAACAAAAATGGCCAATTTCTCTTTGAAGCCAATCCATTTTCCCTTTTCAGTCTGCTCACGCATAAAGTAATATACAAAAGCAAATAGAATACTTAAAATGAAAGGATTACGTGTTCCTATTGCTAAATGAATAGTATTTGCGATAATAAAGGACACTAGTACTGCTGTCGCGTGTAATTTTTTTGGTTTGGTTGCCAAGTACATACACATCGCATAAACCGTAAATGTCGATAAGATATAGGTAAAATATGGAAGTTGACTCTCAAAATTTGCATAATAGTTGTAATAAGAAGTCTGTATACGATAAAGCAAACGTTCAAGTAGTCTTAAAAAGTAAAATGGATAGGTAATCAAAAATACACTCAGTGATACAAAACGTAAGTTTTTTATAAAGTTTGCAGTAGATTCTTGTCTAACTTCTATATCGTGAACTTTCTTTCTATTGATGTAATAACTAGCAATAAATCCTCCTATTGTCAGTCCCAATATTGAGACGATTACTACCAAAAAAGAAAAGCGATAAGCAATAGGTTGGTAAGTGTCTAAGGCTCCATCTCTAAAGTAATCTATCGTGGGTCTAGATACCAAGAATATAAAAATTGTAATATAAAAAATAAAGTGAATTAAATAATATTTTATATTATTCCAGCAAAATAGAAGGCTACTAATCAGCAACAATAGTAGAGTCGTTAAAAGTACGACATTTTCATTTGTAAACAAATAAGTGATGCCACTTAAAATTGTTAAGAAATAGCTTAGAATGGTCGCACAAAGCAATATTCGTTTGCCATCAATCATTTCTCTCCTCCTTTTCTAATTAATTTTTCTTGACTGTTCAATATTTTTTAGTAACAATATTCGATATAATCGTATGTTTAAAAATAGAGCTAAAGCACTAATTCGTCTCCCCATTCTAAAAATAGGATTTTTAAAAACAGAAAAAGCGCGCTTCTTCAAAAAATGATAAATCGCTGGATATTCTTTAATTTCTCTGTAATCCTCTATCAAAAGCATCTTATCCAGAATAAAGAAGTGAGCATAGGCCAATCTGAAGAAGGCGACCTCCTTCAAGTCAGGATAGTTTTTCACAACTTCATTATAAAACTTTTGATAGATATCAATATAGGCTAAATCCTTTTCTGCATAAGGTTTGGTCGTAATGCTATCCCCCCTATGAAAATAGTAATAATAGGGTTTCGTATTAACCACATACTTCCTAGCCAACTTGATTAAATCAAAATGATAATAAGCATCTTCGTAAATCAATCCCTTTGGAAAGGATAGGGCAGTTGCAATCTCTCTCTTGATTAGCTTATTGCAGATCGTTCCAGGTATTTTTTCACCTATGAGGTATTCCCTCAGAAATGTTTGAGAATCACAGACAAAATAATCATCCTGATTGGCTGACTGTGGGCTTTCATCATTAGCATAGACATTCATGACACCACAGCTCGAAACATCTGCTTCTTCTTGAATTAATTGCTCATATAAACTCTGAATCATATCTGGATGGATATAATCATCCGAGTCAATAAAAATCAGATAATCCCCATGAGCCTGCTTAATTCCATCGTTTCGTGCTTGTGACAAACCTTCATTCTTTTTATGAAGCACTGACACCCTATCATCAAGTTCAGCGATTGAATCACACAAGCGACCACTTTTATCCGTTGCTCCATCATCAACAAGAATGATTTCCAGATTTTGATAGGTCTGCTTCTGAATGGAGGCTATCGATTTTTCTAGGTATTGCGCCACATTATAGACTGGAACAATCACACTAATTAATGCAGTTTCCATGCTACTCCTCTAATAGTTTTTCTACTTGTTCGATTTGTTTGGCAATTGTAAATTGTTGAATGAATTGGCTAGCTTCATTAACATCAAAGTTTGAAGCAGAAGTCATGTAGTTCGTAATTGCCTGAGTTGCTTCTTGATTGCTCTCAATGATTTGTCCGAATCGGCCTTCTTGGGATAATTCCTCGGCACCTCCGACATCAGTAGAGACAAAAGGGATTCCAAGACTCAAGGCTTCTACATAAACACCAGGAAAACCTTCTTGCTTAGACATAGACAGGAGAACTTTCATCTGAGATAAATACTGGTAAGGATTTTTTTGATAACCAAGAAAATGAATATAGTCTTCAAGCTGATACTCTTTGACCTGTTTTTTCAGTTCCTCTTCCATGTCACCAACACCTATAAAGTAGAGGTGGTAGTTTTTTCCTTCTTGGTGCAATAGTCGTATCACTTCCACTACACGGTCAGAGCCCTTATTTTCCTCAATACGTCCAATGGTACAGATACTTTGAGGCGCAATCTCGATATCTATCTTCTCTTGAGATTTTTCTAAAATACTCTTAAAATCATAACCATTGTATACCGTTTGTAATTTCGAAGAATAATCTGGGTACACTTCTTTGATAGAATTACTGGTCTTTTTTGAAATTCCTACTATGGTATCCGCAGCATCCAACTGACGTCTATGCGATTCACGTTTTGAACTGTCCTTTAAGAATTCCTCAATACTTCCATGAATCCAAGAGATCTTCTTGACTTCTTTTCTTTTAGAAAACAAAAGGGGTGGATTCATAATGGTAAAGGAAACTTCAACATCATAGTCATCTTTCACAAGCAAGCGACGAGTCAGCCTTGGAAAATAGATTCTTATTCTCCACAAAAGAGCTCGTAACCATCTTGGTTGACGATAATCCTGAAAAGCCTTTAAAATATGAACATTGTTGGTAACCGTTTCATACCCCTTATCAAAGTGCTCCATTTCAAGAATATCAATATCATACTTCTCTGGATCCAGATTTGAAACAACGGTAGATAGAATCTTCTCTGCTCCGCCTCCAAGAGAAAAGGACCACATAAAAAACAGAATTTTTTTCTTATCCACCATATTCTCCCTTGTACTCTGTGTAGCTCTTGTCCATGTCTGCTATAATAGCATCATGATGCGGTACTTGCTTGTCCGCTGGTGGCGGTGTCATATAGTCCCCAAAAGCAGTGCTGAGATAGGCATCATAACCGAATGGGATAGGCATCTCTGTTCCTTCAAATGGCAAAAAGAGATTGTCTTCAAAGGATGCGATCGGGTATTTGTTTCGCATGTAGCCGGGACCTGAGCATAATTCCGTAATTCCATCGCTCTCAGCCAGACCATACTTGGTCATTTCTTTTTCAGCTTTTTTCCAAATGCGATAACGTAGAGATTTTGGAGTCAGGCCGAGTAAGATACGACTTCCCCATTTCATGACTGCACCATGCTTTTCTGGGATAGTTTGCGCACAAAAGAGTGAATAAATCAGGGCCCAACGAACTTGTTTCTTACGCTCAGCTGGATTTTTAGGATAATAATCTAAAGGTAAAACATCCAAGGCCAAACCGTGTGGTAAATCCAAATCCTTCTGATAAGGCTTGATACAAGTAGTTTCCTTGTCACGAATGGTAATAAAAAGGTTACGGTCTACAAAATCTTTGTTACTCTTTGACAAGAAATAACGCTCATCTGCATAACGAGGCCATAGTTCTGCTAATTTTTCATAGTCCTTACGTGGCATGAAAAAGTCTAGGTCATCATCCCAAGGAATGAAACCTTTGTTACGTAGGGCACCAATGGCTCCTCCACCACAGAGATAGCACAACAAATCATGTTCTTTACAAAATGCGACGAAATATTCAGCCATTTCCAGACTACGAGCCTGAATCGCTTTCAAATCACTCATGTCTCTCCTCTTCTGTCCAATAACGAGTTATATCGTTTTATTATACCATAAAAACGCCCTAAAAATCCATCAGATACTAAGAAAAATCAAAGCCTAAACCACTTTTTCACTGGTGATTCAAACTTTGATTTTTTTATAGTATCCTATCTCATTCCCATTTGGGCGAGTTTGGTTTGGTATTTATTTTGATCAACTAGAAGTCCTTGTCCACCGTAGATATCATAAGCATCTACCCAGTCACCAAGTTCTGGGACGGTGAGTCTTTCAATGCCATTTTGAGCACCTTCTAGGACAGATAAGCCATTGGTCAACAAGAAGCTATATGGTAGATTTGTTGAGGTCATGCCAAAGACTTTTCCAAGTGCCTCTGATCCCGTAAAGAGCTTGGTTGGATCTTTGATTTGCTCAAGAACAGCTGACATGACTTGTTGCTGACGTTTGGTACGCCCATAGTCTCCCTCGTCATCATCACGGAAGCGAGCGTAGTTCAGCAAGGTGGATCCATTCATCTGCTGTTTTCCAACTTTGATGGTTTGGGTTGGCGATTCTGTCTCTGTTGCATGAAGGTCATCTCCAACTGTGGCTTCTGTCAAAGGTTGACCATTCAATGTTGAGAATTGAGCATCAATCGTTACTCCGTCAGGGAAGAGGGTATCAATAGCTGTTGCAAAGGCCTGGAAGTCAACTAGGGCATAGTACTTAATATCCAAATCAAAGTTGTCTTTTAGAACCTTGCGGACCATTTCTGCCCCTTTTTGCCCTTCTTGTTCCCCAAGTTCATAGGCAACATTTAGTTTGTTATCCGTCTGTTTCTGGCCATTTACAATCTTACTGTACCCGTCGATATAAACTAAGTTGTCACGCATAAAGCTGACTAGTTTGATCTTCTTATCCGATCCACTGACATTCAGTACCATGATTGTGTCGGTACGGGTTTCCGCACTATTTTGACCGATACGGCCATCTGTCCCCATGACTAGGATATTCACACCATCTTTGGTATCCTGACCGTTAAAGACCTCTACTTGAGCTGCCTTGGCGTCAGCTGGTTTATTTGTTGGATTGGCTGCTGACTGGAACCCTCGAAGAAACATGAAAATCATCCCTGCAAGCACACAAGTAATCAACAGCAGGAACCAAGTCAGTATTCGTTTGAAGCGAATTCTTCTTTTTTTCTTTTTGACTTTAGGTTGAGGAGTTACCTTTTCACGTTTCTTAGATCGACTTCTACTGCCATAAGTCGGAAGATCAATATCTCTACCCCAAGATTCTTCTTTTTCTTCTTGGTAGAAATGGTGAACTTCCGACTTGGGACCTGCCATTTTCTGTTGCAGATAATCAAACTCCCTCCGTTCACGGTCGTTGAGGTAATGAATATTTTTGAAGAGATAGTCATAACGTAACTGCTCGTGATGACTTAAAGGATTTTCTTTGCTCATTGACTCTCCTTTTCTATATCAGTTATGGTAAAAATCGGGTAGGTTCCCAGGATCTTGTGCTGGATTCCAATAGCTTCTAGTTCTTGTCTTGCAAAATGAACCAGTTCTTTGTCACTATAGTCTACATCGATAATGAAAAAGTATTCTCCCAAGGCTGTTTTAAGGGGGCGACTTTCAATCTTTGTTAAGTCAATTCCTCTCCAAGCAAAGGTCGAAAGTGCCTTGTAAAGAGCACCAGGTAGGTTGTCTGGTAAGGTCAAGGCCAAACTCATTTTTTCAGCTTGTGAGTTCAAAGGAATCTTCGGTATCTCTGCCCCTAACACCCAAAAACGTGTGAAATTGGCTTCCATCTCCTGAATATCCTCTGCAATCAATTCCAAGCCATATTCTTCAGCTGAACTTTTAGGAGCAATAGCTGCATAAGGCTGATCTGGATGTTCCGAAATAAAGCGGGCCGCATAGGCTGTACTGGCTGTTACCTCAATTTTGGCTTCTGGATAGTGTTTGTCGATGAATTTTTTTCCCTGAGCCAAAGCCTGAGGGTGGGAAAAAATCTTCTCAATCTTAGTATGACCAGGAACTGCCATCAGTTGCTGGTGAATGGGCTGAACGATTTCTGCAACTGCTTGGATGCGAGCCTGATGAAAAAGATAGTCCAAACTTTCATGGACACTACCCTCAATAGAATTTTCAACTGGCACTACAGAATAGTCCACCAAGCCTTGCTCATAGGCCTTGATAACATCTGTGATATTGGCGAAAGCCTGCAATTCCTCTTTGGGAAAGGCTGTCTGCACAACATGATGCGAAAAAGATCCCTTGGGACCTAGATAGGCAATTTTCATCTCAGTTCCTCTATAATTTCCTCTGGGCTTAACTTGGTCACATCCAGAACTTGACTGGCTACTTCCTCATACCAAGCTTGTCTTTCTTGGAAAATAGCTGCCAGTTCTTCCTTGCTTTTGTTAAGAAAAAGCGGGCGCTGATGGTCCTTATCAGCTGCAATACGTTGGTAGAGGGTTTCAAAATCTGCTTTTAGGTAGATGTTATCAGGATTGGTTTTGAGCAAGTCGCGATTTTTCTGAGAAATGACAACTCCTCCGCCAGTTGACACAACTCGGTCCGTTTTTAGTAAGTCAGCTAGGACTTCTGACTCTACTTGACGAAAGGCCACTTCTCCTTTTTCAGCGAAGAAATCCGCAATGGACATGCCCAAACGTTCCTCGATTAAGGCATCCATATCGATGTAGTCTGGGTCCAATCCTCTAGCGATTGTCGATTTGCCCGCCCCCATAAATCCGAGTAATACCTTAGCCATGAATCAAGCTCTCCAAATCATCAAAGAAGCTAGGATAGCTGGTATTGATGGCTTCAGCACGATCAAGTTCCACTTCTCCATCCGCAACCAAGAGGGCTGCGATGGCTGTCATCATTCCAATTCGATGGTCACCAAAGGTATTGACTCTAGCGCCATGAAGTCTTGATTTCCCTTTGATAATCATCCCGTCTGCTGTAGGAGTGATGTCCGCTCCCATGCTATTTAAGGCATCTGCCACCACCTGAATGCGGTCTGTTTCCTTGACCTTGAGTTCCTCAGCATCCTTAATGACCGTTACACCTTGTGCTTGTGTCGCGAGAAGAGCAATAATAGGCAATTCATCAATCAAACGTGGAATCAAGGCTCCACCTATCTCCGTTCCTTTCAGGTCTGAAGACTCGACAGTCAAGGTTGCTGATTTAGCGACTGGATCGATTTCAGTTATTTCCAATTTTCCTCCCATGGCACGAATGATATCAATAATACCAGTACGCGTTTCATTGATGCCCACATTCTGCAGCACCACACGAGAGTTTGGAACAATCAAACCTGCGACCAACCAAAAGGCTGCACTGGAAATATCTCCTGGCACAACTACCTTTTGTCCGGTCAGTTTTTGAGGTCCTGAAACTGTGATCGTTTTACCATCCACACTTAAATGGCCACCAAATTGCTGTAGCATATCCTCTGTGTGGTTACGAGTACACTCTTTTTCAATAATAACTGACTGACCTTGAGCCTGCAAGGCTGCAAACATCAAGGCTGACTTGACTTGGGCAGAGGCGATTGGCAACTCATAGTGAATTGGTGTTAGGTTTTTAGTGCCTTTCAAGTGAAGAGGGGGCAGGTCTCGCTCTGTTTGACCAGAAATGCTGACTCCCATTTTTTTCAAGGGAAGGGTTACACGATCCATAGGACGTTTGGATAGACTGTCGTCTCCGAACATCTCTACTTCAAAATCTGCACCAGCAAGGGCACCTGAAATCAGGCGAATCGAGGTGCCAGAGTTCCCCATATCCAAGGCGTTCTGCGGAGCTTTAATGCCATCCATCCCAACACCTTGAATCGTAATCACACCATCTTTGTCCTCAATTTCAACACCAAGGTCACGAAAAACCTGCATGGTTGAAAGTACATCCTCTCCACGCAAAATATCATAAACCTTAGTCTCGCCCTCAGCCAAACTTCCAAAAATAATCGAACGATGGCTGATAGACTTGTCACCTGGAACCCGGATACTGCCATGTAAGTGGCGAATGTTTGTTTTTAGTTTCATAGTTGACCTCATACTTGCAATACTTTTTCTTATTTTATCACAAAAAAGCCAGAAATTCCTGAAATTTCTGGCTTTTATACAGATAAAATACTATTTTAATAATTCTGAAACAGGTTCAAAGACAATTTTTTCAATGTCCGAAAGGTAAATGGACAATTGTTGCTGTTTGGCAAAGAAATCTGACAAAAGAGCGTTCTCTTGGATTTGTTTGCTGAAAGACTGCATCTTTTCTTGGAAAGAGGCATCTGGCATTTGTCCTGTTTGCGCCATGACTTGGATTTCTTGTTGGAAAGCAAGGTAGTCTGCAAAAATCTTGCTAGCTTGATTATCTGCTTGGATGGCATCTTTTGCTGCCTTAACCGCCTTGTATTCTGGTAATTCGCGTAATCCGCGACTAAGTTCATTTGCACTATCGTAAATATTTGACATGATTTTCTCCTTATTTGATGACGACTGTGTAGTCCGTATTTTCTGTAATTAAGCGCTCAGCTCGTTCTAAATCTTGAGCATTTTTAAAGGAAATTTGTAGAATCCCGTGAACATCCTCACGGTTTTCTTCGTTGATGTGGATATTAACCAAAGAAGTCCCACGTAGCAATTCCAAAATCCGCAAGATAACATCTTCCTCATCGGGAACATCGACATAGAGGTCGTAAGAGCTATCCACACCACCACGCTTATGGATTTCCATGGCCTGCCGTTGCGCACGCGCTTGGTTGAAAAAGTTCCAAATTTGCTCTTCATCTCCCTTGCTGATGGCTTGTCCAACCTCATCTAGGCGCTCCTTGAAATCCGCAATTCTATCCAGAATAGTTTCACGATTGGACAAGAGAATAGAAGTCCACATACCTGGCTCGCTTTCCGCAATGCGAGTCATATCTCGAAAACCACCCGCCGCAAAGCGCCTTGCCATCTCATGTTCTTGAGCATAAACTGCCGTCTGCTCCATAAGGCTGGAAGCCAGAATATGAGGAAAATGGCTAATCTGAGAAGTCACCCGATCATGCTCCTTGGCATCAATCTCGATAAAACGAGCATGAAGGCCTGAAAGCAGATCCTTCATTTCCTCAAGTGTATCAGGACTTGTCAGGCTCGAAGGTGTGAAGATATAGTAGGCATTTTCAAAGAGATTAACATCCGCAGAGGCAGCCCCTGTCTTGTGGCTACCAGCCATGGGATGAGCACCGACAAAGCGGATAGGCTTGCCAGCTAAATACTGCTCCGCTGCTTCCACAATGGCTGACTTGGTTGAGCCTGCATCCGAGATAATGACGCCTTCCTTCAAGTCTAAGTTTGCCAGCTCCTTAATAAAAGCAATAGTCTGTTTGATTGGCAAGGTCAAGATGATGACATCTGCTAGGGGAGCAAAACTGGCAAAATCATCCGTCGCACGGTCAATCATGCCTTCTTTCAAGGCGATATCTCTCGAAGCTTGACTGCGATTGTAGCCTAAAATTTCATAATCAGGATGATCGCGTTTGATACCGAGGGCCATCGAAGCACCGATCAAACCAAGACCTGCGATATAGATGGTTTTTGCCATAAGGACTCCTTAATAGTTCTTTGTATAGTCTCGGTGCTTGGCAACTGCCTCTTTTAATTCTTCAAGATTATCTGATGAAAATTTTTCAAGGATTTCTTGCGCGAGAACCGTTGCCACAACAGCTTCCATGACTACACCTGCCGCTGGAAGGGCGGTCGGATCGCTTCTCTCCACGGTTGCCTTGTAAGGTTCGTGGGTTTCGATATCCACACTCATAAGTGGTTTGTAAAGAGTGGGAATGGGTTTCATAACTCCACGAACAACAATTGGTTGCCCATTGGTCATACCACCTTCAAAACCACCTAGATTATTGGTACGACGAGTATAGCCGTCTTCTTTAGACCAGAGAATTTCATCCATAACTTGGCTGCCTTTGCGGTAACCAGCTTCAAATCCAAGACCAAATTCCACCCCTTTAAAGGCATTGATAGAAACAACTGCTTGGGCCAATCGCGCATCCAATTTTCTGTCCCATTGGACATAGGAGCCAAGGCCAACTGGAACGCCTCCGACGACTGTCTCTACAACCCCACCGATGGTATCACCGTCACGTTTGATTTGGTCAATATAGTCCTTGATTTCCTGTTCCCGCTCTTGGTTGACAATAGAAACTTCAGACTGGGCAGCTCGTTCCTTAATCTCAGCCACTGTCAGATTTTCAGGTACATCGATTTCCTTGCCACCAAAGACAACAACATGGTTAGCAATTTCTATCTCCAGCTCAGCTAAGAGACGTTTGGCTACTGCACCAACTGCAACTCGCATGGTGGTTTCACGAGCCGATGAACGTTCCAAGGAATTTCGCAAATCATCAAAACGGTACTTGATTCCCCCTACCAAGTCGGCATGTCCTGGACGAGGATGGGTGATTTTTCGTTTGCTTTTAAGGCGGTCTTCGATGTCTTCTGCAGACATGATATCCAGCCATTTTTGGTGGTCCTTATTGATGACATCCATGGTAATGGGAGCCCCTGTCGTCTTCCCGTGGCGAACGCCCGAAGTAAAGACAACCTGGTCACTCTCAATCTTCATACGACCACCACGACCGTAGCCACCCTGACGGCGTTTAAGGTCTCCATTAATATCCTCTGCTGTCAAAGGAAGTCCAGCTGGAATTCCTTCAATGATAGCCGTCAGACGGGGACCGTGTGATTCTCCTGCAGTTAAATATCTCATACGTTCTCCTTATTTTACCAAGTAGTCTTTCATCTCTTCCAGAGAAACTGGGTGAATGGTCGCTGAACCAAGCTCTGGCACCAAGACCAATTTCAAGGTGTTGCCACGTGCCTTCTTGTCATGAGTCAAAGCCTGATAAAGCTTATCAACATCCCAGTTTTCATAGTCAACAGGTAGTCCAAATTTTTGGCACATCTCTCTAATGGACTGGGTTAGGCCAGCTGGCATAAGACCTTTTCCCTCAGCAACCTTGGAAATCTGAACCATGCCCATAGCCACAGCTTCTCCATGCATGACCTTGCCATAACCGGCAGTTGCTTCAATAGCATGACCAATAGTGTGCCCAAAATTGAGGTAAAGACGAACACCGTTATCCAACTCATCTTCGACCACCATCTTGCGCTTAACCTGACAAGAATGTTCAATCAAAGTCTCTGCATGTTCCAAAATGCTCTCTACAGAACCATCTAGCTCCATCAAGAGAGCCCACAGTTCTGGATCCTCAATCAAGCCGTACTTGATAACCTCGCCCATCCCCTCAATCAGCTCTCTTTTTCCAAGCGTTTCTAGGACAAGCGGGTCAATCAGAACCCCATCTGGTTGGGCAAAAGTTCCCACCATATTTTTAGCAAAAGGAGTATTGACACCCGTCTTTCCACCAATAGACGAATCAACCTGGGCTGTCAAACTAGTCGGAATCTGAACAAAGTGAATGCCCCGCATATAGGTAGAGGCTACAAAACCAGCTAGGTCCCCAACGACACCACCACCAAGAGCCACGATCCCATCGCTACGAGTCAACCCCTGCTTGACTAGAAATTCATAGACTTTCTGAACAGTTGTTAAATTTTTTCGTTCTTCGCCTTCTAAAAAGTCAAAAACAGCTACCTGAAAACCAGCATCTTCTAGGCTGAGTTTAACCTTCTCTGCATAGAGAGAAGCTACATGGTTATCGGTTACAATGACCACTTTTTGAGGTTGCCAGAGTTCTCGCAACCATTGACCAGCCTGAGCCAGACAACCTTTTTCAATCTGAATATCATAAGGATGATGCGGAATATCGATTCTGATTTTCATAGGAGGGTCTCCTTTTCACTATTTATATTTTTCTGTTAAGGACTGCCAAATTTCTTCTGTCGGCATTTCTTTACCTGTCCACAGTTGAAAAGCTTCAGCAGCCTGATAGAGCAACATTCCAAGGCCATTGATTGCTGGATTGCCCTGACTTCTAGCCCATTTCAAAAATGGCGTCTCAAAGGGTTGGTAAATGATATCTGCGACCAAGAGAGCCTCTGGCAAATTGATACTTTCTGGAACTGGCGACGACTGGCCATCCATCCCTACACTGGTCGCATTGACGAGCAGGTCCGACTTGGCAATCTTTTCTTGCAGCTCAGAAATATCTTCTAAAGCATACAAGTCCACTTTAAATCCTGTTTGGTCCTGCAACTTGTCTAGGTAAGGTCTTGTTTTTTCCATGGAAACTGAACGAACAAAGACTGAAATCTGACTAGCGCCATCCAAAATAGCCTGAGCCAAAATGGACTTGGCTGCACCACCTGCTCCCAGAATGGTCATTTTCTTATCCGAGATTGTAAAAGAAGGCAAGCTCTTAAAGAATCCCTTGCCATCTGTATTATATCCAATTAAAGTGCCATTATGATTGACAACAGTATTGACCGCCCCAATCAAACGAGCCTCATCACTCAACTCATCCAGATAAGGAATCACTTGCTCCTTGTAAGGCATAGACAGGTTGATGCCAAACATCTGGTAACGGCGAATATTGGCGACTGTTTCTGCCAAATCACCCGCTTCAATCTCCCAAGCTACATAGGCACCATTAATAGCTGTCGCCTCAAAGGCCCTATTGTGGATAAAGGGCGAAATAGAGTGTTTGATGGGATTGGCAACAACTGCAGCTAAACGTGTATAGCCATCAAGCTTCATCCAAAATCTCCCTGATTTTCTTCATGTTTGATAGCGAAATCTGACCTGGGGCACTCGCTTCATCCAGACTAGCAAATGACCAACTCGAACCCGTCACATCTGAAGTAATGCGTGATACCTTGCCCATTTTCCCCATGGAAATGGTCACGTACTCTTGCTCAGGATTGAGTGTCTTAAATCCTCGAGTGTAGTTCATCAGGTCTAAAACATCCTGCTCCGTATGGGCCATAACTGATACCTTGACCACTTTGGGAGAGAGACTGGTCAACTCAGACAAAATTTCCATCATATTTTCAGGTGTCTCCTGGAAATTATGATAACTCAAAACCAGATTTGGAAAATCCAACATTTCCTCAAAAACGTCCTTGTAGCTGAAATACTCAAAATCTACATAATCCGGCTGATAGAGCTGAGTAACTTCCTTGATGATTTGAACATACTCTTCTGAGGAAAGTTCGATTTCTCCTCCCTCAGCGCGAGTCCGAAGGGTAAAGACAAGTTCGCGTCCTGCAAATTTCTCAAAGATAGCGGGTGCTACCTGTAAAATAGCGTCCTTTGTAAGAAAGTCCGCACGCCACTCAATGATATCGGCATCTTCATACCTAGTGGCATCCAGTTCTTGCGCTTCTTCTAAACTTCTTGGCATTACTGAAACGATTAATTTCATCTACTAACCTTCATACTAATCACCTTGAGGTAATTACTGCTTTCATCTTTTTTATTATAGGCAAAGTCTGCTGGAAGTCCGTATTGGTTCAAGACCTGATACCTTCTTCCTGCAAAACCTTTATCAATTTGTTCTGTAAATTTCTGGCGGGAAACATTGGCAGCATTGGTACTGGCAATGATAATGCCTCCCGGATTTAAAATCTCTAGACTCTGGGAAATCAACTTGTGATAGTCCTTAGCTACAGAGAATGTTTGTTTTTTATTGCGGGCAAAGCTCGGCGGATCAAGCACAATCACATCATAGGTCAAGCCTTTTCTCTTGGCATACTTGAAGTATTCAAAGACGTCCATGACAATAAAACGATGATTGTCCGTGCTGAGTCCATTTGCCTGAAAATGAGCTTCTGACAGCTCTCTAGACCGTTTGGCCAAGTCGACAGAAGTCGTCTCACTGGCACCTCCCATAGCTGCAGCAACAGAAAAGGCAGCCGTATAGGAAAACATATTGAGCAAGGATTTGCCCATGGCTAGACCGTCAACCAGACTCCCACGAACCTCATGCTGGTCTAGGAAAATCCCTGTCATCAAGCCATCATTCATAAAGACTTGATAGAGCACGCCATTCTCAAGAACAGTAAAATCATCTGGCGCTTCCTCACCATAAACAGAGGCAGACTCGTAGTCTAGACCTTTAAAACGAATCTTCTCATAAGCCCCCAAGACCTCAGGAAAAACTTCCTTAAAAGCCTTTACGATTAGCTCACGAATTTGGTAAACAAAGGAGTTGTACCAAGAAAAAACAGCATAATCTCCATAGAGATCAACAGTCAGACCACCAAAACCATCCCCCTCTTGGTTAAAAAGGCGAAAGGCAGTAGTCAAGTCATCTTGATAATAAGGCTTTCTAGCTTCCTTGGCCTTACGAAACAGAATTTCAAAAAAGGTTTGATTGAAACGAACCTTTTCCTTGCTGACCAACCAACCGATTCCCTTATTCTGTTGAGAAAGATAGGCGCTCCCTAAAAACTTCCCGTCTTGACTAAGAACTTCTACTGCCTGATCCGTCAGTTCAATATCTGTTAAATCACTTGCTTCCAAAAGAACTAGATCCTTAGCTAGCTTTTTTTCAACACGTCTGCTGACCCTAATTCTATTCATAGCTACTATTATAGCAAATTTTGTGACAATTCTCAAAAAAGAAACCGTTTAACCATATGTACTTTAGTTTACTGAGTGTCATTTTGGTTAAAATAAGTTTATTCCATTTACTTTTTCAGCAAAACATCCTCTCCCTTGTGATGGAAATAGAGATTTTATTCGCTAAAAATAGACAAAAACAGAAATGAGTATAGAATCTTGCGCAAACGTTTGCCTAGTTCTAAACTTTATGGTAGAATAAAACACAACATTGATAAGCAAGAGGAAAAACAATGCAAAATCAGACACTTATGCAATACTTTGAGTGGTATCTGCCCCACGACGGACAACACTGGACACGATTGGCGGATGACGCAGAACACCTAGCAAATCTCGGTATCAGTCATGTCTGGATGCCACCTGCCTTCAAGGCAACCAACGAAAAAGATGTCGGCTATGGGGTCTATGACTTATTCGACTTAGGTGAATTTCACCAAAAAGGGACTGTCCGTACCAAGTATGGGTTTAAAGAAGATTATCTTCAAGCCATTCAAGCCCTAAAGGCGCAGGGAATTCAACCTATGGCCGATGTGGTGCTCAATCACAAGGCTGCTGCTGATCATATGGAATCCTTTCAGGTTATTGAAGTGGACCCTGAGGACCGTACCGTTCAATTAAGCGAGCCCTTTACTATCAATGGCTGGACTCACTTTACTTTCGATGGTCGCCAAGATACCTACAATGACTTCCACTGGCACTGGTACCACTTCACAGGTACAGACTACGATGCCAAACGCCGTAAGTCTGGTATTTACCTGATCCAAGGAGACAATAAAGGTTGGGCAAATGAGGAATTGGTCGATAACGAAAACGGTAACTACGACTACCTCATGTATGCCGACCTAGACTTTAAACATCCTGAAGTCATCCAAAATATCTATGACTGGGCTGACTGGTTCATGGAAGCGACTGGTGTAGCTGGTTTCCGCTTGGATGCCGTTAAGCACATCGACTCTTTCTTCATGCGCAATTTCATCCGTGATATGAAGGAAAAATACGGTCAAGATTTCTACGTTTTTGGGGAATTTTGGAATCCAGATAAGGAAGCCAATCTGGACTATCTTGAAAAAACAGAAGAACGTTTTGACCTTGTAGATGTTCGCCTCCACCAAAACCTCTTTGAAGCTAGCCATGCTGGAGCAAGCTACGACCTTCGTGACATTTTCACAGATAGCTTGGTTGAACTCAAGCCTGACAAGGCTGTCACTTTCGTTGACAACCATGATACTCAACGAGGACAAGCCCTTGAGTCTACTGTTGAAGAATGGTTCAAGCCAGCAGCCTATGCCCTTATTCTATTACGCCAAGATGGGCTTCCATGTGTCTTTTACGGAGACTATTATGGTATTTCTGGGCAATTTGCTCAACAAGATTTCAGAGAAGTTCTTGATCGCCTCCTAACCATCCGAAAAGACAGGGCCTATGGAGAGCAAACAGACTACTTTGACGATGCCAACTGTATCGGATGGGTCCGTTCAGGTGTCGAATATCAATCACCAATCGCTGTCCTTATCTCCAATGACCAAGAAAACAGCAAGGCTATGTTTGTCGGACAAGAATGGGCTGACCAAACCTTTATTGACCTCCTTGAAAATCATCCAGCACAAGTTACAATCAACGCTGAAGGTTATGGAGAATTTCCAGTAGCAGCGGGTTCAGTCAGTGTCTGGACAGCAAAATAAACCTATCAGGTACAAGTCAAATCCAACCGGATTTGGCTTTTTTGTGTATGCAAAAAGACCTACCCAAATGGATAGATCCTAAATGTTTTCTTATAATTTACCTGCTACTGCATCCAACAATTCTTGGATTTTCGCTTGGTTGCTTCCTCCTGCCATGGCCATGTCTGGTTTACCACCACCACGTCCATCAACAATTGGAGCCAATTCTTTAACCAAGTTACCTGCGTGGATATCTTTTGTCTTGCTAGCTACAAGAAGGTTCACCTTGTCACCAATAGCGGCAACTAGAACAAGCACATCAGAGTAGTCTTTTTGTTTCCAGTTATCCGCAAAGGTACGAAGGGCACCTGCATCTGATACAGAAACTTGGCTTGCAATGTAACGGTGTCCGTTGACTTCCTTCACATCCTTGAAGACATCGCCTGCGGCTGCGGCTGCGGCTTTTTCCTTCAATTCGGCATTTTCTTTTTGAAGTTGACGGAGTTGCTCTTGAAGCCCTTCGACCTTGTGAGGCACTTCCTTGAGTTGAGGTGCTTTCAAGGTTGCTGCGACGGCTTTCAGAGCGTCTTCTTGTTCGCGGTAAGCTTCAAAGGCTTCCTTACCAGTTACTGCCAAGATACGGCGGGTACCTGAACCGATTCCTTCTTCTTTGACAATCTTGAAGAGACCAATCTCAGAAGTGTTGCCAACGTGGGTACCACCACAGAGTTCCACTGAGTAGTCACCGATGGTCACAACGCGGACTTCTTTACCGTATTTCTCACCAAAGAGAGCCATAGCTCCCATTTCTTTAGCCGTATCAATATCTGTCTCAACAGTTTCCACTGCGATGGCTTCCCAAATCTTCTCATTGACTTGCTGTTCAATGGCGCGCAACTCTTCAGGAGTCACAGCTTGGAAGTGAGTAAAGTCAAAGCGAAGAAATTCTACTTCGTTCAGAGATCCTGCTTGTGTCGCATGGTGGCCAAGGATATTGTGAAGGGCAGCATGGAGCAAGTGAGTGGCTGTGTGGTTCTTCATGACACGATGACGACGGTTGGTATCGATAGCCAAGGTGTATTCTTGGTTCAAAGCAAGTGGTGCAAGAACTTCAACAGTATGAAGAGCTTGTCCATTTGGAGCTTTTTGCACATCCGTCACAGTAGCTACGACATTTCCTTTAGCATCCAAGATTTGACCGTGGTCAGCTACCTGTCCACCCATTTCCGCGTAGAATGGAGTCTCTGCAAAGATAAGAGAGGCGGTTCCTTCAGATACAGCTTCTACTTCAGCATTGTCAGCCACGATAGCCACCAACTTAGAAGGCAATTGACTGGCATTGTAGTTGAAGACACTTTCCACTGTAATGTTTTGAAGGGTTTCATTTTGCATTCCCATTGAGCCGCCTTTGACAGCTGACGCACGCGCACGTTCTTGCTGTTCTTTCATGGCTGCTTCAAAACCTTCACGGTCTACAGTCATCCCTGCTTCTTCAGCGATTTCTTCTGTCAATTCAACTGGGAATCCATATGTATCGTAAAGTTTGAAGACATCTTGCCCAGCGATAACGTTTTGACCTTTCGCTTTCAAATCAGCTACAATAGTTTCTGCAAAGTGTTGACCTGAGTGAAGGGTACGAGCAAATGACTCTTCCTCGCTCTTGACAATTTTCTCGATAAAGTCACGTTTTTCAAGCACTTCTGGGTAGTAGCTTTCCATGATTTTTCCAACAGTTGGAACGAGTTTGTAAAGGAAAGGCTCGTTGATACCCAATTTTTGACCGTGCATAGAAGCACGACGGAGGAGACGACGAAGGACATAACCACGGCCTTCATTTCCTGGAAGAGCACCATCACCGATGGCAAATGAAAGGGAACGGATGTGGTCAGCGATGACCTTGAAGCTCATGTTATCGCCATCTTGGTCGTAGACCTTACCTGACAATTTCTCAACTTCACGGATAATCGGCATGAAGAGGTCCGTTTCAAAGTTTGTCTTAGCCCCTTGGATAACAGCCACCAAACGCTCCAAACCAGCGCCCGTATCAATGTTCTTGTGTGGCAATTCTTTGTATTCGCTACGAGGAACAGCAGGATCAGCGTTAAATTGTGACAAAACGATATTCCAGATTTCGATGTAACGGTCGTTTTCGATATCTTCTGCAAGCAGACGAAGACCAATATTTTCTGGGTCAAATGCTTCTCCACGGTCAAAGAAGATTTCTGTATCAGGTCCAGAAGGTCCAGCACCGATTTCCCAGAAGTTGTCTTCGATTGGGATCAAGTGGCTTGGGTCCACTCCTACTTCAATCCAGCGGTTATAAGAATCCTTATCGTCTGGATAGTAGGTCATGTACAGTTTTTCAGCAGGAAAATCAAACCATTCTGGGCTGGTCAAAAGCTCATAAGCCCAAGTGATGGCTTCGTCACGGAAGTAATCCCCGATAGAGAAGTTCCCCAACATTTCAAACATAGTATGGTGGCGAGCCGTTTTTCCGACATTTTCGATGTCATTGGTACGGATAGCTTTTTGCGCATTGGTAATACGTGGGTTTTCAGGGATAATGGTTCCGTCAAAGTATTTCTTAAGGGTTGCTACCCCAGAGTTGATCCACAAAAGAGTTGGGTCATTTACAGGAACCAAGCTGACTGATGGTTCTACAGAGTGACCTTTGCTTGCCCAGAAATCAAGCCACATTTGGCGAACTTGAGCACTAGATAGTTGTTTCATAATATCTCCTTATTTACTTGTTTAATTTGATTGGCTTTCCAGCATTTCCACATAGTCAATCGCGACACAGAGGGAAATGACCAGGTCTGCATAAGAGTCTTCATAGACGGTTACGGTGTAAGTTGAGGTCAAATGGAAAATCTCTTTCCGAATTTCGGCAATCACTTGGTCGCGGTCATCCAGCAATTTGAAATTCAAATCCCAGATATTGCCCTCGATACGAAGCCCCAGATTGTCAAACTCATACTTATCTCGCCAGAAGGTCAACTTCTTACGAATGACGAAATTGGAACCGTTTCGTAACTGGATAGTAAAGCGAGGAAGCAAAGTGAAAAATTCTTTACTAATCTCACTTACTTGCTCACCATAGGCGTCATAGATGGTAAAGGTCTTAGGAATTTGGAAGAAAGAGCCCTCCACCTGATAGTTCACTACTCCTCTATCATCCTTGATATCGAAGCGTTCGCCTCCAAGACGAAACTTTTGTTTCACGAGAAATGTCTTCATAAACACCTCCAAAAATCAAAAGACAAGTTCACATCACGAAGGGCGAAAAACCGCGGTACCACCTTCATTCAATGAACTTGTCATTCTCTTAATCTTATGCAATTGTCTGATTGAGTAGCATGACTTCCTAGCTTAGATGGCTCGCAGCACCGCCATTTCTCTGGACTAAGACAACTGAAAATCAATTCTCAACTTTCTTATTATATCGTTTTTGGAGAGGTTCGTCAAGGTTAATGGCAATGAATCATAAATGTTTTATACTGAGGTAAATTTCAAAGAACATTTGTCAGCTTATTTCCTTTATTATTCTTTATCCCCAATTTTCATATTCGAAAACACAGCCACTAGAATATTTACAAATATAAAGGTCCCTATCACCCAATATATAGACTCAGTTGTTAGATATTTGCGATCCAAGCCATCCTTTAAATGCAATAGTATAATTGTTTGGTTAACAATCAAAAAGGTTGGCCAGAAACTTTTTTTGAAAAAAGTAGACATTTTCATGATTTGTTACCGCTTTCTATTCGTATAAACTTAGTATACTACTAGACAAGCAAATAAGCAACTAGAATAGAAAAAGATAAGGCTGTAAAAGTTAACTTCTATTAAGAAAACGAACCAGCTTAACTGATTCGTTTCATAACTACTAACTCCTACTTCCGATACATTTTAAACTGTAGGAAGAGGTCGCTGTATTTTCCTGTCCATTTATGGTCAAACTTTTCATAAACTTCTAGGTGTTTCATGGTATCAGCGTCAGGATAGAAGGATTTATCTTCCTTGGTCTCCTCTGGGAGCATTTCCTTGGCTGGTAGGTTTGGTGTTGAGTAGCCTACATACTCCGCATTTTTCAGAGCATTTTCGGGTTTCAACATAAAGTTGATAAAGGCATAGGCGGCATCTTGGTTTTTCACGGTTTTTGGAATGACCATGTTATCAAACCAGAGATTGCTGGCCTCAGTCGGAACGACATACTTGAGGTTAGGATTTTTCTCCAACATCTGGCTGGCTTCCCCTGAGAAGGTCACGCCGATAGCAGCATTATTCTGAATCATGTAACCCTTCATCTCGTCTGCCACAATGGCCTTGATATTTGGAGTCAGTTTGTAGAGTTTATCCACTGTCTCTTCCAACTGTTGAGGATCCTTGGAGTTGAGACTGTAACCGAGCGAGTTAAGCCCGAGCCCCAGCACCTCACGCGCCCCATCAAAGAGCATGATGGAATCCTTGTATTCTGGTTTCCAGAGGTCATCCCAATGCTCAGGCGCCTCATCTATCATGGTTTCATTGTAGACAATTCCCAAGGTCCCCCAGAAGTATGGGATGGAGAATTTATTGCCCGGGTCAAATGACTGGTTGAGGAACTCAGGTCCGATATTTTCGATTCCTTCAATTTTTGAATAATCAAGCGGAACCAAGAGATCTTCGTCCTTCATCTTGTTGATCATGTATTCACTCGGGATGGCAATATCATAGGTCGTTCCACCCTGCTTGATCTTGGTATACATGGCTTCGTTAGAATCAAAGGTCTCATACTGGACTTGGATTCCTGTTTCTTCTGTGAATTTCTCCAAGAGTTCTGGATCGATATAGTCCCCCCAGTTGTAGATAACCAATTTCTGACTGTCTCGGCTATTGATTTTACTGTCTAGATGAGTCGCAATTCCCCACAAGACAAGGATAATTGCTGCAATTCCTGCTAAAAATGAATAGAGTTTTTTCATGCTTGCTCCTCCTTCTCACGTGAGATAAAGTAATATCCAACAACTAGGATAATACTAAAGAGAAAGACAAGGGCAGAGAGGGCATTGACTTCTAGCGAAATTCCCTTACGAGCTCGAGAGTAAATCTCGACTGACAGGGTTGAAAAGCCATTTCCCGTTACGAAGAAGGTCACGGCAAAGTCATCCAGCGAGTAGGTAAAGGCCATGAAATAACCTGCAATGATAGACGGTGTCAGGTACGGAAGCATGATTTCTTTGAACATCTGAAACTGGCTGGCTCCCAAGTCATAGGCCGCATGGATCATGTCATCATTCATTTCCTTGAGACGAGGCAAGACCATCAAGACCACGATAGGGATGGAAAAGGCCACGTGACTAGATAGAACCGTCAAAAATCCAAGTGAAAACTTGAGTTGGGTAAAGAGAATCAAGAAGCTGGCACCAATCATAACGTCAGGCGCAACCATGAGGATATTATTGAGTGATAGAAAGGCTTCTTGGTATTTCTTACGAGACTGGTAGATATAGATAGCACCGAAAGTCCCGATAATGGTCGCAATCAAGGCAGCTAGAAAGGCCAAGAAAAAGGTTTGGGTGAGGATCAACATGAGACGGCCATCACCAAACATGGTTTTAAAATGGCTCAAGCTAAAGCCGGTAAAACTATTCATATCATCCCCTGCGTTAAAGGCGTAGCCAATCAGGTAAAAAATTGGCAAATAAAGGACGATAAAGACAAAGGCTAGGTAGAGATTGGCAAATTTTTTCATCGTTCTCTCCTTTCCTTGGTCACCCACATGGTGATGAACATGGTCAGGATGAGGATCACACCAATGGTTGAACCCATACCATAGTTGTCATTGGTCAGGAAGTTCTGCTCAATAGCCGTTCCCAAGGTAATAACGCGGTTCCCTCCAATCAAACGTGTCAGCATGAAGAGACTCAAACTTGGGATAAAGACAGACTGAACACCACTTCTCACTCCGTTCATCGATAGAGGGAAGATGACATGGCGGAAAGTTTCCCACTTGGTCGCACCGAGGTCATAGCTGGCATTGATAAGATTGTTGTCCATATCATCCAAGACATTGAAAATCGGCAAAATCATAAAGGGAAGCTCGATGTAGCTTGCGACAAAGATGAAGGAGAAATCAGTAAAAAGCAACTGCTGTGAACCGATTCCGATAAATTCCAAAAATTGATTAATAGAGCCATTCTGACCAAAAATCCCGATAAAGGCATAGGCCTTGAGGAGCAGATTAATCCATGTCGGCAGGATAATCAGCATGAGCCAGAGTTGACGGTGCTTGAGACGGGTCAAAAAGAGGGCGGTTGGATAGCTGATGAGCAGTGTTACCAAGGTTACAATCCCTGCATAAAGCACAGAGTTGAAGCTCATTTTGAGGTAGGTCAAGTTTTGTGACGCAAAGTAGGATTTGTAGTTTTCTAAACTAAACTGGCCTTCGATGTTGAAAAAGGATTGTCCAAAAATCAAGATCAAGGGTGCGAGAACAAAGAGGGCGATCCAAAGCATATAGGGCACTACAAAGAGTTTAGAGGTTGTTTTCTTCATCTCTTTCCTCCTCGATCGCGTTAATCAGACCTGCTTCTTGCTCTTCGATTTCTACGTATTCTTCGATACGAGCATCGAACTCTTCTTCGGTTTCGTTGAGACGCATGATATGGATATCTTCTGGTTCAAAGTCCAGACCGATTTCCTCACCAACGATGGCCTTACGAGTCGAGTGAATCATCCATTCATTTCCGAGCTCGTCATAGGCAATAATCTCATAGTGAACTCCACGGAAAAGCTGGGTATCAACCTTGACTTGGAGCTTGCCTTCTTCAGGAAGAGTGATGCGCAAGTCCTCTGGACGAATGACAACCTCAACAGGCTCATTTGGCTTCATCCCCCCATCGACCGCTTCAAAGCGTTTGCCATTAAACTCGACCAAGTAGTCCTCAATCATGGTTCCTGGCAAGATGTTGGACTCACCGATAAAGGTGGCAACAAAGTGGTTGATCGGCTCATCATAGATGTCGACAGGCGTTCCAGACTGAACAATCTCGCCATCGTTCATAACGAAAATCCAGTCACTCATAGCAAGGGCTTCTTCCTGATCGTGAGTGACAAAGACAAAGGTAATCCCCAATCGTTGTTGCAATTCACGCAGTTCATACTGCATGTCTGTCCGCAATTTCAAGTCCAGCGCTGACAAGGGCTCATCCAACAAAACCACACGAGGTTGGTTGATAATAGCACGGGCAATGGCTACACGCTGACGTTGTCCTCCGGAGAGTTTACGGATAGAACGTTTTTCATAACCTTCCAGCTGAACCATCTTGAGAACTTCTGCTACACGTTGCTCGATTTCTTTCTTGTCGATTTTACGCAAGCGGAGTGGAAAGGCAACATTTTCAAACACATTCATATGTGGAAACAAGGCATAGGATTGGAAGACCGTATGGACATCTCGTTTATTAGTTGGGATATCGTTGATCCGCACCCCATCCAGTAAAATATCCCCTGTTGTCGCATCCAGTAAACCTGCAATGATGTTTAGAATGGTTGATTTTCCTGAACCAGATGCGCCTAAAAGAGTGTAAAACTTCCCTTCTTCCAACTCAAAGTTGATGTCTTTGAGAACCTTGGTGTTGCTGTCTTCAAAAACTTTAGAGACGTTTTTGAATTCAATAATTGGTTTTTTCAATTGTCATAAATTCCTTCTTTTTCATAAATTAACAGATCAGGGCTCTGTCAGGCCGCTACTACCTCGTGTAGGAGATTGAACTGCCTACATACATCTTCACTAACGATAGGCTTTCACCCCCTTTACAATGGTTATAGCAGCAACTTTTCTACCCCAACCTTATTCTTTCTCACCCAAGATTCGGACTTCTCTCTCAAGGGTGACACCTGAGTGTTCTTTGACTTTTTCGATAACAGATTGGATCAAGTCCTCGTAGTCTTTGGCCGTTCCGTCAGCAACATTGATCATAAAACCGGCATGCTTTTCAGATACTTCCACACCACCGATTCGATAGCCCTTGAGACCAGCCTCTGAGATCAACTGACCTGCAAAATGACCAACTGGACGCTTAAAGACTGAACCACAAGATGGGTATTCTAGAGGTTGTTTGAGTTCACGTAGGTGCGTCAAGCGATTCATTTCTTGCTTGATAACCTGATGATTCCCTGGAGCCAAGGCAAATTTAGCTGACAAGACAATGGCTCCAGAATCCTGAATAGCTGAATGACGGTAACCAAAAGCCAAGTCCTTGACTGACAAGGTCTCGATTTCCCCTTCCTTGGTCAAAACTTGACAAGACTGCAAAATATGAGCAATCTCTCCTCCATAGGCACCCGCATTCATAAAGACAGCTCCACCGATGCTTCCAGGAATCCCACAAGCAAACTCAAAACCAGTCAAACTATGACGGAGGGCAATACGTGTTGTTTCGATCAAGTTCGCCCCAGCTTCTGCTTCGATGGTATAGCCATCAACTGAAACGTTATTAAGCTTATCGCACAAGATAACAAAACCACGGATTCCACCTTCACGAACAATGATATTGCTGGCATTTCCTAGCACCATCCAGGGAATATTTTCTTGATTGGCAAATTGGACGACACGCGCCATCTCATAGCGATTGCGTGGCAAAACTAGATAATCCGCTCGACCTCCTACCTTTGTATAGGTATAGGTCTTCAAAGGTTCTTTAAAACGAATATCGATTCCTTCTAAGATTTCAAGTATTTTTTCTTCTACTGACATGTCACTCTTCCTTTTTCAAAATTCATTCCATTATACCATTTTTAGAGACATTTGACGACCTCAAAATAACTATTGATAATTCAACTCTTGTTTTTCAAATGATGGATACAGATGTTGACGTGAATGGGGGACTATAGAAAAACACCCTAAGAGTTAGATAAATGATATCTAACTTTCAGGATGCTGTTTTCAAAATTTTTTTATATTGAATCTATCTACACCTGAAGCAATCAATAAGCCCCTTCTATAGCAAATGCCGAAATGGATGCTAGTTGGATGGAGGATTTTTCCAGCTTTGGCGGTAAAATTTAGGACTCACAGAGAAAAAGTTCTTAAAGACTTTTGAAAAGACTAGTTGATCCTGATAGCCGACTTCCAAGGTAATTTCTTTAATAGATAGATTGGTGTCAGTTAAGAGTGTTCTTGCCTTTAGCAGGCGTGTTTCAAGGAGAAATTGTTGAGGAGATTTATGGTAAAGTTTCTTAAACTGACGAAACAAAGTACTACGACTGAGTCCGACCTGAAATGCCAAGTCTTGAATAGAGATATCTTGTTGGTACTGTTGTAGCAAAATTTGCGCAGCTTTTTCAACAGGGAGTTGAGCGACATTCAGCGGTATTTCTGCTGGAAATTCTTCCTGCAAGTAGTAAAGGAAGGTATAAATTTGCATCTGGTACCAGCTTTCTTTTTGCCTATTTTCTGCAGTTTTGTGACAGATGTCTTGAATGATTTCTCTGCTTTGAAAAAGACTATCGAAATGGCAAACAGACTCATAAAAAACTTGTGTGTTTTGGAGATAGTCGCTTAATTTGTCTCCAGAGAGTCCCAGCCAGTAGGTTGTCCAAGGAGCTTCTGGATTTGCCCAATAGCGTACTTTTTGGCCTTTTCTTAGGATAAAACCATCATTTTTCTCCAAAGAATAGGTCTGCCCATCAACTTGCAGGTAGCCTTTCCCTTCACAAATCCAGTGGATGACAAAATCCTGAAAAACAGTATAATCATAAAACGGAAAGCTAGAATAATCATCAATCCCACACTCTTCAAGGTAAAATTCCTTAGATGTTTCTTTAAAATAGTGCCATAGTTTCATAAATGCTTTCTCCTTGCAACATAAGTGCATATTTCTTCATCATGAACTCCTAGAAAAGGGACAAACTCTGGTTTATAATGAGGCAAGAAAGGAGAACAAATGAAAAAATCGTATCAATCTAGTATGGTAGGGCTCAACCTCAGTAATCAAATTGTTTCCATCACCATCACAGGTGACTTCATGATTCTTTTTATGAGTCAGATTTTAAGTTTTAGTGATTTGCAAAATAGCTGGCTTATCACAATGCTACCAATTATAGCCCTTGTCCGCATTCCCTTGTCTTATCTAATGCGGAGGAAAAATCTCCTTGACCTGATGCGGTGGAGTATACTGTCTAAACTGTGTTTGCTAGGGATATTAGTAGTGATTCCCTACGAAAGTGTGACTTTTTCTATCTATGCTCTTTTTCTGGTTCTATATCAGATAGCCGTGGAGTTGGGCTTTGGTCTGGCTTGGAATCCCTTAATATTATTATTAACAGAAGAGAAAGTCCGCGCAAAATTTCTCAGCTACTTAGGTTTGTTTCAGCTGGTCACGAGCTTTTATACCCTTCTTATTTCCTTTTTCATCGGAAAAGAACTGACTGCACTTCATTATCGTTGGTTACTGGTGATTGCTCTTGCTAGTCTGTTCATGCAGTTTATCCTTTTGAAACAGTTACAAACAGACTATAGCTTGTTTCAAAATCATCAAGTAACAAGGCAGATGGACTGGCAGGTTTTGAAAAAACAGCTCTGGCACCATGTCCGTATCCTACTTTTGGATAGTTTGATTTTATATGTAACCTTAACGATGAATGTCCTCTATATGGTACAGGTATTGCACCTCTCCGCCAACCTCGTGTCTCTATATTCGAGTATGAGTTTGCTGGGGAACGTCCTAGCCTTTGCTCTTGCAGGTCCTTGTTTTGAAAAAAGACGTTCTCTGTTTTTCACAATCTTACTATTGGTAACGGGATGCGAGATTCTTTTGATCTTCTTTCTTCCCCACGATGCTGTATCCTATACAATTTTTTGGAGCATAGGTTGGGGGTTATTAAATGGGGCTGTGGGAGCTCTATGGGGACTCTACATTTCTATAGTCAAACACCAGGCAGCAAGTCCTAGCCCCTTTACAATTTGGAATATTTATCAGGGGATTGCCTATCTTGTTAGCGTACTTGTCTTTTATCTCTCTGGTAACTTGGTGCACCTAGCTAGTTCCAGCTCAGGGCTGGATCCGTATCGTCTGGTCTTGATTGTCTGCCTAAGCATCTGCATTCTGGTTTGTTTACGGATGCTGTATAGAAGAAAAATAGGTCTCAAGTGACGATTGTCGCTTGAGCCTATTTTATCATCGTATGATAAACTCCGATTGTAGGATAATGGTCCGTTTTTCGTCAGAGAGAGCTTGCTTGAAGCTTTCCTGACCGAGTTGGTAGGATTTATTATCAATGGTAGGAATCCCCAGCACCTCTCCTGTCAGTTGCTTTTCTTGGCCAATCAGCAAAGGTAATTCAATATTTTTCTCCTGATAATAGCGAACCACACCAGTTGCTACATCATCTCCGTTGCTGAAAATACAGTCTAAATCTTGCTCTAGTAGGCTATCCCCTTGCTCATAAGCATCCTCTCCCGTGGAAATGCCATCCAAAATCAGAGGTTCTGTTTTTTCACCAAAAACTTCCTTGTAGGCTTCCATAGTGAGACGGTAGGTGGAACTTTTTAGGTCTTTTCGGGTAAATAGCAGAGCAATTCTACTTTTTCCCTGGTCTTTAATCCAGTTGAAGACTGTCTTGCAAGCATGGGTGCGGCTCACATAAACGCTACTCAGATTGGGGTCCTGCACTTCTTCACAGCAGACAATATTGCCATACTTAGCGTAGGAAGCAATGGTTTCTAAATCTACACTGCGAGAGGTGAAAATAAGACTGTCAAAGGCCCTTCCTCGAAGCTGCTCCAGATAATATTTTTCCAAGTCTATATCATAACGAGAAGGTAGAATGAGCAAGGTATAGTTATGATCCATAGCTGCATCCAAAAGCCCGTTCAGTAACTGACTGAAATAAGGGTGCAGGGTCGTGTTGGGAATAACTACACCGACCCGACGAGTCGAACCCGAACTTAACTCCTGAGCTAGAATGTTGGGACGGTAGTCCAGTTCCTCCATGACTTGCAGGATTTTCTGACGAGCCTCCTCGGATACATGAGGATGGTTGTTGATGACGCGTGACACGCTAGAAACTGAGTAGCCACTCAGTTTGGCAATTTTTCGAATATTTGTCATTGTTTGCTTTCTATAGGAGGATTGACATCCTCCGAACACGTGATTAATGGATTTTTTTGAGATATTTACGGATGCCGTAGCCGACACCATGTTCATCATTGCTGCGTGTTACCTTATAAGCCAGCTCTTTGATGTCAGGAAAGGCATTGCCCATTACAATTGGATAGCCCACCATCTCAAACATTGGGATATCGTTGTGCCCATCACCAAAGGCAGCGGTCTGGCTCTTATCTAAACCTTCTTTTTTGAGAATATAAGCAATACCTTTTGATTTTTTAGCAGTTTTGCTGGTAATTTCTAGATGATATTGACCAGATCGGAGAATGCTGACCTCGCCCAAGCCTAGGGCTTGCAAGTATTTCTCCAGTGCTAATAGTTCGTCATTATCTAGGGTAATCATCATTATCTTGAAGGTATTGTCCTTGGCTGCTAGAAAATCAGCCTCGTTTGTAAGTGTTGGTGCCTGACGCGTGATGTTGAACTCTAGACGAATCCCTTCATCTATTCTATCACAATACCAGTTCGTCATATCATAATAGCTGACGCTAATTTGTGGAAAATGCTGGCGCACTGCCTGTAAGATAGTTTGTGCTGTCTTTCTAGGGAGAATATCTATATGAAGGGGCTTGACCTTTCCATCCACAATCTGATAAATCAAACCACCGTTAAAACCTACTTGAGGGCCAGTCAGCTGAAGTGCTTCGTTAGCCTCTCTCATTTCCATTGGAGCTCGAGCAGAAACCAGAGTCAGCGGAATCTGAGCATCGCGGATAGTCTTGCTATTCTCGCTAGAAACGCGGCCCTCAGAATTGAGAAGGGTGCCGTCCATATCCGAAAAAATACGTTTGATGGTCATAATGTTGTCCTCTTTTCTTCTTTGTCCGCTAGCGTGTGATAGGTTGGTTTAAATGCGCATTCCCAACCTTTGATACCATTGTACATTCTGGAACGCGTTCCATGTCAAGAGAAAAATGAAAAATTTTTTAAATTTTTTTCGAGCATATATAAAGTTGATGTGGACTTGCTTGATAACGGCATCTCCTTGGCTTAATTGAAGATTTTATCAAATAAGTTTTTCATTTCTTGAAAAGCTGGCTATCCCTCGGTAAATAGGTATTAAACAGAAAGATAGGCTTGTCTTCCAGATAATACAACGGGTGGTAAATAGTAAGAAATAGACAAAAACAGTGTTAAGAGAGAACAATAAAAAGAGGTCACCCCTCTTTTTATGATTTTTTCCAAAATGTAAATTTTGTCAGCCAGATAAAGACTAAAAGTTCTACGAGAAGAATAAACTCAACTAGAAGCGGATTTGCAATCCATCCCACTTGAGATAAGGCTGGAGCCAAGTCAAACAAGGCATGCAAACCATAGGCAGCAAGGAGGTAGATCCATTTCTTTTGACGGACACTTTGATAGACCCAGATGGAAAGACCGATTTGTAGAACCAGAGCAAGCACACGTTCAACTCCTAGTAAATAAACCTGCCATACAGAAAGAGACTGGACCGTTTCGAGTGTAGACTTTGGAAGGAGATTGGCTACATCAGTATTTGAAGACTGGATGAGTGAAAAGAGAATCAAAAGACTGATCAAGCTTCCCATTCCGAGATAGAGCATTTCCAAGCCCCCATGTCCCAAACCATAGGCCAAAGCATCTCGATCTCCTAGCTTTCTCTTTTTCTCCAACCATTTAAAAAAGACAAGACGAGCTGTTTCCTCAAAGAGGGCCGCCATGGCAATCCCATAAAGGACATATAAGAAAGGCTGCTCCTGCATGAGCGGAATGGTTCCATCTTTTTGCGGATGGAGTATCAGAAGGTGAACCATCTTCTCTAACACTTGAGAAGAAACAAAAAATGCGATTGCCCCCAAGCCCATCACTGCAAGAGAGATTTTAAACCGTTTTTTGGCATACCAAGTTCCACTTACTAGAATGAGAACTAAAGCGACCATGGTAAGGATAATATGTACTGTCATCTTTTCTCCTATTCTGACTTATCAATATCTTTCTTCATCTCGTCAACGTTAAATTTGGCAAATAAATACTGGCGATCCTGGACTGGAAAACGTTGGTCCAACTGGTCGACTGCCCCAACCTCAATCATTCCTTCTTTAATAACAAAGTCCATCACATGCCCACCAAAGGTCAAATCATCTGAGATAAAATGCAAATGATAGCCTGCAACACTCACCCCATGGAAAATCTCAGGTGTCCAAAACCCAACAATAGTTCCCGATACATTTTCACGGCTATATTCAGGTTGGTGTGTCGCGACATCAGCAAACTTGGTATCAGGTGTGGATTTAGGAATCATCCGTACATGCATTTGTGAAAATTCGCCATGAATCTTGATGGAACGAAAAAGATTTTCCCCATCATAGTAGGACTCAATTCGCTTCTCCAATTCCTTATCTGTCATCTCAAAGCGCTGACGGAAAATCACTTCTGCCTGATGAGGAACCACTGCTGCATAGGGAATAAGAGCATCCGCTGCCACTTCAACTATTTCAGGCGTTTGACCAGATCCCTTGGCTTGATAAGCCTTGCCATCAAGGACAATCAACTCCCCATCAATCGAATCCAAAGTCCCCAAGCCGAGGTCACCATGTTCCAGCAACTCTCCTACTGTCATGGTTCCACCATAGAGACCTGCCATTAGGGCACCTAGAGTATTGTATTGAAATAATTTAACCGGTTCCTGCACTTTTCTATCCATTCTCTTTCTTATCTTCTTTTCAATGAATCATCATACTTTCTAAGTATACCACATTTGCTCCTAGTTGTGAAAGGGAGAAATGCTTTTCCCATTGCAAAGGAGGCAAAAAAAAGGTACAATGTAACAAAATCAACGGAGGTCTGGAATGAAGAAAGAAAGTAAATACCAAGCAGTCGTTTCCTTTCTAAAAAAGGGTATCGAATCAGGAAAATTTCCAACAGGTAGCCGGCTACCCTCCATCCGTCAACTGAGCCAAGACTTCCACTGTAGCAAGGACACTATCCAACGAGCCCTACTGGAATTACGCCATGAACAATACCTCTATGCCAAACCCCAAAGTGGCTACTATGTTCTGGAACAAGGACAGCACCAAGACTTGGAAATCGAAGTCACTGACGAACATGCCAGTGCCTATGACGACTTCCGACTCTGCGTCAACGAAACCCTAATTGGAAGAGAAAACTACCTCTTCAACTACTATGACAACCAAGAAGGTCTTGAGGAACTGAGACAATCTGTCCATCAACTCCTCTTTGACCAAGCCCTCTACTGCAAACCCGACCAACTTGTTCTAACATCTGGTACCCAGCAAGCTCTCTTTATCCTTTCTCAGATTAACTTTCCAAGCGAGGGAACTGAGATTTTGGTCGAACAGCCGACTTACCACCGGATGAATCGTCTCTTGGTCGCTCAAGGCTTAGCCTACCAGACCATTGAACGCCGAATTGATGGCATTGACCTTGAAGAACTGGAAGAACAGTTTAAATCTGGGAAAATCAAGTTTTTCTACACCATTCCTCGCTTCCACTACCCCCTAGGTCATTCCTATTCTGATCAGGAAAAAAAGGCTATTCTGGATCTAGCAAACCAGTATGGTGTTTACATCGTAGAGGATGACTATTTAGGGGACCTAGATCCTAGAAAGGGCCAAACCTTCCACTATCTGGATACTGAAGATCGGGTCATTTATATCAAGTCCTTCTCAACCAGTCTCTTTCCAGCCCTTCGTATTACCGCTCTCATTCTCCCAAATGCCCTAAAAGAGGCCTTTGTTGCCTACAAAAATATCCTGGACTATGACAGCAATCTCATCATGCAAAAGGCTCTCTCTCTTTACATCGATAGTCAGTTATTTGAAAAAAATCGACTGGCTCGATTGACCCTTCAAGAGAACTATCAGGCTCAGATAAAGAAAGTGCTTGAAGAAAACACCTGTCCCTTGCCCCACTACCCTCTACACGATGGTCTTTTGCTTGATTTGAGAAACTATCCTAAAATTGCCAGTCTGAAACACAGCTCACTCAAACTAGACTTTTTTGAGAAGGCTTATTTGGACATCTGCCCTTATCAGTTCGCCAAAGTCACTCTCGAAAATCTAGAAGAGCTATTAGAATACATAAAAGCAGAGTCGGATTAAAGTCCAACTCTGCTTTTTCTTATTGTTCAACTTCTGTTAGTTTTGCTGCCTTTTCAAGATAAGTTTGATAGGTTCCATCATCTTTCAGTTTTTGGATAACCTTATCGACTACTGCTTTCAAGTCTGATTGATTCTTCTTAATAGCAACGGCGTTGGCTTCACCGTCTTTCATCGTCAAGTTAACAGACGCAACGACAAGGTCTGAGTTTTTACCTGCGTAGCTAAGAGCAACTGGTTCATCCATATGAACAGCATCCACTTTTCCAGCCTGCAATTCATTGACTGCTTCACCCATATTGGTCAAGGATGTCAATTGGGCATTTGGTAATTGTTCCTTGACCATGGTTTCTGGCACAGTTCCCTTTTGGGCTGCGATATTGGCACTTGCAAGGCTTGAAAGATCCTTGTATTTGTCTAAATCAGCTTTTCTAACCAAGAAGCTCATTTTGTTTTCATAGTAAGGGATTGAAAAGTCAAAGACTTCCTTTCTCTCATCTGTAGCACTAATTCCTGCAATGGCTAAGTCAGCCTTTCCAGTTTGAAGGCTGGTCAAGACATTGTCAAAACTCATACTTGAGATTTCAAGTTTAACCCCAAGCTCGTCCGCAATCGCTTGAGCCATATCAATATCTGCTCCGACTACCTGGTTTTTACCATCTACCAAGGCTTGGAATTCAAACGGTGCATAGTCTGGGCTGGTCGCAACAACTAGCTTTCCTTTTTGTTTAATAGCGTCCACAGCAGACTGGGAACTATCTGTTCCTGACTGGCAAGCTACTAAAACCACACTGGCAAGCATGCTACACACAACTAATATCCATTTCTTAAATTTCATAAATAAACGACCTTTCTGTTAATTATGAATAATTATAACTCTTTTAAAAATAGTTGTCAACGTTTTTCTTGCATTTTCATAAAATATAATTACAAAAAATAGAAATTCAGAGATTAGTTTATCTATCTATTGGGAACTTATTTTCAAAAAAATCATTTATCATATCTTGATGTTGCTGGTTTACAATTGCAATATTTTGTATGTCCATATGATCAAAAAATCCTAATTCTAAAGTTTCATCACTTGAAAAAAAATTTGTAGAAATAGAATTTTCAGATGAAACTAAATACAAAATTGTAAGAACTTGAGCCTCATCGCCATTTGGATAACTATCTGAATATTTAGTATAAACATTTAAGAGTTTTTCCGCTCTCACTTCGATTCCCGTTTCTTCATAAAACTCTCGCACTAAAGCTTCTAAAGCTGATTCGCCTAATTCAATAGCACCACCTGGTAATCCCCACGTTCCTTTATCTGCTCGTTTTTGTAATAAAATTTTCCCTGATTGATTTAATATTCCACAGGTGAAATTTAAAATAATTTTATCTTTCCCAACTTTTTTTCTTATATTCTGTATGTAGTCCATTACTCACCTCTGATAAAAAAATCATCAATACAACGAAAGCTTACTATTAAAAAGTAAGCTTTCACAATAATTTTATCATTTGAATACTTTATAATTCAACTATCTTACCTGTTTCAAAGTAAACAACCCATTCACAGATATTTTTTGCGTAGTCTCCGATACGTTCCAAGAAAGAAATGACCTGGAAGTAATCACGGCCTGTAACGATAGCTTCAGGATTTTTCCTAATTTCTTCTGTAGCCAAATCACGGATGCTATCAAAGTAATGGTTGATTTTTTCATCCATCGCCGCTACTTCGTAGGCTTGATCCACAGAACCGTTGAGATAAAGATCTAGAGCTGCTTCGACGAAGTTTTTCACGTCGCGTCCCATCTTTTTGATTTCTTCTTCAACAGAAGGGATACGTTGCTCCCCCTTCATACGAATAGTCGCCTCAGCGATAGACACTGCATGATCTCCCATGCGTTCCACGTCTGACACTGCCTTGAGAACGGTCAAGACGGTACGAAGGTCTTGCGAAACAGGTTGTTGGAGGGCGATCATTTCAAATGATTTCTTTTCTAACTTCACTTCATATTCATTTACTTCTGCATCGTCTTCGATGACTTCTTTTGCCAAATCACGGTCATGCGTAACAAAGGCACGCACTGTACGATTGATCTGCGAGAGCACTTCTTGTCCCATAGCATAGAACTGGTTGTGCAATTTCTCCAAATCTTCTTCAAATTGAGATCGTAACATCATTCAACTCCTTATCCAAATTTTCCTGTAATATAATCTTCTGTTTCCTTGTTTTGTGGGTCTAGGAACATCTTCTTCGTATCATTAAACTCGATCAAATCCCCATCTAGGAAAAATCCTGTTTTATCAGAGATACGTGAGGCTTGTTGCATCGAACGCGTCACCAAGAGCATGGTGTATTTATCTTTCAGACCATACAAGGTTTCCTCAATCTTACCTGCAGAAATAGGATCCAAAGCTGAAGTTGGTTCATCTAAGAGGATGATTTTTGGACTGGTTGCTAAGACACGAGCAACACAAACACGTTGTTGTTGTCCACCTGAGAGACCAATGGCCGAATCATGCAAACGATCCTTTACTTCATCCCAGATAGAAGCACGTTGCAAGGCCTTTTCTACTGCTTCATCCAAAACATGTTTATCCTTAACCCCATTGATACGCAGCCCATAGACAACATTTTCGTAGATAGACATAGGGAAGGGATTGGGCTGTTGAAAGACCATACCAATTTCCTTACGCAATTCAACCGTATCGGTGCGGGGACTGTAGATATTGTGACCATTATAGACTACTGATCCTGTTGTTGTCACTTCAGGATTTAGATCGCCCATGCGGTTGATAGCTTTGAGCAGGGTAGACTTTCCTGATCCAGAAGGACCAATCAAGGCCGTTATTTCCTTAGGTTGGAAAGAAAGGGAAACACTATTCAAGGCCTTCTTTTTATTGTAATAAACGGACAGGTCTGACACCTGTAAAATCGCTTCTGACATACCGTTTCCTTTCTAACCAAAGTGTCCCGTTACATAGTCATTGGTTGACTGTAACTTAGCATTTTGGAAAATATTGGATGTCTTATCATACTCAATCAAATCACCCAAGTAGAAAAATCCTGTGTAGTCACTCGCACGCGCAGCCTGCTGCATACTGTGGGTAACGATGATGATGGTAAAGTCCTTCTTCAATTCCAACATGGTTTCTTCCAGTTGGGCTGTCGCAATCGGATCCAAGGCTGACGCCGGTTCATCCATCAAGAGGATATCTGGCTTGACAGAGATAGCGCGAGCGATGCAGAGACGTTGTTGCTGACCACCAGAAAGCATCAAGGCTGATTTGTGGAGGTCATCTTTGACCTGATCCCAAAGGGCAGCCTGTCTTAGAGAGGTTTCTACAATTTCATCAAGGACTTTCTTATCCTTAACTCCTGCACGTTCATGAGCAAAAGTGATGTTGCGATAGATAGACTTAGCAAATGGATTTGGACGTTGGAAGACCATTCCGATATGCTTGCGCATCTCATAGACATTGATTTCTGGACGGTTGACGTCAATCCCTCGGTAGAGGATTTGACCTGTGACCTTGGCAATATCAATGGTATCATTCATCCGATTGAGACTGCGAAGATAGGTAGATTTTCCTGATCCAGAAGGACCAATCAAGGCTGTAATTTTATTTTTTTCAAATTGCATATCGATGCCCTTGATGGATTCATTTTTACCATAGTAAACATGTAAATCCTTAGTAGAGAGGGCCACTTTTTCTTCAGGGAAGGTGATGATATGCTTTTCATCCCAGTTATATTTTGACATGGCTTCTCCTTTAGGCAGCGGTTAATTTCTTGTGTAAATAGCTTCCGAGTTTGCGTGCCCCAAAGTTAAAAATCAAGATAAAAATGAGGAGCACTGCGGCAGAACCAGCAGATACAATGGTAGCATCAGGAATAGTTCCTTCACTGTTGACCTTCCAGATGTGGACAGCCAAGGTTTCTGCTTGTCGGAAGATTGAGATAGGGCTGGTAACACTGAGGACATTCCAGTTAGACCAGTCAAGGGCTGGAGCGGATTGTCCTGCCGTATAGATAAGAGCGGCGGCCTCACCAAAGATACGGCCAGATGCCAAGACAACACCCGTTACGATACCTGGAAGGGCTTCTGGAATGACGACATGGACCACCGTCTCCCAACGAGAAATTCCAAGGGCAAGACCAGCCTCACGTTGTGTATGGTGAACGTGTTTTAAACTGTCCTCAACATTTCGTGTCATCTGAGGGAGGTTAAAGACCGTCAAGGCCAAGGCACCTGAAATGATTGAAAATCCATACTCAAACTGGACTACAAAGATCAAGTAACCAAAGAGACCCACAACGACTGATGGTAGAGAAGACAAAATCTCAATACAGGTACGAATAAAATTGGTCACAGGTCCTTTTTTGGCGTACTCAGCGAGGAAAACGCCAGCTCCCATAGATAGGGGAACAGAAATGATCAAGGTAATGACCAAAAGGAAGAAGGAATTGTAGAGCTGAATCCCGATACCCCCACCTGCTTGATAAGAGGAGGATTTCCCAGTCAAGAAAGACCAAGAGATATGCGGTAACCCTCTCACCAAGATATAGAGAATCAAAGATGCCAAAATGGTCACGATGATACCCGCGATGGTATAGAGGACAGCTGTTGCAAGTTTATCTAATTTCTTAGCGTGCATAGTTTTTCTTTCCTCTTTCTTTCGTAATCAATTTAATCACACTGTTAAAGGCCAAACTCATCAAGAGCAAGACCAACGCCAGTGACCAGAGAACGTTATTATCAACCGTTCCCATGACGGTATTTCCGATACCCATAGTCAATACAGATGTCAAGGTCGCAGCTGGTGTTGTTAACGAGGTTGGGATAACTGCTGAGTTTCCGACAACCATCTGAATAGCAAGGGCTTCACCGAAGGCACGCGCCATCCCAAAGACCACTGCAGTAAAAATACCTGAACGTGCTGCTTTCAAGGTCACACGCCAGATGGTTTGCCAACGAGTGGCTCCCATAGCTAAACTCGCTTCACGGTAATGACGAGGAACAGCACGCAAGCTGTCTGTTGTCATAAAAGTTACAGTTGGTAGGATCATGACAAAGAGAACGAAAATCCCTGACAAGATTCCAAAACCAGTTCCACCAAAGACGCTACGAACAAAAGGCACCACAACTTGCAAACCGATAAATCCATAGACGACTGAAGGAATCCCGACGAGGAGTTCAATAGCAGGTTGCAAGATTTTTGCACCCTTTGGTGAGACTTCTGTCATAAAGACTGCAGCACCAATAGCGAAAGGTGTTGCGATGAGGGCTGATAAAATCGTCACAATAAAGGAACCCAAAATCATCGGAAGGGCACCAAATTGTTTTCCTGAAGGATTCCAAGTTTGTCCAAAGAGGAAATCAAAGATATTCACTCCATTGACAAAGAAGGTCGATAAGCCTTTTTGGGCTACAAAAATCAAAATCATTGCCACAATGATAACAATCAAAGAAAGGCAAGTGAAGGTCAATCCTTTACCAAACTTCTCAAGCCGAGAGTTCTTTGAAGGAGAGAGTAATTTTTTAGATAATTCTTCTTGATTCATTATTGACCTCCTTCTACTGCTGTAACGGTACCTGAAGCATCCTTTTGGACTTTCATTTCATTGATAGAGATATAGCCCATGCCCTTAACAATTCCATTTTGGGCTTCATCTGAGAGGACGAAATTCAGGAATTCAGCAGCTAACTCATTTGGCTGACCAAGTGTGTACATATGTTCATAAGACCACAAAGGCCAGTTGTTGGTCGTTACATTTTCAGACGTAGGTTCATACCCATTCAGTTTCATGCTTTTCACGGAGTCATCAACATAGGCAAAGGCTAGATAAGAAATGGCTCCAGGGGTTTGGGATACAATGGACTTGACCATCCCGTTAGAATCCTGTTCTTGGCTCTGCATTGCCGATTGGCCATTCATAACGACGGTATCAAACGTCGCTCGTGAACCAGAACTTGCTGCTCGGTTGATGATTGAAATGGCCAGGTCTTTGCCCCCAACTTCTTTCCAGTTGGTCACTTCACCTGTAAAGATTTTGCGAAGTTGCTCGGTTGTGAGATTTTCAACATCCACTTCCTTGTTTACAATCACTGCAAGACCAGCCACTGCAACCTTGTGGTCTACCAGAGCCGAAGCATCGATTCCTTCTTTTTCCTCTGCAAAGACGTCAGAGTTCCCGATGTCAACTGCTCCAGACTGGACTTGGGATAGTCCTGTACCCGATCCACCACCTTGAACATTGACTGTTTTTCCGATGTTTCTAGAACCGAATTCATCTGCTGCCGCTTCGACAAGAGGCTGAAGAGCAGTTGAACCAACGGCTGTCATGGATTCTCCACGATCAATCCAGCTAGCACATCCTGCAAGAGAACCTGCCATCAAAAGAGCTGCAAGAGACATGACGAGCTTTTTTCTTTTTTTCACTGTTATTCTCCTTGAACATAATGATAAATGTTCTGATTTCTTCCGTTTGTCCTGATCATCCAATAATCATCAATGATTGTCCCGCTTTATTTTATCTAGACATTCTTAGGAGCGGGAAATTCCATCGTATAATATAAGTAATAATGAAAGACTATCAGAAAAAACTCATACTTCCACTATAACATAGAATAGGCTCTTTGACTAGCTTTTTCACCTGAATCTGAGCCCTTTTGGATAATAATTTTTCAAAACATTTCCCGTTACCTTGGCAAAGCCTAATCCGTTTCCTTGAACCACAACTTGGTACCAGCCATTTGGTCGAGCCTCAGACAATTGAACAGTCTCACCAGCCACATATTTTACAAAGTCCTCATCATTGATTTCAACACTTTGAAGTACTTGGCTTGGTTTCAAGGCTAATCCCAGAGCAAAGCTTGGTTCAAAGCGTTTCTTTTTAAAAGTCCCCAGATGAAGTCCATTTCGGGCAATTTTGAGTTTGCCTAGATCCGGTAGCATCTCTGGCAAGAGATAAAGTTGGTCTCCAAAGGTCTGCAAGATACCAGTTAGATTGACTCGCAAGTGTTTTTGAACAAAATCATGCCACAAGTTCTGCTGTTCGCGACTTAGATTGCTCTTGCTAGCTTTGAATTTAGGTGCTGGATTTTCTCCCTTAAACTGCAAGTGAGCAACAAACTGGCCTTCTCCCTTGAAATGATGAGGATACATCCGCGCCGTTTCAGGAAGATCAATTCCTGCTACCATACCATTCAAATGCTCAACTGGAAGCAGTTCAAAATCATAAGTATCCAGCAACCAGTGGACGATTTCTTCATTTTCCTCTGGTGCCCAAGTACAGGTCGAATAGACTAAACGGCCACCTTCTGCAAGCATGGTCACTGCGTCTTCAAGAATTTCTCTTTGGAGACTAGCACATTGGCTAGGATAATCGGTACTCCAATAATCCATGGCATCGGGCTGCTTACGAAACATCCCTTCACCCGAGCAAGGGGCATCAAGGACAATCACATCAAAGTAACCTTTAAAAACCTTGGCCAAGCGGTCAGCAGATTCATTGGTCACGACAACGTTTGTCGCTCCAAATCGCTCCATATTTTCCACTAAAATCTTAGCCCGCTTGCTTGAAATTTCGTTGGAGACAAGGACTCCTTGATTAGCTAGATAAGCTGCTAGTTGAGTGGATTTTCCACCTGGTGCTGCCGCCAAGTCCAAGACCTTCATGCCAGGTCTTGGTTGAGCTACCTGGGCCACCATTTGGGCTGCAGGCTCTTGCGAATACACGAGACCCGTCACGTGCTCTGGTGACTTCCCAGAAATCTTACCATAATACCCCCAAGGTGTATGGGGAATAGCATCTGCAAACGATAACTGACTTTCTTTTAAGGGATTAACCCGAAAAGCCGATACTGCTTCTTGTTTAAAAGAGGCAAGAAAGTCTCTTGCCTCGTCTTCTAGTATCGCTTCATATTTTTCAACAAATCCTTCTGGAAATTGCATTTAGTTCTCTTTCCTTTCGTAGATATAAGACTGAATCTCTTCTTGCATCTCGATTGGCACCATCATGACAGGCTGACGCGTTTTAAAATCAGCGGGCTCACCTGATACCGTAAGAAGACGATAACCCAGACTTTCCCCTAAGATACTGGCCGCAGCGTAATCCCATGGCTGCAGGTAGGTAATATAAGTCAAAAGACGACCCGATAAAACCTTGGCAAAACTAATGGCCGCACTGCCATAGACACGGACACCCAACGCAGCTCGACCCAAATCACCCAGGCCCCACTCATTGCTTTCAAACATACCTGAGTTACCGGCAACTAAAAATTCTTGAAGAGGTTTCTTTTTAAAAGGCGGTAAGGGCTCATTATTGCGGCAAGGAGGAAAGGCACCACCACCATGGTAACAATCGCCTTTCATGACATCATAAATAATACCAAATTTGCCCACACCATCCTCAAAATAAGCCAACATCACGGCAAAATCTTCCTGCTGGGCGACAAAGTTATTGGTACCGTCAATGGGATCAATCACCCAAACAGAACCTTGACCGACTGCAGCACGTAAACAGCCCTCTTCCGCGCAAATCAAATCCTCAGGATAGGAGGACTTGATCCGATCAACCAAGAGTTCCTGGACCTCCTTGTCCAAACGTGTCACTAAGTCTGTAGGCGAAGACTTGCGCTCGACCTGCAAATCTTCTTGCATGTGGGCCAAAATGTAATCTGCAGCTTCTTGCACAATCTGTTTGGCAAATTCAAATTTAGTTTCCAAGAGAAATCTTCCCTTCTCTTTTTTCTTTTGCTAATTGAACCGCATGATAGCAGGAATAACCGCTAACTGTTTCAAATTCTCGTCCCAAACGTTTCTCTTCACTCTTGCTTGGCACGACCAATTTGAATTCCTTGTAAGACTCTAGCAGTTTTTTTGCATCTACCTTATCTTCATAAGCAGCTTCAACATCATTAAAAAAAGAAAGCACTGAAGCAAGTTCTTCAGTGCTCCACGACAAATCTAGTGGGTAACTATACTGTTTGTTCATCTATCCTATACCAGCTCTCAATGTTGCTTCTTTCAATTCTTGTTTACGGTAACTACGAGGGAGAAAAGCACGAATCTCATCTTCATTAAAACCGATCTGCATGCGTTTGGTATCTATAATAATTGGGCGACGCAAAAGACTAGGATATTGCTCAATCAACTGAAGCAACTCCGATACCGAGATACTCTCTACATCAATATCCAATTTTTGAAAAATTTTTGAACGAGTTGAAATGATGTCATCAGTACCATTTTCGGTCAAGGAAAGAATATGTTGTAATTCTTTTCTTGTTAAAGGACTAGTCATAATATTATGCTCTTGAAAGGGCACTTTATGCGTCTCTAACCAAGCCTTTGCCTTACGACATGATGTACAACTCGGTGATAAAAATAGTGTAATCATGCTTTTCTCTTCTTTTATCTATACTTGCTATTTCTATTATACAAAAAAATAAAGCGCTTGACTAGGTATTTTTAGAAAAAAAGCCTATTTTTTCATAGAAAATAGACTGTTTTCTGCAAAAATCTCTTGCTTTGCAAGTTTATCTTTAGGATAACCTAACAATAAATAGGGAGTAGAGCAACTTCTCTCGTTTTTTATTAAAAATACAGAACTTTTTCCACTATTTCCTTGAAGCTTTAACAAAAAGGAAACCAAACATTCCTTCATACAAAGCAAAGAAAAGTAAAAAGGCATGGAGAAAGAAAGTCTCTGGCAAAATCCAAATAACGGGATCCTTTGCTGGATCAAAAAGCCAGGTATCATCTCCCACAAAAAGAATCTGATGGAAAAGAGTAAAGAATTGCTCAAAACCAATCAACACTCCTACAAGGCCAATGACTAGAGGCAATAGCACTAAAGTCAGAATACTTTTACGATATAAAGGTAGAAATCCTTTTTTCACAATCTTTCTAACAAAGAAATAGAAACTTGGTAATGTCACTAGGGCAACTAGCTGAACCAAGTGGAAGAGATTCTTCACCACCGCAAAGTGGTGTAGACCTGCCGCTGATGAACGAAAATCCGGCATCTCTAAGACCTGACTAAAGGGATTGGTCAGGTAATTCATCAAGATATGAAAATTGTACTGAATGGTTTCTGGCTTTAGATAGACTCGATCCGCTAAGTTCAGCCACTCAATTTCCAAAGGATAGAAAATCCATGCCAGATAAATGGTCAGTAGGATAGAAAGGGAGAGGAAAAAGAGCATACTTCCCCAAAAGGTTAGTTTAGTTTTCATCAAAATTCCACTCCGCAAGGCTAGAAACTACATGAGTTGGTGCGATTGGCAAGTCCGCCACTTCTTCTGCTTTGGTAAAACCTGTCGTCACCAAGAGCGTTGGAATGCCATTGTCAATCCCTGCTCGGATATCTGTCAGGTAGTTATCCCCAACCATGAGCAAGTCTTCTCGATCTATACCCAGATGTTCCACGGCCTTTTCCATGATGATCGCATTCGGTTTTCCGATATATACTGGTTTGACCCGTGTAGCGACTTCAAGAAGTGTAATTAGTGAACCAGCACCAGGCAAGAGACCACGCTCTGTTGGGATATTGAGGTCTGGATTGGTTCCGATAAAGTGAGCACCCTTTTGAATGGCTAGAGTTGCTGTAGCAAATTTTTCATAATCGACTTGCCAGTCCAGTCCAACGACCACATAGGCTGGATTTTCCTTGTCTTCGACATAACCAGCTGCCTGAATGGCATCCTTGAGTCCTGCTTCACCAATGACATAGACTGTCTTTTCCAGTCCCAAGTCATTCATATAGTCAATGGTTGCCAGAGTTGCCGTGTAGACAGTTGATAGAGGCGTGTCGATATTAAAATTCTGAGCCAACATCTCTTGAACGCTCTCAGGAGTACGAGTTGTATTGTTGGTCACAAAGAGATAGGGAATTTCTCTTTTTTGTAACTCATGGACAAAAGCCTCTCCTGCCGGAATTCGGTCTTTCCCCTTGTAAATGGTTCCGTCTAAATCAATTAAATAACCTTTATAAGCCATATCGCCCTTTCTAATTGCCTTCAATTTCTTGCCACGTAATCATAGCTTGGGCATTGATCTCGCCATCACTGATAATCTCATGCTTGCTTTCTAGTCCCTTGAGTTCATAAGCTGAGGCAATCATGCCACCTGGTCGCACTTCTTTGACATATTTGAGATTGATTTTCTTTGGAATATACTTGGTCAAAAAGTCTGCTCCCATGACTTCAAAAATCCAATCCAGATATTTGCTATTATTGACATGACCATTCATATCCAAGTCGTAAAAACGAACATGGTAATCCTTACTGATCGGATCTTCTATATTTGCATACTTTGGCCCTCGGATGAGTTTTTTATCAAACTCAGACTGGTAAGGAGCAACAATCTCAGGTTCGACAGCATGGACTTTACGACTGTCTCTATCCATGAGAACAAAGGTTGCTACCATGCGAATGATTTCTTGATCTGCTTCATCATAGATAGTGAAACGACGGTAGCAAAAAAGACGATTGTAAGTCAATGCTTCTGTTTCAATCGTAATCTCCTCAGCAAAGCGAGGCAAGCGTACCACGTCAATCGCATAGTCTGTAATAATCCAGACCAGATTGTAACGTTCTAACACATCCTTGTCGCTAACTCCCAGCTCAATTGACTGCATACCTGATACTTGCAAGGACAGCAAAATCACATCTGGAAGTTTGATATGACCGTTCATATCCGCCATATCAAAAGGAATTTTCATTTTCATTTGATAAGTTAAACCCATTGTTCTACTCCAAAATAAATCGTTCTGCTACGGTATCTCCCAAAAAGAGACCTCGCTTTGTCATTCGGACACGATCACCGTCGATTTTCATAAGTCCTTGCTGAACCAAGTCTCTGATGATCTCGCCATAAAGTCCATCAAAGGACCGTCCAAATTTTTCCTCAAATCGCGCCATAGAAACCCCAGATTTCTTGCGGAGTCCCAAAAACATTTCTTCTTCCATCTGCTCCTTTTGAGTCAGGTGTTCTTCAGTTATCCGAGCATTTCCTGCCTCTACTGCGCCTAGATAATGGCGGATAGGTCCGTGATTTTTATAACGAACTCCGTTCACATAACCTGACGCTCCTGCACCGATACCATAGTACTCAGCATTGTCCCAGTACATGAGATTGTGGCGACTTTCAAAGCCAGGCTTAGAGAAATTGGAAATCTCATAATGCTCAAAACCAGCTCGCTCCAGTTCTGCGATGATGTACTCAAACATCTCCGCTTCTAACTCTTCCTTGGGTAGGGGCAACTTCCCTCGTCGCATGCGGTTCATAAAGACCGTATGATTCTCCAAAATCAAGCTATAAAGGCTCATATGAGGAATATCAAGCGAGATAGCCTTAGCGACATTGTCCTTGACCTGATCCATAGTTTGACCAGGTAGAGCGTAAATCAAATCGATGGAAATATTGTCAAAACCAGCCAGTTTGAGACGGTCGATATTTTCATAAATATCCTTCTCCAAGTGACTACGCCCAATCTTTTTCAGCATTTTATCATCAAAAGTCTGCACACCCAAGGAAACACGATTGACTGGCGACCGTTTCAAAACCGCAATCTTATCTGCGTCCAAGTCTCCTGGATTAGCCTCAATCGTCAACTCTTCCAAGACAGACAAGTCTAGGTTTTTAGTCAAGCCATCCAAGAGCACTTCTAATTGCGGAGCGGACAGAGCCGTTGGCGTCCCACCTCCAATATAGAGAGTTCGTAACTTTTGGATATCATAAGAACGAAACTCCTCTAGCAGGTGCTCCAAATAGCTATCTACTGGTTGATTCTTGATAAATACTTTTGAAAAGTCACAATAATAACAAATCTGTGTGCAAAAGGGAATATGCACGTAGGCGGACGTTGGTTTTTTCTGCATAGTATTTATTATACCACAAAGACAGGCTTGCAGATAAAAATCACCATCTCCAAAAACCAGAGATGGTGATACCTTATACTTCAGTAATATCGATGATGATTTCTTCTTGATCTTCAGCGACGTCTGGAGTTGCTGACTGTTCTTGCCATTGCTCCTTGAGATTGTTAAAGGTTTCCTTGGATGCTTCTGTCGCTTGTCGAGCACAGGTCTTGGCTTGATCAATGACACTATCAAAAGTGATTTCACCAGATTCTACTTGTTCCTTTGTTTTCAGCACAAAGTCCGTTGCCTGTTCCTTCACTTCAGTTAGCTTCTCACAAACCTGCTCTCTAGCATATTCTGGATCTGCTCTCAAATCATCTAGAAAATCCTGAGCTTGACTACAAACTTGCTTACCCTTGTCACTCGTCAAAAACAAAGCAAGAGCTGCACCTGAAACAGTACCTAAAAGGATAGAGGATAGTTTTCTCATAAGATTTCTCCTTTTTTATTTTTTGAAAAATTTACTTGCGACACGAAGAGCGGATAAGCCTGCACCTGTTTTAATGGTCTTTGAACCAGCAGATGAAGCTTTTTTGCCTAAAACACGCGCATGTTGGTTGAGATCAGATACTGACTCAGATAAGTCAGCTACCGCCGTAAAGAGTGGATCAATCGTCGCAACTTTGATATTGATATCGTCTGCTAACACATTGACCTTAACCAACAATTCATTAGTCTGATGCAAGGTAACGTTCACATCTGAGCTCAAGGTTTTGATGGTTTTCTCTGTCTCATCAATCATACGACCTGCTTTTTGAATCGTGATTGTCAAATAGACTAAACAGACAATCAAAGCAATCGCAACAAGAATATATGCAACTTCTAACATTTATTTTTCCTCCTCAGTATGATAGAAAGGGGCTTTCTTTCGATTTTGATAAAGTATGATAAAAATACCGAGTCCGATAAGGACAACTGATAACCATTGGGAAACTCGCAGACCAAAGAACATGAGACTATCCGTCCGCATGCCTTCGATGATCATACGACCAAACCCATACCAAATCAAGTAGAAAGCAGTGATATGACCACGTCTGATTCCCTTTAATTTTCTTCTAAAAATCAGAATCAAAGCAAATCCAATCAGATTCCAAACCGACTCATATAAGAAGGTCGGCTGACGGTAGCTACCATCAATGTACATCTGGTCACGAATGAAGCCCGGAAAATAATCCAGACTATCTACTGCTGCACCATAAGCTTCTTGGTTAAAGAAGTTCCCCCAGCGCCCTAAACTCTGGGCAACCATGACGCTCGGTGCTGCAATATCTAAGAAATCCCATGTATTGATCAGCTTTCTATCTGCAAAGATATAAAGGACAATAGCGCCCGCTATTAAACCTCCATAAATGGCCAAACCACCATTCCAAATGGCGATGATTTCACCTGGATTTTGCAGATAATAATCTAAGCGAAAGAGTACGTAGTATAGTCTAGCACCTAAAATAGCTACCGGAAAAGCAATCAGGATAAAATCCAAAATATCATCTGACAGGATTTTCTTTTTAGGAGCTTCTTTCATGGCAAGGTAGACCGCCAGAACCAAACCAGCTACAATACACAAAGCATACCAACGAATAGCAAAGGGGCCAATTTCAAATGCGACTGGATTAATCATGTTTCACCTCATTTTGAGCGATTAGATTTGTCAAGCGTTCTTCAAATAAACGCGTCGCATCAAAGCCCATTTCTTTAGCACGGTAGTTCATGGCAGCCGCCTCAATGACAACGGAGATATTGCGTCCTGTTTTTACTGGGATGCGGATACGCGGAATCGTTACACCAGAAACTTCGAGTTCTTCAGCATTGTTTCCTAGACGGTCAAAGGTCTTATGCGTATCGTAATTTTCCAAATAAACTGCTAGCTGAACTTGTGAAGAATCTTTTACAGCACTTGCACCATAGAGACTCATGATATCGATAATCCCAACTCCACGAATCTCAAGTAAATGCTTCAAGATTTCAGCAGGTTCACCCCAAAGAGTCATTTCATCCTTAGAATAAATATCTACACGATCGTCTGCTACTAGACGGTGTCCACGCTTCACAAGCTCAAGACCTGTCTCACTCTTACCGATACCGCTATCTCCTTGGATCAAGACACCCATGCCATAGATATCCATCAAGACACCGTGCACACTGGTACGTTTAGCCAAACGGGAATCAAGGTAGCTAGAAAGCTCTCCAGATAAACGACTGGTTGCAGTTCGACTGGTTAAAATCGCAATCTTGCATTCCCTAGCAGCCCTCAACATTTCCTCGGGTACTACCAGACCACGAGCCACGATAACCGCCGGTGTTTCAGGTAGAAACATTTTCTTCAAAACTTGATAACGGTTCTGGGCAGGCATGGCGACTAAATAGGACCACTCCTTCATCCCTAATAGCTGAATCCGTTCTGGTGTATAGTAATCAAAATAGCCCGTCATTTCAAGACCAGGTCTCATAATGTCCGCAGTATTGATTTCTTTTTCAAGTAATTCGCCTTCACCATAGACAATATCTAGTCTGAGTTTTTCAATGACATCTCTCACTAAAACCGACATAATTTCCTCCTTCAATCGAGTTCTCCCTACTATTATATCAGATTGTAGGTGGAAGTTTCCTTTTTTTGCAGGATTTACAGTATTTATTTGATGTAGCTTGGGAAAAGATTTGACTAGGAAGTCTTTTCGTACTCCTTCAAATTAATCGAGACAAATCTACTGCAAATTGGTCAACATCTATCACCAAGTCCCTTCCAGATTTTTCTAAGTAAATCCTTGGAAGACCTTTTGTTAATATTCTGTTTGCATCAGCCATATCTTGAGGATAGATATAGAACTGTTGACCTTTTGGAAACTGATTTCGGACTTGCCATTCTTCAAACTCCTTCAAAAAAGTCTTATGAGATGGCATACTGACTTCTTCGAACAAGGAATGGTCAAACAATCGTACCAAACGATATAGACCATGAATCTCATCCGCAAAGCACTTATCAATCTTTTCATAGGGGTAACCTCGCCTCTGATAAGCTTGACATAAGTTTTGTAAGGACTCGCTTAATGCAACTGCATCTTTTCTTGCCAAGTTTATAAAATACCGAACAGAAAATTCTTCCATACCAGTTCGTTTTTTCTTCCCTAAAAACTGTTGTGCACGCAAGAGCGACTCGGATAATCTTTCTTCATTTTGATAATAAAGAGCGTATAAAAGATTCATCACATTTTCTGGATAATAAGTTCCTTTCAACAAGGGTAAATCTTTGGGGACGAATGATGGAATGACTGAAAAATCGTTACAAGCAAAAGAGGTAAACAAGCCTTTCAAAATTCCAGCTGTGTAAATGGTTCCACTTGCCAACAAACCGCCTCTCATCAACTCTATTCTTCCTGTTTGCCATAGCGCGTTGTTTAACTGTGTATAATCCCCATCTAAAAACGCCGCATAATAGGCAAAATATTGAGTATCATCTAGCAATAAGCTACTGTACAATTTTACCCTTAAAACCTTGTCAGACAATACTTTTGAATCGGTCAAATACTTTTCAAAAATTCTTTGGTTTGACTCTTCAAATCCCTTCCAATCTATCGGATCAGCACAATAACCCCAATCTTCCAAGTGATTTTCACGCATCTTTTGATATTCTTTTATATACTCTTTCATAAGAATTTGTTCCTCTAAATACTATGCAAAAAAAGACTAGACAAGTCTAGCCTTTTATTTCAAATTAGAATTTTTTACGTTTACGAGCTGCTTCTGATTTACGTTTACGTTTTACAGAAGGTTTTTCATAGAATTCACGTTTGCGTGTTTCTTGAAGAGTACCAGCTTTAGTAACCGCACGTTTGAAACGACGAAGTGCATCGTCAAGAGATTCATTCTTACGTACTACTGTTTTAGACATTTTTTTCACTCCCTTCAAGTTCAAGATCTATTCCATTTTACACGCAAAATGAATAATTGTCAAGGGAAAACCTACATTTATTCCGATTTTCCGATTCAATAATTACTTTCGTGCCTATACTTTATCAAATCCACCAATTTTTACATCAAATCATACAACTTTGTTACTGCTTGTTCAAAAGGTTCAATATACTCCCAATATTCATCAGGAAGATTCGAAATCTTACCCAAGTCATTGCTATCAAAATGATATACCAGATGACGAAGAATTTGATTTTCAATAAAATGCAAATCCCTCATCTGATCTATACTAATAGACTCGAGCTTTTCTACGTAGCGACATAAATCAGCCAGCGACTGCGAATCAAATACTTTTTCCTCGTGTAAATAATAGAGAAAGCTTTTGTTTTCAGCTCGTATATTGTCTTTTATCAGATTATTTTCTAATAGCATACTTTCATTCTCTCATTGTATATCATAAAATAGTAAAAATTGAACCTAACTAGATATAGTTGTTCTACCAATCTATTATACCACTTCTTTCTATTGACTCATGAAAGCTAGAAAAAACCACTCACTCCAAAGAGCAAGTGGTTCTTGTATTTTTACTTTTCAAGTAAGCTGAGCGCTTCTGCATCTGCGATGATCGTCACATCAGGGTGGTTTTGTAGGCTGCTTGCTGGTAGACTCTCAGTCACAGGGCCAGATACTGTTCCAGCAATGGCTTCTGCTTTCGACTCACCGTAGGCAAAGAGAATAATTGACTTGGCATCCAAGATGTTTTTAATTCCCATTGAAATGGCTTGAGTTGGGACGTCTTCAATCTTGTCAAAGAAGCGAGCATTGGCTTCGATAGTAGACTGGTCAAGTTCTACTAGATGCGTTTGACTGTCAAATGGAGTACCAGGCTCGTTAAAGCCAATATGTCCATTGCGACCAATTCCCAAGATTTGCAAATCAACAGGATGGTCAGCCAAAATTTGATTGTAGCGTTCAACTTCTTCTTCAGCATTGTCCTTAACCCCACGAGGCAAGAAACTTTCTTTAAATGGTTTTTGGTTGAACAAGTTTTCCTGCATGAAGTAACGATAAGACTGTGGATTATCCCCATCAAGCCCTACATACTCATCAAGGTTCACACTGGTTAGATTTGAAAAATCAAGGTCACTCTCAACGATTTCCTTGTAAAACTCTAGCGGGCTGCTTCCTGTTGCAAGTCCTAATGTTTGAGCACCATTGGCCAATTTTTCCTTCAAAATCTCAAAAGCAACTTTTCCACCTTCGACTTGATTCTCAACTTTTATAACTTTCATTTTATATCCTCCATGTTTCTATATTTATTATATGGTATAGACCAATTTTTGTCAAGTGAAAACGATTTAATTTCTAAAAAAAGAGCGTCTAAACTTGAAACATGTTATAATGGATAAGATTAGAACTTAGAAAGAATGATGAAAAATGAATACAGCTGATTTTGATTTCCACTTGCCTGAGGAATTGATTGCCCAAACGCCCCTTGAAAAACGAGATGCCTCCAAACTCCTTATCGTTAATCGCGAGACGGGAGAAATGCAGGATAAACACTTCCACTCCATTATCGACATGCTGGAACCTGGTGATGCCCTTGTCATGAACGACACTCGCGTTCTCCCTGCCCGCCTCTATGGTCAAAAAGAGGAAACCGGAGGACATGTGGAACTTCTCCTGCTCAAAAATACTGCTGGTGATGAGTGGGAGGTTCTCGCCAAACCTGCCAAACGCCTCAAGGTCGGTACTCGCGTCAGCTTTGGAGATGGTCGTCTCAGTGCTGTCGTTACGGAAGAATTGACCCACGGGGGCCGCATTGTCCGCTTTGAATACCAAGGAATTTTCCTAGAAGTCTTGGAAAGTCTGGGTGAAATGCCACTACCGCCCTACATCCACGAAAAACTAGATGACCGTGAACGTTATCAAACGGTCTACGCTAAAGAAAGTGGCTCTGCTGCTGCACCGACTGCTGGACTGCACTTCACCAAAGAACTGCTAGCAGAAATCCAAGCCAAAGGTGTTCATCTGGTCTATCTCACTCTTCACGTCGGACTCGGAACCTTTAGACCCGTTTCTGTTGACAATCTTGACGAACATGAAATGCACTCGGAGTTCTACCAACTTTCTGATGAAGCAGCTGCCACCCTTCGCTCAGTCAAGGAAAATGGAGGTCGTGTCATCGCTGTCGGAACCACTTCGATCCGCACACTGGAAACCATCGGTTCCAAGTTTGATGGGCAAATCCAAGCAGATTCTGGTTGGACCAATATCTTTATCAAACCAGGCTACGACTGGAAGGTTGTGGATGCTTTTTCAACCAACTTCCACCTGCCCAAATCAACTCTGGTCATGTTGGTTTCTGCCTTTGCCGGTCGTGACTTAGTCCTAGATGCCTATCACCATGCTATCCAAGAACATTACCGCTTCTTCAGTTTTGGAGATGCCATGTTTATCCATTAAGAAAATCCCTATTAGGAAACCTAATAGGGATTTTTCTAATTATTCCATACTAAACTTTGGATCTTTCAAACTCTGAACACTGGCATTGATAACTGCTCCGATAATCAAAATCTTTGCAATGAGAATAAACCAGAACATCATAACCACCACGATAATGGAACTGAAAAATCGAACGTCAACCAGATGATTGACATAACTATTGACGTAGACAGAAAAGATGTTCAATAAAAAGATAAGAGTTAGCAAGACAAAGACACTTCCTGGTAAAACATAGCGGATTCGTGGTGCTTTTACTTTTGGAAGGAAGTAATAAATCATGACCAGAATGGCAAAGATCAAGGCATAGACCAGAGGGCCTGTAAAATCTTGCAGGTAGGAAAATAGCGGACTATCTGATTGCCAGTAAGTTTTGAGGAGGTTGAGCAACATACGACCAAACATACTCAAAAACAAGGCCAAGGCAAAAAGAATCTGCAGGCCAAAACTAACAAGTAGACTCATCAACTGATGGGAGATAATTCCTCGACTCTTGGTCACTCCATAGGCTTTATTAAAGGCTTTTTGAAGGAAATCCATTGATTTTGAAAAGGTCCACAGGGCTGACAAAACGGCAAAACTCAGCAAACCAGTTGATGGTTGAGTCAGGACTTCTCGGACAATCTTGGCGACCACATCATACACCGTATCAGGCAAGAATTCCTTGATCGTCAGTAAGAAATTTGAGACCGGAATCTGAAAATAAGGCAAAATATTGACCATTATCATTAGCAAAGGAAAGATTGAAATCAACCAATAGTAGGCAACTGCAACACTGGTCAACTCACTGTCAGATGCTTGATAATAATGCAAAAAAGCTTTCAATAAGGGTCTGTCCATCAGCTCTTTCCACCACTTTTTCATGTTCCATCCTCCGTCATTTTCTTCATCATCTAAGTTCTTCTGATTAAATCTAGCATATCATAAGGTAAGGTATTTGCGGCTTCTTTCAGAGAATAATTTTCTAAGTTATTCACATTTTGGCGTAGTTTTTTGGCATACTTGGCTGTTATCAGTTTAGCTTCTTCGTATTCAAAGATTGCCTTACGTTCGAGATAGTAGCCTCGTAGCATTTCATCGATATTGTTTGGCTTGATGCGATTGATAACCCGCTCAACAAAAGCACCGCTTCCGATAATGGCCGTCTCGCGTAGACGAGACTCTTGCATAAAGCTAATCAGAGAACTCTTGTAAACCCCTTTGAGGTTTTCCAAACTCTCGATAATCAGCTCTGTATTTTCCAAATATAACTCTGAAATCTGATCATAGTCAACTGCTAGTAGTTTACGAGATTCTTCATTCATCCAACTACGGAAAGTTTTGCCAAAGGTAAACATTTCATGGAGTAGAAAGCGCAGTATCCGTAAAGAAACTAGGAAGTAATAAGTCACTCTAGAAGCGAAATTCCGATTGATACTCTGCTCCATGTTTTTTAGATAACGTTGGTAAACTCGATAGCCACGCTCGCTGATTCTATTTTCTTCATAGGCTTGCTCCAAACCGTCACTCTCAATACTCAAGATAAGAAGCTTGAGGGACTCCCAGTCCTCTTGGACTCTCTTATTTTCCAGACTAAGGATGAGGTTTTCAATCCGACCATGATAATTATCAATAGCTGCATAAAGAGGAAGTTTGTTCTTGTGATGGTCTAGCTCTTTTTCTAATTCTGCAGCCACATCATTCAAAATCGCAATATGCATCAAATGATCCTTGCTTTCCTCTTGTTCTTCAGATAAGTGAGGGAGGACCAGTAAACCTGTTAGAAAGCTTAATAGTGTAACGCCTGCTACGAGAAAGAGCAACAGAGGATATTCCTGCTCCAAATGACTTGGTATGAGGAGAATGGTCGCGATAGATACTGTCCCTTTGACACCAGAGAAGGTCAAAAGAAGCATATCTTTCATGTACTTATGAATTTTTTTCTTAAGTCGACGCGTTCTCAAAAAGTAAAAACCAGCAATCATGACAAAGCGGATCGCAAAAAGCAAGAAGGTCAGAACGACAACTGAAAGCAGTAAAAGAAGGGGATTGTAGAGAGAATTAGACAAGATCGGCTCTGCTATCAACTCTAATTCCATTCCCAAGAGAACAAAGACTGATCCATTTAGCATAAAGGTCACGGTGTGCCAAACGGTCTCCGTCACGGTGTCTACCTGAGCCTCAAGGAGCGTAATTTTCTTAAAGCGACTGGCCTTCAAAATGCCTGCAACTACTACTGCGATAATCCCTGAAACATGAAACTCTTCTGCAATGAAAAAGGTCATGAGTGGCAAACTTAGCTCTAGCAATAGTTCACTAGCTATATCTATCGCTCGCACACTCAGTAAAAAGCTATGCAAGAAACGATTGACCATAGCCGTCACAAAACCGACTACAAAACCACCAAGGATAGAAAGTGCTAGGGAAATCCCAGCTTGACTGAGAGAAAACATTCCTGTTGTCCAAGCAGCCAGAGCCATCTGAAAGGCAACCAAACCAGAAGCATCATTTAAGAGTCCTTCCCCTTTTAGAATATTAGAAACCCGTTTGGGAAAACGAAAACGTTCAGAAAGAGATGCGAAGGCAACCAAATCTGTTGGCCCAAGTGCCGCTCCAACTGCTAAACAGGCAGCCAAAGGAAGAGTAATCCAAAGGAAGTGAGCCATGCCCCCCAAGCTTAAGGTCGAGATAAAAATCACAGGAAAAATCAGAAAGACGACAATCCGCCAGTGCTTCAAAATGGACGTAATATCCGCTTCTTCTGCCTCCCGGAAAAGTAAGGGACCAATAACCATGGCTAGAAACAGCTCTGTATTGAGATGAAAGTCCGCATCGGGAACAAATAAACCAATCCCAATCCCCAAAAGGATTTGTACAAGAGGAAGGGGCACAAAAGGCAGAAGTTTATTGGTCGTAGTTGAAATGATTAAGACAAATAAAAATAGAATCAAGTAAATGAGTAATTCCACACAATTCCTCCTTAATCTTTTTTACAACAAGATTCAAAAATCTCCTTTTGCTCTTGGATTTTCTGATCAATCTTAGAACAGTCTTTGTGCTCAATTTTTTTCTGGCATCGTTCCATTTCAAGAGCCACTAATTTTTTCTTGATTTTAAGCATTTTCTTACTCATATGTGCTTCGTCGAGCACCCCGACTGCTCGCTCGTGATGCGTTGACTCGACAAAATTTTGACGCATTGCCTCAAGCTTCTCACGAAGGTATTGTTTATCCATGTCTATATCTTTCTATTTTTTCAATTATAACTAAAAACGGTGGATTGTTAACTTGGTTGAGAGTCCGATAAATGGCAGCTGTATACTCTTGTTGGTTCAACTGGCTAACAAAATCCAATACAGCATCCCTCTCGGTGTCTCCTCCTTCATGACCATAGTAGATCATGATAGCAATCCGTCCCCCCTTGACAAGCAAATGACACAGTTTCTCTAATGCTTCAATAGTAGTCTGAGGTTGAGTGATGACGGATTTGTCAGCAGAAGGCAGATAACCCAGATTAAAAATCCCTGCCTTAGCTTCTGTCACAAACTGGTCTAGTGTCTCATGACCTTGCAAGATTAACTGGGCATTTGTCATACCTGCCTGATCCAAACGCTCTTGGGTTTTCTCCAAAGCCTGCTCCTGGACATCAAAGGCATAGACTTGCTTGGCTAGCTTGGCTAGAAAAAGGGTATCATGGCCATTTCCCATAGTCGCATCCACTACGATATCCTCTTTTGTCACAACTTCCGCTAAAAAATCATGTGCCATCTCAAGTGGTCTTTTCATTTTTAAACTCCTGTTTTACAGCCTTGCATCCTTGCACACTTCCACGACGACGCATCTCAGTTTCAATAGCATTTAGCACTTCCCATTTATTGAGGCTCCACATGGGACCAATCAGCATATCTCTAGGTGCATCTCCCGTGATTCGATGGATGACAATATGCTTGGGAATGATTTCCAACTGGTCACAAATGACCTTGACATACTCGTCCTGACTCATCAGTTGCAAACGTCCTTCGTGGTAATCTCGCTGCATCCGTGTATTGGTCATGAGGTGAAGCAAGTGCAGTTTAATTCCTTGAATATCATTGTCCGTGACACAGCGACGGACATTTTCGACCATCATCTCATGGGTTTCCCCAGGAAGACCGTTGATCAGATGGGAAACAATTTCAATCTTGGGATATTTCCTCAAGCGTTTTACTGTTTCAACATACAATTCATAAGAATGGGCACGGTTAATCAAGTCAGAAGTTGTTTCATAAGTAGTCTGTAAGCCCAATTCAACCGTCACGTGCATACGTTCCGATAACTCAGCCAAATATTCGATGGTTTCATCGGGTAAACAGTCTGGCCGTGTTCCGATATTGATCCCTACTACACCTGGCTCGTTGATAGCCTGCTCATATCGCTCCCGAATCACTTCCACCTTTTCATGGGTGTTTGTAAAGTTTTGGAAATAAACTAGATACTTTTTAACATCTGGCCACTTGCGGTGCATAAAGTCAATTTCCTTATAAAATTGCTCACGGATAGGAGCATCCGGTGCTACGATGGCATCTCCAGAACCTGAAACCGTACAAAAAGTACAACCACCATGAGCTACAGTTCCATCCCGATTTGGACAGTCAAATCCCGCATCAATAGGAACTTTGAAAGTCTTTTCTCCAAAAAGTTTTCGATAATAATCATTCAAGGTATTATAAGATTTCATAACTTTCATTATAACAAAAAACACCTACAATCTCAAAAGCCTGACTTTCCAACAAATTCCCTTGTTTCTCATTTCCTTTAGCGTTTTTTTATGATACAATATGGGTATGATTTTAATGAAAATAGCATCTATTTTATTATTGATATTAACCTTGGTGGTTTGCTTTATTGTCACCAAGCTTTTCGGACTTAGGAAAATAGGATTTAATTTCGCGGATCTAGCTTTTCCACTTTTGGTATTCGAGTACTATCTGATTACTGCTAAATCTTTTACCCACAACTTTCTACCGCGACTTGGAGTCGCACTTTCTCTCCTAGCAATCCTCCTTGTAGTCTTTTTCCTTGTCAAAAAACGAAGTTTTTATTACCCTAAATTCATCAAATTCTTCTGGAGAGCCGGTTTTCTCCTTACCTTAATCATCTACATAGCTATGATTGTCGAATTGATGATGGTAAGATGATCACTAACCCTGTATTTAATTACCGGGTTTTTCTTTTACTCCTATACTTAAAAAAAGACTGAGACAAAAGTCTAACCTTAAATATAAAAAGCGAACAAAATCAGTTATCTGACGCTCAGAGTGCTGTATTGTTCGCTTTTTTGTCTAATCTATCGATTTTAAAATTTTATAATAAAGAATTCCTAAAATAAAAATCTTTTTGTCTCAGCCTCTTTTAAGCTATAAGGCATTCTACAGCCTGAAAATACTAAACTCTAATCTTCTTTTTTGCCTTTAGTGGCGACTAATCCTGCCCCCAAACCGAGAAGAGCTAAACCTGCTGCTACTGCTGCATGGCTTGCTGCACTTCCTGTATTTGGCAACTGCTCTTTTTGAGCTTGATTAGCTTTACCTGAAGCAATTTCTTTTGTATCTGCTTTTTCTGATACTTGTGGTTTTGTTGCTTCTTGAGGTACTGGTTTAGTTGTTTCACTAGCCGTACCAACTTCTACAATGCGATCTTGAGCCATGACTTTATCATAGCTTTCTTTTTCAGTTCGCTTGCCATTTTCAACTTCGATCAAGTGAACACGGATACCTTTTTGACCTTCTTGGAGAACACGAGTTTGACCCGCTGGAAGCTTATCATTCTTTTGTTCCTGAACCTTGAAATCAATTGTTTCTTCTTCGATTACAAGTTCTGGTCTGTTAAGGACTAGGTTCTTCACTTCATCTTCTGGAAGAGAAGTTCCTGGTTTAGTGCCAACTTCTACTATACGATCTTGAGCAGCGACTTTATCGTAAGTTTCTTTAAGCTGACGTTTTCCATTTTCCACTTCAATCAAGTGAAGACGAATACCTTTTTGACCTTCTTGTAGGACACGAGTTTCTCCTAGGTACAACTTATCAGACTTACGCTCCTGAACCTTGAAGTCAATGATTTCTTCTTCGACTATAAGTTCGGGTCTGTCGAGGACAAGGTTCTTCACTTCGTCTTCTGGAAGAGAGGTTCCTGGTTTTGTTCCGACCAAGACGATGCGGTCTGTCGGAGCCTCTACCACTTCGCGAAGTTTTTCTTCCTTACTTCCATCAGGATTAATCGCTGTAAAGATACGTTCTTTACCAACTTTTCCTTCTTGTTCTACACGAGTTTCTCCTAGATACAGCATTGAATCCTTTTTCTCAACTGTCTTGTAGGCCAAATCGTTTTCAACAAATTCGAGTTTTGGAAGTTCCTCTTGTACAGCAGCAACAGTCTTCTCAGAAACTGGTTTTTCCTTAGTCAACTGGATACGGTATTCCTTGACTTGTTTTCCACTTTCTGAAACAAGGCGAACAAGTACTGGAAGGCTATCTTCTCCGTTATCTACAACTGTTGAAGCTACTTGATTACTTTCTTCGACTGAGACTTTTGGACGTTGACCTTTATAGGTGATTTGGTAGTCTTGACGATCTTCAGCGAAGTCAGGAAGTTCTTTTCCATCTACAAGAATCTTCGATTGAGTGCTTTCTTGAGGCAATTCGCTTGGAGCAAGGAAAGTCATCTCAATTATCGCAACACCCTTCTTATCCGCTTTACGCTCCATACGCCATCTCATGGCTTTGGCTTTCACAGCTTTAAAGGTAACGTTAATTTCATCACCGGCTTCAATGTCTTTATCCGCACGATAAGGAACAGCTTCCCAATTTTCTGGATTGTTGAATGGATGTTCTGCGTCGTAGGCTTGGTAGTTTGAATAGTAGGTTGGCACTTCAAACTCTGGACCGACATAGCGTTCTAAAACGAGTTTAGATGGTGCATCCGTACCACTATCTGCAAAGAAGTGAAGTTTAGCTTGAGCAACAGTCCGTTCTACAATCTTACCATTTTCACGGAAGATCACACCCGCTGATACTTCTGGATTAGAAGATGGTGTTGGAGACCAGTTTGTCCAACGACGATTTTCTGAATGATTTCCGTCATTGAGATAGTCCACACGGTCATGGGAGTTTCTATCAATGTCGTTAGTGACTGAAGCAAAGGCTTGGTTACTATTTTCATCATACTCTGGGTTATTTGAAAGAGCTTCACCTAGTTTGTCTGTGACTCGTACGGAGAATTCAGCAACGAGGTCACTACCAAGAACACGGCCTCTTACAGTAAATTGACCTGCTTTTGTCAGATTTTCTGCTGGAACTTCTTCCCATTCAACTGCCAAGTCCTTTGTTTCGTAACCGTCTTTACCTGTGAAGTAAACAGGAACCTTAGTTGGCAATTCAAGCGGTTGCCCTACTTGTAGCAAGCGAGCTTGTTTGACCGCAGCAAGAGGTTTACGAGAGAGCAAGTCTTTATTGCTTGTAAAGTGTAGACGGTATTCTCCTAGGATATCACCATTTTCAGCTTTCGCGATAACACGAACTGGCTCACCTTCACGAACACTTGGAACGACGGTAGCGAGACCATTGTTGCTAACACTTGCTGTTACTGCAGGAACTTTTCCATCTACAGACTCAAGATAGTAGTCTGTCAAATCAGGGTTGAAGTTTGCTAAGTCTTTACCGTCAACTTGGATTCTCGTTTGTCCTTGTTTGGCTGCTGCGACTTGTTTTGCAAAGATTTGTACTTCTGTGATAGAAGTTCCTTTCTTGCTATCAAGTCGAACCATACGAATGCGAACCGCATAGGTTTCAACTTTATCAAAGCTGAAATGATTCATTTCTCCAGCTTTGAGTTGAGCTGGTGCTTTGAGATTACTTACCTCTTTCCAGTTTGCAGGATCGTTAAAGGCATGGTTTTCCTCACCTACAAAGCTAGGGTTTTTAGGGGCTGTTGGAACGGTCTTACCGACATAATATTCAATCACATAAGACTTCGGTACACCAACTCCGTGGTCTTCGTGGAATCCGACACTTAGATTATCAACTGAACGTTTGCTCAAGATACCTGAATCTCCGAATAGGACACCGACTGAAGCTTCTGGATTAGTACGATTCCAGTTTGTCCAACGGTTGGCTGGTCGGTCATTAAAGGAAATCAATTTATCGTTGACATTTGAAACAGGATCAGTTGGATTTGAGTCTGAAGCAAAGGCAAGTGGCAATTCTGAACCGGTCCATTGGTCAGAAATATTTGCTCCCTTCTCAGTTTGAGCAGATACGCGAACATGAAGTTTAGTTGTTAATTGCGTACCTTCTAGGCGACCATTAACTGTAAAGACACCTTCCTTGGCGTATTGGTCAGATTGAATCGCATCCCAAGTAACCTTAGCTGATGAAACGTGACCATTTGAATCGTAGGTACGAACGCTTTCTGGTAATTGAGGCGCTTCTGCGATTGGGGTCGTCACACTGACTTCTTCAACTGAAACGATGCCTTCTACAGAGACTTTTGCACGCGCTTCAAGATTCAGACCTTCAACTTTACCTAGAACTTCAAAGGTTTGATAGTGATCAAGTTTTTCTTTCGGAATGGCTTGCCAAATGACTTTATGAGTTTTAGGGAAACCTTTGTCATACTCAACAGTTACTGTTGTTGGAAGAGTAGGTTCTTGATGCAAGTCTGTCACTACATTTACTGGACGGATAGATTGCGCAACCTTCGTCTCAGTATTGGCTTGGATAGTGAGTTCAACTTGGCCTTTAGCTCCCTCATATTCCGCTTTCAGAGTGACTGCTCCTGGCTTATGTAACTCAAGCATTCCTTTACGAACTGCGACTTCCCCTTCACCACTTGTAGAGAAGGTTACTTTATCAGCTGGTAAAACTGCTTGTGTTCCGTCTTGATAGTGAGCGAGTACAGACAATTTCACTGTTTGGTCTTCTTTAAGACCGTCAGCTTGCTCTACTTGTAAGCTCAAGTGGTCAATTTTTGGTGCTTCTTCAAGGAATTGAATTGCATAGGTTTGAAGAGGGCCACCATCTTTTGGTTGAACATAGATGCTTGCACGCATGCCGTTTGCTGCACTTGCTTGGACTACAGTAACATCCGCATTTTCAGCACTTGCTACAACTTCTGGCAAGGATGCACCGTAAGCAAGAGTTCGATATTGCATTGGATTTTGACTAGTAAGATCAGTGACAGCTTCGCCACCTACAGTTACATTTGGTGCTACAGGTGCTGCAACATCACCGTCTTCTACTACAAGGGTAGCGTGAATAGTCTCACCACCCAGTTGGCCAGTCATTTGAATACGTGATCCTGCAACTGACAGTTTAGCTTTATCTGCTTCCGCAATCTCCCACTTATCAACTTCGTATTCTTGTACGCTTCCATCCGTTACAGCAATAGAAACGTATTTGTCAACAGCGCTCAAGTCTGTTCCTGGTGCAACACGCTTAACAGTTGGAAGCTCATTTGCAATTGCTAGAACTTCGACACGGGCCTCAACTTCGCGTCCGTCTGCCATACCTTTAACAGTCACAACTCCTGCTTGGCTCACATCAACTGAAGACCAAGTTACTGGACGTTTTTCACGACTGCCATCACTGTAGATAAAACCAACTGTCTTCGGCATTTTTGGCTCTTTCTCAATAACAGTACGTACTTTTGGTACTTCTGTCCCGAGAACGGTCTTTTCTTGTCCTTCTTTCTTACCAGTAAAGACGGTGACTTGGTCCGATTTCAAGAGATCTGAATGGGCTGTTAATGTGAATTTACCTGCTTGTTCAGTTGATTTGACAATGGCAACACCTTTACCGTTAAAGGCTCTGCGAATCCAAGAACCATCTGGTTGTGCCTTATAACGTTCACGGCTGGCTTGTTCCCCATTATCTACACCGACAAGTTGACCTTGACCATGCAATTGGAAGCGAACCAGATTATTAGCAGTTGGGACTACATTCCCTTGGCTGTCTACAATTTCGTAGTAGATGTAGGTCAAGTCTTTTCCATCTGCAGCGATTGCGTGTTCTTCCTTGATGAGACGAACACCTGCTGGTTGGCCTGCAGTGGTAATCTTGTCACGTGCAATTTCTTTACCAGCTTCATCACGAGCTACTGCTTCTAAAGTACCTGGTTGGTAAGCAACCTTCCACTCAAGGTAGAGTTCCTTGGCATTGGCACCTTCTTGGTAAGTTCGTCCATCGCTAGTTTGTTTTTTGTTGAAGGTCTTAACTCCGAGAGATTGACCGTTCAAGAACAATTCAACACTTGCAGCATTAGAGTAAGCGCGAACTGGAATCTTTCCTTGTGCATCTTCTACTTTAGAGGCCAAGTCTCTATTCTCCCAGTTCCAGTGAGGAAGAAGGTGAACCATTGGTTTCTTCTTGACAGAAACCCATTGGCTTTGGTAGAGGTAGAAGTCATGTTTTGGAATACCCGCTGTATCTACAATACCAAAGTAAGAACTCTTAACTGGTGTATGGTTTTGGTTGTGCCATGGTGTAGGCTCTCCGATATAGTCTGTACCGGTCCAGATAAATTGTCCTGCGTAACCAGCATTGTCACGGTCAAAAGTCCATGAAGCAGTTGCAGTTTTACCCCAACCAACACGGTCATTTCCATAATCGGACTGTTCGTAATGACGCTCAGGTCCGTTACTATGTTTCAATTCCTGTTCAGGGCGATAGTAACTTCCACGTGTACGGGTAGCTGAAGATGTCTCAGAACCGTAAATTAACCAGTTTGGATGTTTTGCACGAAGCGCTTTGTAGTTGTCTTCAGAATAGTTGAATCCAACCGCATCCAGTTCATCAGCAATTTTCTCATGTCCACCACTACCATTACCGAAACGGAACTTATCTGCACCCATGGTAACGTAACGAGTCTTATCAACATCCTTGATAACTTTGACCAGACGTTTTACAGTTGCTAGAGAGTGGGCATCACCATTAGCTTCACCGATTTCATTACCAATTGACCACATGAAGATAGCAGGGTTGTTTTTGCCTCTTTCGACCATGGTACGAAGATCGTAGTCAGACCATTTTTCACCTTTTCTTGCTTCTGGGTGAGTGGCATCTTTTTCAAAGAAACGACCATAGTCATAAGGTTTCTTGCCACCATACCAAGTATCAAAGGCCTCTTCCTGAACCAGCAAACCAAGTTCTGCAGCGATTTGCAAGGTTTGCTCACTAGCAGGGTTGTGGGTTGTACGGATGGAGTTGACCCCCATCTCCTTCATTTGTTTGAGGCGACGGTATTCTGCCTTATAGTTTTCTTCTGCTCCAAGAGCTCCGTGGTCATGGTGCAAGGAAACACCATGGAATTTAATGCGTTCACCATTCAAAGAGAAGCCTTCATTTGGAGTCCAATGATAGTAACGGTAACCAAACAGATCCTTCTTAGCATCCACCAATTGACCATCACGGTATACACGCGTAATCAATTCGTACAAGGCTGGTTTGTCATTTAAAACTGTCCAGAGTTTTGGTTGTTCAACTTCTAAAATAGCATCAAGACTTGTTGATTCATGTGCTTTCAAGGTACGACTCGCTGTACGAACCAAGCCTGTTACAGCCTGACCACCACGTTCAACGATTTGATACTCTGCTACCAGTTCATGGTCTTTATCGTCTGTATTGACGATTTTGCTGGTCACATGCGTTTCAACCTTGCCATGTTGCTGTTGTTCTAGTTTTGGCGTTAAGATGGTTGTCCCATTTTTCTCAACATGAACCTTATCTGTCACTTGCAAGGTCACATCACGGTAGATACCACTACCAGAGTACCAACGGCTACTTGGTTGTTTATTGACTGCATGGACAGCAATCACATTCTCACGACCATCTTTGTGGAGGTATTTGGTGATATCGTATGAGAACTGGTTATAACCATTTGGATAATGCCCCACTAACTGGCCATTGACATAGACTTGAGAGTCCATATAGACACCATCAAAGGTCACTCGAACATTTTTCTTGAGATCTTTTTCATCAAGTTTAAAGGTCTTGCGATACCAAGCTTCACCACCATTGAGCTGTCCACCCTCGTTTTGGGCAGGTGACTGATGGTCAAAATCGTTAAAGATACTCCAGTCGTGTGGAAGATCCAATTTTTGCCATGTTGATACATCTGCATCTGATTTCACAGCTTCTTTAGGATTCGCATTGAGTTTAAAGTGCCAATTTTGATTAAAATTCACTTTTCTGTCTTCAATCATTTGATTTACTTCTTCATTTGTCGCAGCTTTCAACTCTTCCTTAACAGGTTTTTCTTGACTTGAAGCTTGAGATTCTACCTTTGGAGCTGTTTCTTCAGGTTTTAGTGACGCTTTTTCCTCTTTCGGAGTTACAGGTTCATCTTCTTTCACCTCTGGTTTACTTCCTTCAATGGGAGCAGCTTGACTTTGATCGACACTTACAGCCTCGTTATTCTCTACTACTGCTTGATCCTGTTTTTCCTCCACTGCTGGACTTTCCTCTTTTGCTTGTTCTACAGTGTGCGCAATAGGAGTTTCATCGGCAAAAACTGGTGATTCTCCAACAACACTTCCTCCAAATAGAACAGCACAGGTTCCAATCATGACAGAGCAAGCTCCTACAGCAAACTTACGAATACTGTAGACTCTTTTACGATTCCAAAAGCCTTTTTCCATAAAATCCTCCTTTAGTAACCGCTTCCATTTCTTTGTAAGCGCATTACTTTTTCATAGCCTTTTATCCTTATTTTATAAAATAATATAGGAAATTTCAATACCCTAAACACAAAAAATCATATTTTTGATTGTTTTTTCTAAAATTTGTAGAAGATTCAAAAAATGTGAATGTAGATTTAGAACAAAAAACAAACAGTTCTTATCACTCAGTAAAATATCATAAAAAAGTTCCTTACAAAAGGAACTCCTTTTACTTATAGTTAAAGATTCCCCCTGCCAACTTATCGGCTAGCTTGGGAAAGAGGCTATAAAATTTGTGAGCTAAATTGAGCAAAAAAGGAAGATTAAGTTCTCGTTTATTCTTTCCTATGGTTTTGACAATCTTTTTAGCAACTGCATCTGGTTCTAAAAGAAAGCGGTCAACCGACTTAAGGTAGCTCCCATCTGACGTCAAATGAGGATTTCCATTAGCAAAGCGTTCTGGGAAAATCTGATACCACACGGTATTTGAAACCCAACTAGGAACCTGACATCCATCAATTTCGTGAACATAAGGAAGTTTAAAGCCATTTCCTTCAGCATCCAAGTTTTCTTGAGTATGTTCCTTATCTACATAAAAATACCCTTACCCTCTTTATCAAGGAGTTCAAAGAGATACTGAATGCGTAAAAAATCAACAGAGACCGTAACCTGCCAATAATCAAGTAAAGCGTCTGAAGTTACTTTGGTCATTTCTTTCTTAGCTTCATACTTATCCTCAATGAAAATAAATGGATCTCCATAATGCAGAATAACCTTCTGAACATCATTTTTCTACGTTCTAATTCGGATATGTAGCCGACCTTCTTTGTAAAGATAAGCATACTCTGATTCTGGTCTATGATAAATGGCTGTCACTTCCATGTCTTGTCTCCTAAAACTAATGAAAAGCAAACGTTTTTCACAATCAATGTTTCTAGTATACTATTTTAAGATTCGATTTACAATACTGGGTCAAATTTCGCAAGAAAACAGCTCAAAATAAATTCTGCAGACTAATCCAGAAATTTCAGCACCTATCAATAAAAAGCTCCTAAATTCAGCCTCACAATCTAGTCAATCCGACAAAAGGCAAGTTCTTTTAAACCTCTGTCGTACAGGAAGGTTAAACAAATGTTATCTGTTATATTTTGAACCTTGTGTTTACTCATTCCTCTAGGCAAGGCTCTATCGCACAATTCTCTTGTTGTCAGAGAAAATAGCTTTTGCTTCCCTTTCCAATCATCATTCTTAAATAGGGGGTTCAGGATAAGATACGACGAATCCGTAAAGAGTAGACCCTCTTTCTCCCAACCATGGTCACAATCCCAAGTATCTATCTCCTTCACTCCCAAAGGAGATACTTCTAGTAGACAGTAGCGATTGAAAGTTTCCTTCTCACTAGCCAAGACCACGGCTCAATCATCATGTAGCATGGCTGAGCTTAGGACAATACCGTAATCCTTGTCAAGCTCCCATTTATTCAATAGGCTTAACTTTAACTTCCCATTTTCTCTCTCCTAATCCATCACCACTCGTTGATGGCATATAGAATAGCTAATCTAATATTTCTTAGCAATTGATCTGAAAGTTCATCGTATTGTTGACCAAGTCCCTTAACTTGTGCCAGCCATCCAGGCTCATCATTCCAGGAGCCCATTGCTCCAAAAACATCCGCTGCACTTGCAGCTCTAAATATGCTTAGATGTTTCGGTGGAATTTGAGGTTCTGCCAGTCCTTTACCAGATTCTGGGTCTAGCAAAAAGTTTCTAGCAGAGTGAAAGACTTTTGCAAAGTTTTCACATTCAATTTTACTTGCTAGATTTTCTATACGAGTCAATATGTCCTTAAATTCTTCGATATTATTTTCATAGTGGGGAATGTCTTGAGAAGACCTTTCCCATTCATACTCGGTGTAGGTAACATCCCAGCCCCTACCTGCGGAAGCAGCTTCCCAATTTGGTAGGAAATAACTTGCCTTCCCATCTTTATAAAAACAGAGAATTGAACTCTGTGTCGTATTGGAGAAACCTAAAATACCTCTGTCATTTACTGAGATAGGGCAAAATAATTTTAAGTCCTTCAAACCTTTTTCCTTAAGATTTTCAAACCAATCAGCTACAGAAAGTTCTGTAGTTTTCCCATTTTCTGACGGCAAAATTTGAAAGCAAATCTTATTGATATATTGGTCAGGATGATACAAGATTGCCTGATCAGTTTTTAAAGCCTTCCTAGCTGCTGCCACGATACAGGCTATTTGGTACATTTGTCCATTCATATGATTTCATCCATTATCTCTTCAATCAACTCCGTAAGACTTTCTGCTACATAGATAATTTCATCAGGCTCATGGATGTAGCAAATAATCTGCCCTTCCTGCCCCTCTGGGTCTGGATCAAAATCCAGCATAAGATAACAAGAGTCACAATACTGAGCAAAAGGAAGCCATTTTTTATTAAAAAGATAGGGCTTAATTCTACTATTACGCATATTTTCCAGATCTTGACTAGAAAAATAATCGGGAAATTCTGTTAACAGAGCATCTCTATTTTGAAAGTATTTTTTACAAGTCTCAATTTCCTGCAGACTCATGAGAGAAAAAGTCAGCTCTCTCTGGTCAATCACACAAGGTAAAATAGAGAGGTATTTACTCCCATTCTTATAGCTATAAAGCTCTTTGAAGTCACTAGGTAGACGAATACCAAGTCTTTCCTCAAAGCCTTGAAGCTCTTCCTCAGAAGCACCAGAAATATTCTGATAATCATCTAGGTATTCCTCTTCCACAGGATCATCCAAATCCCAGTCTTCAAAATACTCACAAATATAAGTTTCTAATTTCTTAACTTGGTCAATTAGTTGCATCATTTCACCTTGAGTTCTTTATTTTAAGTAGCTTCAAATTCCTTTTACCGCTTATAACTTGTTTTTTCTAGGAGAAGGGGTTCAGGATTTTGCTTAATCCAAGCAAGAGCTAGCTGACACAGGCGGTCTAGGCGAGGCTCGTCATCAAAATCTTTCCCATGGACCTGAGCAATAAGCTCTTTAGTCTCTTCTAATTCTTGATCTGAAAGAGGGATTCCTAGAGACAAGTATTGAGGGAGAGCCTGAAGCATTTTTCTATAGTCCCTATCCCAGTTGACCCCACCATTGCGATCCAGTTCATCTCGAACTCGACCTGGTATACGGATAACTTCTCCCTGAACAGTTTTGGCTGCTCCACTCGAAGGGATTAAGAAGGACCAAAGTTCCTCATATTGTTCCTCCCAACTACCTTCTTTTACGAGAATCGGAGAAACTCCATCGTGGGTTATTCGTTTGGCTACCGGCTTGACATCAAACAAAGCATAAAGTTTTTCTAGACCCTGATCTGCTGCTTGTAGATAGTCGGGATTGATCCCTTCTCTATGAAATTCAAAATCCTTACCAATATTTTCAACCATTTCTTTCATAGCAGATGTTTTCTTAGCACCTGCATCCAGCAGCATAGAGGCAACTTCAGCTGTTTGGGCAATATAGATTCCTCGACAGACAATGAGTACGGAGTCTAGTGGGGTCTGTCCCCTATCATTTTTAGGGTTAACATTTGCTCCCTTTTCTATGAGAAGTGCAACGGTCTTAGGATGAAAAAACTGAGCTGCCACATGCAAGGGTGTATTGCCATAAGTATTGGTTTTTTCAATGTCTGCACCCAATTCGACTAAGAGTTTTACAGTATCTCTTCCCATGGTTGCCTGACGGTACAAAGGAGTCGCTCCATAATAATCAGGGATATTGATATCCAAGCCCTCTTCTACAAGCCAAATAACCAGTTCATCAGGTACACCACCGAAATGGAGAGCCGTACTTAAGCTAAATCTTCCATCATGAGCGGTTAATTCACACTTATCATATACGGCCTTTAATTGGTCAATATTGCCGTCTGTCAGTAGTTCATTAAAGTCCTTGGGTAAGGTAACTCTTTTCTTTTTTGCCATTTTTTACTCCTGTGTCCATCATTCTATCTTTTTGTACCTAGATTGGACTCTAAGTATCTTCTTGATTTCTTTTATTTGTATTATACCCTAAAAGCTATGAATATGCACGAAGAGACTGGATTTTAAAACTTTAAAACAACTCTTCTTCCGACAAATTAAAGCAAAAAGCCCTTCCTCAAGGGAACAGCTTTTTCATTTATAATTAAAAGTCTCCCCTGCCAACTTATCGGCTAGCTTGGGAAAGAGGGTATAAAACTTATGGGCTAGATTCAACAAAACTGGGAGATTGAGTTCCCGTTTGTTTTTTCCTATGATTTTGACTATTTTTCTAGCGACTGCATCTGGTTCTAAAAGAAAGCGGTCAACAGACTTGAGGTAGCTCCCATCTGGGTCTGCTTGGTCAAAAAAGGCAGTACGAATCGGTCCTGGATTGACCGTCGTTAGATAGACACCATAGGGCATGAGTTCAAGGCGTAAAGCGTTGGAAAAACCAATAGCCGCAAACTTAGTCGCTGAATAGAGGCTAGACTTAGCTGTTGCAATCAAGCCAGCCATGCTGACAATATTGATGATATGGCCTTTTCGACTTTCCTTCATTCGACACCCAATGCGACGAGACAGATTCATCAGAGCAAAGGTATTGACCTCGAACATCTGGTGAATGTCTTGATCAGAAATCTGGTCAAATTCTTCAAAAATTCCATAGCCAGCATTATTAATCAAGACATCAATCTTACCATAACGGAGATAGAGGTCAGCTACCAGAGTTTCTAGGGCCGAGTCATCGGTAATGTCGATTTCAATCCATTCCACATGGGTATGGTTTCCGTAGAGTTGGGCTAGTTTTTCCTTATTTCTACCTAGCAAAATGAGTTGGTCATCTGGCAAAAGTTTGACTATTTCTTGAGCTAAGCCACCGCTAGCACCTGTAATGAGAATGGTTCGCATGTTTCTTCCTTTCTGTGGCACTTAAATTTCCACTTCTTCCAAGTCTTTAACCACATGGACATTCTCAAAAATACTAGCAGCATCTTTCTTAAGCTGACTAATATCCTTTGATAGGAAGCGGGCACTGATATGGTTGAGCAAGAGGCATTTGACTCCTGCTTCTTCCGCTACTTGTGCAGCCTGCATGTTGGTTGAGTGGCCATGATTGCGGGCAATTTTCTCATCACCCTTGCCATAAGTGGACTCATGGACCAGGATATCGGCATTAACAGCCAGACGCACACTAGCATTGGTTTTGCGGGTGTCACCAAGTATGGTGATAATCTTACCAGGACGGGGAGCTGAGATATAGTCAGCTGCCTTGATTTGAGTCCCATCTTCGAGAACAACATCCTGTCCTTTTTTGATTTTTCCAAAAAGCGGGCCAAATGGAACACCAGCGGCCTTAAGTTTTTCAGCATCCAAGGTACCTTCTAAGTCCTTTTGCATGACACGATAGCCAACACAGAAAATAGTGTGATCCAGCTCCTCTGCATACACCGTGAATTTATCGGTCTCAAGGATTTTCCCTAGAGAATTTTGGTCGAACTCATGGAAATGAATCTTATAGGGCAGGCGTGAACCTGACACACGAAGACTGGTCAAGACAAATGACTTGATCCCTTGGGGTCCATAGATTTCCAAATCTGTCTGCTCCTCATTAGCCTGAAAGGCACGGCTAGAGATAAATCCTGGCAAGCCAAAGATATGGTCTCCATGCAAGTGAGTGATAAAGATTTTGCTGACCTTACGTGGTCGAATCGTGGTTTCCAGAATGCGATTTTGCGTTCCTTCTCCACAGTCAAAGAGCCAGACTTCGTTAATCTCGTCCAAGAGTTTCAGGGCGAGACTTGAAACGTTGCGGGCTTTAGAGGGCTGACCAGCCCCCGTTCCTAAAAATTGAATATCCATTCGATACTTTCTAATTAATCAATATATAACATAGCAGTGCGGTTTTCCGAGCGATAATAAAATTTGCCAGAAAAAGCTCTAGCTTCTTGCAGTAGATCCTCTTGGCTGTAGCCTTTGAGACGCTTGCGGCCATCTACTAAACTTTCCAAGTCTGTCAAGGCTGTGAGATTTTCTACACTAACAACTTCCTCATCTCCGGCATCCTTCATGTAAATCTTTCCAGACTCTTCAAAGACGAGTTGATGGGGGAAAATTTGTGCAATCTCAAAGAGCAAGTCATCCGAGATTTCCTCTTCATTTTCAGAGAAGATTCGCCCCAGGCCCTTACTCTCATAGCAAAAGCCAAAGGATTTACCCGACAGGTTAAGACGAATAAAAGGCTTATTTTCAAAGGTGAAACTTGGCTCAGCATTGTAGAGATTCAGTTCCTGACTGAGTTCTGCAAAATAATCCGTCGCAGCTTCAGGACTCTTTTTCTGGTAGAGTTCTGCGAAGTAAGCATTGACCACGCTAGGTGGAGGGGTGATGAGAGCCAACTGCTCCTGCTCTGTTTTGCCAGCTAGAAGCTGACCCAGATAGACCTTATCCAGACTTGTATAACCCCCATACTTTAGAGCTAAGGTTTTGATATCAGTCATAAAATTCCTCTAATCTCCATTTGTTTTTCTTCGAAATGTAGCCTGTAATGACTTCCCCGTCCTCTTGATAGTCACGGTCTTCCAGAATCGCTACACTTTCCAAATCATGAATCTTGTAGGACTTAGAAAAAGGGACGCGCAGGGTAAAGGGTTCGTAAATATCCTTGATTTTCTCTAAAAATAAAGCCTGCAACTGCTCACGACTATCCTTCGACTTGGCAGAAATGAGGGCATAAGGTGTTTGAGTAGGCGTGAAATCCTCCACCAAATCCGCTTTATTATAAAGTGTCAGGCGAGGAATATCCTCCATGTCCAAATCTTTCATGATAGACAGAACCGTTTTTTCGTGCTCCTCATGATAAGGATTGCTGGCATCAATGACATGAACTAGAAGGTCTACATGCTTGCTTTCTTCCAAGGTCGACTTAAAACTTGACACCAACTCAGTCGGCAAATCCTGGATAAAGCCGACGGTATCAGTCAAGGTTACCTGTAGATTGCCCTCCAGATGAATACTTTTAGTTGTCGCATCTAGAGTCGCAAATAGCTCATCTGCCTCATATTGGGTCTTACTGGTCAAGGTGTTCATGATGGTTGATTTCCCAGCATTGGTGTAGCCAATCAAGCCAATCTTAAAGGTACTTGATTCCAAACGTTTTTCTCGAACTGTCGCTCGGTTTTTCTCAACCACCTTGAGTTGACGTTCGATATCTGTAATCTGGTTGCGAACACTACGACGGTTCAGCTCCAGCTGACTTTCACCTGGACCACGGGAACCAATTCCCCCTGCCTGACGGCTGAGCATAATCCCCTGACCAACCAAACGAGGCAAGAGATATTTGAGCTGCGCAAGATGAACCTGGAGTTTCCCTTCATGGCTTCGAGCCCGCATAGCAAAGATATCTAAAATCAACTGCATACGGTCAATGACTTTAACGCCGAGAATTTCCTCCAAATTGACATTCTGCCTTGGCGTCAGACGATTATTGACGATGACAGTGCTAATTTCTTCCGCATCTACCATTCGAGCAATCTCTTCCAACTTACCAGAGCCAACAAAAGTCTTGGAATCATATTTTTCACGTTTTTGTCTGTAACTATCTACTACGACTGCTCCAGCAGTCTTAGCCAGACTAGCCAACTCTTCCATGGAGAGATCAAAATTGTCCATGCCCTGCAACTCAACACCAATCAGCAGGACCCGTTCCTCTTTTTTCTCCGTTTCAATCATTTAAAAACTCCTCTATCTGGCTAAAAATGCGATCCTTCACGCCAGACTCTCCGATCTGATAAAAGGTCACCTGCATGCGATTACGGAACCAGGTCAACTGACGCTTAGCAAAACGACGAGTCGCCTGTTTAAGACTCTCGCTCGCTTCCTCAAGAATTTGCTCCCCACGGAAATAAGGAAAGAGTTCCTTGTAGCCAATGCCTTTGGCTGCCTGCACATCTGGATAATGGTCAAAGAGCCACTTGGCCTCATCCAAAAGCCCAGCCTCAAACATCAGATCTACTCGGCGATTGATACGTTCATAAAGCTGACTGCGTTCATCATCCAAGCAGATAATCAAAGGTTCATAAGGACTTTCCTGATTTTCCAAATCCTGACCAAAATGGACAATTTCCAAGGCACGCATGGCACGACGACGGTTAAACTGGGGAATTTCAAGGCCTGCTTGCTCCACAAGATTGGCTAATTCTTCATCTGATAAAGGCTCTAAACTAGCTCGATAGGCTAATATCTCCTCATGAGGTGTTTCCCCACCTAGATGATAGCCTTCAAGCAAGCTCTGGATATAAAGGCCTGTGCCTCCAGCGATAATGGCTAGCTTGCCACGGCTTTGAATATCCTCAATAGCCTTCTTAGCTTCTGAAACAAAATCAAAAGCCGAGTAAGACTCGGTCACCTCTCTGACATCAATCAAATGATGAGGAACAGCTGCTTGCTCCTCTGGGCTAGCCTTGGCTGTCCCAATATCCAACCCTTTGTATACTTGCTGACTGTCACCACTGACCACCTCTCCACCAAAGCGCTTAGCCACTTCAATAGCAAGGGCTGTCTTCCCAACAGCAGTCGGTCCAACAATCACAATTATTTTTGTTTTCATCTTTTTTCCTTGAAAAATTTCCATTTTTTCGTTACTATTATTATATCACAAAAAGGTCAGTCAGAAAAATGCTATCTCTTGAGGAGCCTGGCTGATTAGGAAGATAAAGGAGGAAGACTCATGGCTAAAGGATTCGCTAAAGGTCTTGTAACAGGTGTCGCAGGAACTGTCGCTGCCGTTGCAGGTGCAGTATACGCAATTAAAAAGAAAGTGATTGAGCCAGAAGAGCAAAAAGCAGCTTTCATCGAAGAAAACCGTAAAAAAGCAGCTCGCCGTCGCGTATCACATTAAGCAACAAAAGAAGTTGAGAAATCTCAACTTCTTTTTATTTTCTTAAATAGCCAAATCAAACTTCAGTTGTGGCTTGACTGGATCATAGTCAACCAACTCAAAGTCTTCCGCTTTGATATCAAAGAAATTAGTCCCATCAGGAACATTTAAAACCAAACGAGGTTGGCAGTTTGACGGCTCACGACCAAGCAATTCCTCTGCTTGTTCAAATTGATTATCATAGATGTGAAGGTTATTGATAAAGTAGAAGAACTTTCCAACCTTCCATCCAAAATGCTTGGCAATCATCATCTGAAGAGCCACATACTGCATAGCATTGATGTGGTGAGCAACCAGCATATCATTAGAGCGCTGGGTCAAAGTCGCATCTAGATAGATGTCCCCATCAACTCGACGGACATCAAACATAGTCTGGAAAGCACATGGAAGAAGGCCGTCTGTCTCCTCAAATGCTTGGTAATCCCAGAGCGAGATGATATTGCGACGGTTCCAAGGGTTGGCTTCCAACTGGTTTAGAATCTTGTTGATGATATCGTGCTTTTTAACCACAGCCCCATAGCGCTCACCGATGGTCCCCGTCTCTCCCACTTCCCAGTCATTCCAGTAGTGGACATTGTACTTGTTATTGAGAACTTCTAGGCTATTAGACTGGTCTTGGTAAATCCAGAGGACTTCTTTGATGGCGGATTTGATTGCAATGGGTCGCAAGGTCGTGATGGGAAATTCCCCCTTGGCCAAGTCGTACTCAGCAAAGGCACCCGTTATGTACTTGGAGTTGGCAACAGTCCCATCCTTGTACTTGGGACGAGCCTGCTCAGAAAAGACACCGTCTTTGAGGATTCGTTCAATATTTTCTTTAAAAATCGTATCAGCTTTTGTCATTTACTCTCACCTCATTTATTGTCCTAACTAGTATAGCATAAAAAAAGAAAGGAGGAAAATCACTGGCTTTAAAGTAGTGTTTTTCTCCTTTTATGATCTTATTGCAATACAAGTGATGCTGCTCCGATCACTCCAGCGTCATTTCCTAGAGTTGCAAGAGCTAATTTAGTTGTTGTGCGTACTTGTGGGAAGGTATTTTCGTCGTACACTTTTTGAACACCTTGGAGAAGGAATTCTCCTGCAGCTGACACACCTCCACCGATAACGATTGTTGAAGGGTTGAGGATGGAGCCGATATTGGCACAAGCGATTCCCAAGTAACGTGAGAAGTTACGGTAAACGATCAAGGCAAGGTCGTCTCCTTCTTTTGCAAGATCAAAAACAGTTTTAGCAGTTACTTCTTCTCCATCGTCGATCAAGCGTTTCAAGGCTGCATCACCTTCGTATTCATCAGCGTAACGACGTGTCAAGTTGACAATCCCTGTTGCAGAAGCAACTGTCTCAAGACAGCCTTTTTTACCACAGGTACAAGCGATTGGTTGGTCAAAGTCAACAGTGATGTGACCAAGCTCTCCTGCTGCACCAGCAACACCATGAAGCAGTTTTCCTTCAGCGACGATACCGCCACCAACACCGGTACCAAGTGTCATAAAGACAACGTCTGGTTGGTTGTCACCAGCACCCATCCAGCGCTCACCAAGAGCAGCTACGTTGGCATCATTATCAATGAAGAATGGAATCCCCAAGGCTTTTTCAATCTTTTCTTTAATTGGTTGAAGGGTTTTCCAGTTGAGGTTGTAGGCACCGATAACAGTCCCTTTTTCACGGTCAACCACACCAGGTGATCCCATTCCAATGCCTCGGAAATCCGTAGCAGACAATCCAAGCAAGTCCAAGCGATGCTGAATAGACTCAATCATATCGTCTACAATATGGCTTCCTTCATCCAAAATATTGGTCTTGATAGACCATTTTTCTTGGATTTCTCCCTCTTGAGTTAAAATCGCAAACTTAACAGATGTCCCACCAAGGTCAATCCCAATAATCTTTTGACTCATCGTCTTCTCCTTTTAAATTGAAAATGCTTACAGATATAGTATAACAAAATCATCAATTTTGTGCAAAGGTTTGCGTGAAAAAGTTACATCTAATAATTAATAACTATTTATCCCCTAGATTTTGAATGGCATAGTTGGCTTCTTCTTTGGTAAATTTTCTAAGAGTTAGCCTCTCATAAATTTCTGTCTTTGAGAGATTGTTATATTTTCGGTATTCTCTTGCTTGAATTAAGGCATTTGCTTTGTAATCTGCATTCAAGTGTTCGATGGCATACTGCGCTGCTGAACTTGAAAAACCTTTCCACGTTAATTGGTCATAGAGATATTTTTTTGACATATGTAAAACCGAATTATAGCTTTTCGCTTCACTTAAAGCAGCATTGTACTGCTTCCCATCTAGTTTTGGTTGCCGCACACCATCGTATCCTACATAGTGACGGCCACCATCTACCCATTTGCCCTTTACCATTTTGCCTTCAGAATCAACATAGTAACGACCGCCATCTACCCATTCATTCTTGGCCACCTTTCCATCTGATTTATAATAATAGTATCCTACCCATTTATTGCGGACAATGCTTCCTTCTGTTGTTAAATCTAGTTTTTGAATGGCATAGTTGGCTTCTTCTTTGGTAAATTTTCTAAGAGTTAGCCTCTCATAAATTTCTGTCTTTGAGAGATTGTTATATTTTCGGTATTCTCTTGCTTGAATTAAGGCATTTGCTTTGTAATCTGCATTCAAGTGTTCGATGGCATACTGCGCTGCTGAACTTGAAAAACCTTTCCACGTTAATTGGTCATAGAGATTTTTTTTTGACATATGTAAAACCGAATTATAGCTTTTCGCTTCACTTAAAGCAGCATTGTACTGCTTCCCATCTAGTTTTGGTTGCCGCACACCATCGTATCCTACATAGTGACGGCCACCATCTACCCATTTGCCCCTTACCATTTTGCCTTCAGAATCAACATAGTAACGGCCACCATCTACCCATTCATTCTTGGCCATCTTACCATCTGATTTGAGATAATAATTTCCTACCCATTTGTTGCGAGCGTAGCTGCCTTCTGCTGTGAGATAATAATAGGATCCATAGTTTTTATCATAAATCCAGTCACTTTTAACCTTTTTTCCATCAGAATCAACATAATAACGACCACCATCTACCCATTCATTTTTAGCTCTCTTTCCATCTGATTTGAGGTAGTAATTTCCTACCCAGCCAAACTGAACTTTAGATTGTGATTTATCCTGTTTAGGAGTTGTTTCTTTAGTTTTTTCAGCCGGTTTTGGTGCTGGTGTTTTTGGTTTCTCAGCAGGTTTTTGAGCTGGCGTTTTTGGTTTCTCAGCAGGTTTTGGTGCTGGTGTTTTCGGTTTCTCAGCAGGTTTTTGAGCTGGTGTTTTCGGTTTCGCAGCAGGTTTTTGTGCTGGTGTTTTTGGTTTCGCAGCAGGTTTTTGTGCTGGTGTTTTCGGTTTCTCAGCTGGTTTTTGTGCTGGTGTTTTCGGTTTCGCAGCAGGTTTTTGAGCTGGAGTTTTCGGTTTCTCAGCTGGTTTTGGTGCTGGCGTTTTCGGTTTCTCAGCTGGTTTTGGTGCTGACTTTGGCGCTGGTTTTGGTTGCCACAGACCATCATCTCCTACATAATAACGACCACCATCTACCCATTCATTTTTGGCCATCTTACCATCTGATTTTAGATAGTAATTACCTACCCATTTGTTGCGAGCGTAGCTGCCTTCTCCTGTTAGATAATAATAGGATCCATAGTTTTTGTCATAAATCCACTCAGCTTTAGCCATCTTACCATCTGATTTAAGATAGTAATTGCCTACCCATGTGTTACGAGCGTAGCTGCCTTCTCCTGTTAAATAATAGTATGACCCATAGTTATTGTCATAAATCCATTCATTTTTAGCTCTTTTCCCGTCTGATTTTAGATAGTAATTACCTACCCATGCGTTTCGAGCGTAGCTACCTTCTGCGGTTAGATAATAATAGGATCCATAGTTTTTATCATAAATCCATTCACTCTTAGCCATTTTACCATCTGATTTAAGATAGTAATTGCCTACCCAAGCATTTTGGACATAGTTTCCCGAAGCATTTAGATAGAAATAAGAATTAGCTTTTTTATCAAAAATCCACTTATTAGTAACTTTAGTACCATTTTGATAGTATGATGAGCCTACCCAACCAGACTGAGCTGTAGATTTGGACTTATCCTCTTTAGGACTTGTATTTTTAGGTTTCTCAGCAGGTTTTTGAGCTGGTGTTTTCGGTTTCTCAGCTGGTTTCGGCGCTGGTTTTGGTTCTGGTTCTGGTTTCGGTGCTGGTGTTTTTGGTTTCTCAGCAGGATTTTGCGCTGGTGTTTTTGATTTTTCAGCTTGATTTGGCGCCGAAGTTGTATTCTCTTTTACAACCTTACCATTTTTAGACACATCCTTTTCTTGAGCAGAAACATGCTGAGCCGAGAAAGGAAAGTCTCCAGTTGTATCCGCAAATGAAATAAGTCCCAGTGTTGCAGCGGCTAAGCTGGTTACTAAAATTTTATTTGATTTTTTCATAAAAATCTCCATTGTTTTTAATGATTTATACCTATAGTATACCATATACTTAATTTTTTTACACTCAAATAATAACTAGTTATGAAAGCCCTATTTTAAAATGAAGTGCAACACAAAAGACATGTTCATCTGATATACTAGAGTTGCGAAAAACAGTATAAAGGAAGATGAACATGTCCACTAATTATTCTCATACAAGCACTTATCTGAAGCTGAGCGAGTAGAAATTGAAGCTTATTTAAACGTAGGACTCAAACCTGCTGAGTTTGCTCGTAGACTGGGGGAAACTGCTCTACTATTACGCGTAAAAAGAATCGTGGTTCCATAACACAAGTGAAATAAGTCAATGGGCAGAAGATCTATTACCTACACCATTATGCAGATGCTACCCATAATCATTATCAGTATGCTAGAGAAGCCAGCTATTATTTGAAACTAGATCGTTTATCGGACGACTTTCTGAAACAATTTACAGAAGTAATGGGAGAGAAACCAACGGGATATAGCATAGATGCCTTTGTTCACACCTATAAACTCCAACCCCTTTTTGAAATAGGAGAACCTTCTATTTTGAACTTGGCTATAGTCCGCAAAAAAGCTGTTTGAGCTCACTCAAACAGCTTTAAAGATACTCTCTTAATTAGAGGAACAACTTTGTTGCACTTGACTTGTCAATCAGTGTTAAAATAGTTATTCTAAATAATTAGTCGTCAAGATGTTGAATTGCATAATTAGCTTCTTCTTCTGTAAATTCTTCACCATAAGGCGAAACTAGTTGATTATAAATTGCTGACTTCGAGTTCTTAAACCATTTTCGATAATTCTTTGCTTTAGCTAAGGCGTTTGATTTATAATCTGCATTCAAATGATCGATGGCATATTGTGCAGCATCACTTTGAAATTTTTCTCCATATTGAGAAGTCAATTGTTTGTACAAACGCTTCTTAGACATATTTGCCCACAAATTGTAATTTTTTGCTTTCTCAAGAGCATTTGCATAGTCTGTTTTAGTCTGGTTAGAGCTGGACTGGCTAACTGACTGATTTTGCCATAAGCCATCAGAACCTACAAAGTAACGTCCACCATCAACCCATTCATTCTTGGCCATCTTAACGTTTGATTTAAGATAGTAATTGCCTACCCAAGCATTTTGGACATAGTTTCCCGAAGCATTTAGATAGAAATAAAACGTATAATATCAAGAATTAAAAAATATTGATATTATACGTTATTCTGAATTTGAAGCCAATTTTCCTAGCTTCTTTACTAAAATTACGTTAACGAATCCACTTACCTGAACCATCTACACGATAACCATCTGGTGTACGTTCATTAACAGCCATTTTCCCGTTTGATTTAAGATAGTAATTTCCTACCCAGGTGTTACGAGCATAACTTCCTTCTGGTGTCAAGTAGTAATATGATTTGTAGTTACTATCATATATCCACTCACCTTTAGCCATTTTACCATCTGATTTGAGATAATAATTACCTGACCAAGTGTTACGAGCGTAACTGCCTTCTGATGTCAAGTAGTAGTATGATTTGTAGCTACTATCATACACCCACTCACCTTTAGCCATCTTACCGTTTGATTTAAGGTAGTAATTGCCCACCCAAGTATTACGAGCGTAGCTTCCTTCTGACGTCAAGTAGTAATATGATTTGTAGTTACTATCATATATCCACTCACCTTTAGCCATCTTACCATCTGATTTGAGATAATAATTACCTACCCAATTATTTTGTGTATAGTTTCCTGAAGAATTTAGATAGAAGTACGAATTAGCTTTTTTATCAAAAATCCACTTATTTGTTACTTTTACGCCATTTTGATAATAGGATGTTCCTGACCAACCAGACTGATCTGTAGCCTTCTGTTTCTCCTGTTTAGAAGTCGTATCTTTTGGTTTTTGATCTGATTGTGAAGATGGTACTAAACCAGAAAATTTTCCATCTTTGATACTAAAAATAGGAGATTCTCCTCTATACTGATGAGTCAATGTAGTTTGAGGATCAGTATATTGCTGGCTTTCATACGCAACATATTTATATTCGCCATCAGTTAAATCTATATGATAAAATGTTGCTGTAGAACCACTTGTCAAAATTTTAGTGGTTAAACTTACTGTGGGAGAAAACGTTTCATCAACAACCTCTCCAGTTTTAACATTAATTAACTTAGACCTAATAAAAACTTCTTTAGCCTTTTCACCAGAAGCATTAAGTAAGTTAGGGTTAACATTATCAGTCGAAAAGATTGCAGTAACTCCATTACCTCCTCGATAACTTGTTAAATTTAAATTTACCTTGTGTTCAACAACTCCATCTTTATAAATGCTATCATCACGTCTTCCATCTAATTTTTTATCAGTTGTTCCCAACTCCACATATTTTCGATTACGTATTCTAAAAACTGGAGATTCACCTCTATACTGATGTTTAAATTTAGTCTTAGGATCAATAAAGTCTCCTCCAGATACAACATATTTATATTCTCCATCAGGATATTCACTAAAAACAAACGAAGATGTGGTCCCACTTGTTAAATCATTAGAACGTAAAAAAACACTTGGTGTTAAAAATTCTTCTACAACTTCACCTGTCTTAGCATTAACTAACTTAGTTTTTATTGTAATTCCATTCTTTTTCGCAAACTCATCAAATAAATCGGGACTAACACTATCTGTTGAAAAGTTTACAGTTAGACCTTTACCCCCATCAGCATTTTCTAAGTAAATATTTACTTTATGATTAATAACTTTATTTACAGAATGAGTATTTGCGCTCACATTCTCTATTAAAAACGGTGGGAAGCCTTCAATCTCGACAAGAGATACTAAACTAAGTGTTGCGATTGCTAGCGAAGCTCCCAAAACTATTTTTGATTTCATCAAAAATCTCCTTTAAATTTTTTTGTTTACGGTTACATTATAACACAAATATGTATTAATATATACTAAAAGCTATTAATAGATAAAACTCACAATCCTATCACTTCCAACTCATACAAACCTCTGACTGCGTTACAGCCATAGATAGCTTCTGCTTGGTTCAGGTCTTCCAAAGTCATAATTTTCTCTTTTACCTGTCCTGTTTCCAGCAAATGTTGACGATAAATTCCTGGCAAAATTCCTAGACTGGTAGGCGGTGTGTAGAGTTTTCCAGCAATTTTCAGAACTAGATTCCCGATAGACGTTTCCAATAGCTCTCCTGCCACATTATGGTAAATGATTTCCTGTTCCCCTAAGCTCAAGTGCGGTCTGTGAGTGGTTTTGAAGTAGGTAAATGCTTGCTGCAAATCAGCTTTCTGAAGGCAAAGTTTGGACTGGCAGAAGGTCGGACTGAGAGGTTCCAATATTTGGCGACTGACTTTCATCTCTCCAGATTTGCTGAGACTAATTCGTAAGCGATAGTCTTGATTAACATCACAAACTTGGCACTCTTCCTCTATATTTTGTCTCAGTTCTTCTGGGTCAAAAGGAAAGGAAAAATAACGACTCGCCTTTGTCAGTCTTTCCAGATGTTGATCTTCAAACAGCAGTTGTTTTTGGCTGATTCTCCCAGTTGTAATCAGCTTGAAACGAGCTTGTTTACGATAGAGAACAGCCGCCTTTTGATGAACCTCTCGGTATTCAGATTCCCAAGTACTATCCCAAGTAATGCCACCACCCACTCCATAAATGGCTTGGCCCTTGTGAAGTTGAATGGTCCGAATGGCGACATTAAAAATCCGTCGTCCATTTGGAAGTAAGAGACCAATCGTTCCACAGTAAACTCCTCTGGGTTGTGGCTCCAAGTCCTTGATAATCTCCATAGTCGCAATTTTGGGAGCTCCCGTTATTGATCCACAAGGAAAGAGAGAGCGAAAAATGGCAACCAAGTCCACATCCTCTCGCAACTGACTCTTGATGGTCGAAGTCATCTGCCAAACAGTCGAATACTGCTCCACTTGGCACAGACGCTCCACATGCTCACTGCCAACTTCAGAAATACGGTTCATATCATTGCGCAAGAGATCCACAATCATCATATTTTCAGAGCGATTTTTAGGATCTTGCTCCAACCAAGCTGCTTCTTTCAAATCTTCATCGTCAGTCAGACCACGTTTAGTTGTTCCCTTCATTGGACGAGTCGTTAATTCTCGGTCATTTTGCTCAAAAAATAGCTCTGGACTCATGGAAATCACTGCCATCTCATCATGTTCAACATAGGCATTGTAGCCCGCCTCCTGCTCTACCACCATACGATTGTAGATGGCAAAAGGATTGGCGCTTAAGTCTTGCTTGAGTTGGACAGTGTAATTTACCTGGTAGGTGTCCCCCTGACGCAAATGATGGTGAATCTGGGAAATAGCTTTTTCATAGTCCTCTGCAGATGTTTGTTCCCGCCACTTTGAAGGCAAATCTACTTCCTCATAAGTCAGAGGAATAGGGGATGTTTCCACCCTATCGTGAACGGTAAAGTAAAGCAAATACTCGCCCAGTAGAGGAACCTTGTGAACTGCTAATTTCTCCTCAAATGCAGGTGCAGCCTCGTAACTGACATAGCCCACCACATAATAACCTTGCTCTTGGTAGCTTTCCACTTGTGCCAGCAAGTCTGCCACTTCTGCTAAATCTCTCGTTTTTAACTCTTTGATCGGCTGAGTGAAGGTGTATCTCTCCCCCAAAGCCCTAAAATCAATCACTGTTTTTCTATGCATAGCTTAAGTATAGCATAAAAAGGTAAATCAAGAAAAACTTAATCTACCTTTTTACTCATCTATTTAATACAATTTATGCTTTAAAAAGATTTCCTGAGAATCCGTCTGATTTTTGAAGTAACTGTTTATAAACTTTTTCTTTAAGTCTAACAGTATTGTCGAATTTATTCCCTTGCAAGTCTTTTTCAACAGCTTCGTTGAATAATTCTTTAAGTCTAGCATAAGTCGAAATTTTCTCACCGTTAATTTCAATTTCAGCAAAACCATTCTGAGCTTTATCGTATACTTCTTTATACCAAGCTTTCTTCCAAGCTTCAAGTGATTTGAATTTACCACCAGAAACTCTATCGATGATGAAGTCATCACCAAGACCTTTATTTCCAGCTTTTTGAGATTCTTGTTTATACTTGTTAGAAGCATATCCTACAAATCCATTGATATATCCGAAGTAACCCCACATACGGAATGTATTGTGTTTGAATGAGATTGAACCAACGGCACTTTGACTTGTATTACCACCGTAAATACCAGTCATCATATTAACTGTTGTATAGGCACTATCGAATCCTTCAGCACGGTAATGACCATTTCTAGGTAGTCCGTGTTTAGTAGCGAAGTTGTTATCTACAAGCTGATCTATGGTTGTAAGTTTAAGGTTTTTCTCTTCATCATTAAGGTCACGAACTAAATCCCATTGGTGAGGTTGTCCAATAAGACCGTTACGATCAGCTTTTTCACGCCATTTCTTATCAATTCGTTTAAACCACTTATCGTTAGTTCCGGCATTCTTAGCAATAACTGCATCAGCTTCTAAATGATCAAGCATCATAAGAGCTTCGTTATAGTTCTTCATGTAATGGTCAATCTTCTCACGACTATCTAATTTATTTGGATCATAGTTGTACCATTGGTTACCATCGTTTTCACGTTTGTAAGCCATGTTAAGACCTAAAGCACCGTAGTCACCATTCGAGCTTGATACAGCTGGTGATTGTAACATACCTTGAGCAAATGCTTCTACGTCAGTTCCTTCACGATGTCTCCATCCACCTAAATAAGCCATACGGTCATTAATATGTGTAGTTTCGTGTGTGAATGCAGATGTACCGAAATCACTGATCATACTTGACCAAATGTAGTATACAGCTTCAGAGTTTCGCGGAGTGTCAAAAATATAAGCGTAAGCTCCCATACCGTTATCACCGTGCCATTTACCTGTAGGTCCGTAGAACTCACGAATTGGAGCATAATCACCATTCTTCGTATGACCCATTCTATCAACCCATCCACCTGGGGCACCATGGTTATCCCAAATTGCTGATGGAACCATGTTTTCAGATTTCAATAACTGATTACGTACATTATCAGCAGCAAGTCTTGACCAGAAGTCTAAGTAATTAATTTGCTCTTGTGCACGTAAATTGATTTCTTTCTTAAACGCTTCACGTTCAGATTCTGTATTCTTACCATATTTCTCAAATGCACTAAACGCTAGCGTATTGTACGTTGAAATTAAGAACATGTGAGCCTTCTTCGTATTAAGAAGTGGTAAAATGTATCGACCATGTTCACCGTTATTTAAGTTTTCATATAAGTGATATTTCTTATTAGCAAAATCAGGGTTAGATGATTGTTTCTCAACTACATAGTTAGTATGAGAAATAGCTTTCTTATACCATACATTCATATCAGTATCTTCTGTAAAGAGTTTCATGTTATATGTTAAGAAGTCATTTAAATTGCCTTTACCTGTTGCTCCCGCAGTCACATCACGATAAGCATCTTGAGTTCGGTCCCCTTTCAAGAAATGTTCACGTGAACCAATTTGAATCAATCTATCGATAACGTTAACGTTCTTACCATAAAAATCAGGCTTGAACATCATAAGGTCTTTAATGCTCATATCATTGTATTTAAATCCATAATAACGATTTAAATAAGTAAGAGCCATCATAATTTTAGCTTTGTTGTCTTCTACTTTTTTAAGAAGAGCTTTCATGGCAGCTTCATCACTATTCAATTGATGGTCTTCGTTTTCGGCTAAAGCTTTGACTAATTTATCCAAATTAGCTTTCGTTTCTTCAAAGCTTTCTTCAAGGAATAGATTTTTAATATAACCATCTTTACGACCATCAGTATTTTCTTCAGCTTTACCACGTTTGTCCATTAACGCACGCACTTCAGGTGAAATCAATTCAACACCTGCTAATTTTGCTTTAATATCGTTGATTAATTGTGTTCTATCTTTAACAACCATATTTGGTGTATAAACGACGTCACCAAGACCTTCGATACTGTATTCACGAACCTGTTGAACTTGAGAATCAGCTTTACGTGTGACAACTTTTTCTTCCTTAGTACCATCCGCATAGTGAATCATAATGTGACTAGCATCAGATAAGTCCGTCACGAATTGACCATCTTTCATACCTGTTACAGACAATACTTCTGTAGTTAGTAATTTAGATCCTTCTGGAATCTTGTTACCTTGATTGATAATCCACTCTTTATTGTAGAACGGTTGAAGTTTTTCAATGTTACGGTAAGCAAGCTCACGGTCAATTCTGTAATCTTGAGTATCTTTATAGGTCTCATCTAATGATTTTGTATTGTTGAGAGTGTCCTCAATTAGAGGTTTAATTTCAAACTTATCAGCAGTGATTCCCATTGCATCAATCTTGGTATTAGCTTCTTCGAGACTAATTTCTCTAATTCTATGTGAACGAGAATATTTGAACGAATGTTTACCTGCACTAACATCTTTTACAACAAAGTTTCTTTCAAGAGCATTATTCGTGAAGTATCCCCCATCGTAATCAATATCACCGGAACCATAGAATTCTTCACCGTTCTCAACTTTCATCATTGAAACATTATTTTCAAGTTTGCCCCATACCCAGTTCTTACTGATGAAACCTCCAACATCTACAGGTGATTTAACTTTAATTGTTCCTTTAGCGACTGAATTTCGTACAGTCCCATATTTACCGATGCCATTAGGGTCCGAACTATTGTCAACAGTAGACGCAAGACCAGCAACCCGAGCCTTAGTTGCTGTAATATCAGCTTCTACATATGTTTTATTCGCATGGCCTTTCCAAATCTCACCCACAATACCAGCAAGATTCCATCCTTTATCCCCAACACCATCAATTTTACCAATGAAAGCAACATTATTAACTTTAGCGCCCTCACCATCTAATTTATTAACCACACCAGCAATATCATTTTTCGCAATAATATGGCCTGTAACTTTGACATTTTCGATTACAGCATTTTTAACAATTCTTGCAACGGGTGCAATATTTTCTGCCCAAGGCATATTAATATTCACATTGCCAAGATTGATATTCTTCACAGAAGCATTTTCAATACGCTCAAACAATGGTCGAGCGATATTATGAATGGTATACTGTTTTCCATCAACACTTGTTAAATGACCATTAAATACACCTGGTACATATTGTTTATTTGGAGTTGGAACATTTGCTGCGTTCAAATCTGCACCAAGCTTAAACGTCCCCTTACGATTAGCTTGCATCGCTTTTACCAATTCATTGAAATCGTAGTAGACATTCTCTTCGTGAGATTTTGGCTTGGCAAAATAATGAACATATTCTTCACTGAGTTCATTACCATTAGTATGCTGAACTAGATCAGGAGCTTTAGCAGTGACCTTGTATAGTGTTTTTCCATCGACAGTAACTTCTTCGATTTTATCCACAGCAAGACGGGTCACCTTATTATCATGCGTAGCGATTTTTAGATAGTATGGTTTTACATCAGTTGGAACAGAAGTTAAGAAGCTACTATCCGTTTCAACACCATCAGTATCAACACTTATTAAGCTTGTTTCTTTAATATTTTTGACTTCAACTTTTTTGAGGTCAATTCTTAGTGGTTCTTCCCTTAGAACTTCTTCTTCATCACCTTCACCACGGTCATAAACCATCTTGGTTTCGAGTTTATAATCCTTGTAGTACTGCAAATCTGTCAGGCTAGCTGTTAAGTTGTCTGGTGAAATAGTCAATGTTTTGACAATTTCATCACCCTTTTTAAGAGTTAGGGTAATGGATTTTATAGTTGCCTTACTTGGGTTTTCCAAATTGTAACGAATTTGAGATGTTCGTTTTAAATCTTTAACATCGATAAGCGACAAACTTAAAATTGGTTTTTCAAAGGTCTTGGTACCACGTTTCAAAATTTTGTCTTGAGGTGCCTCAAGGATTTCCTCTGTAACTTTTGGAGCGTCCCCTGTTTTAACTCCCTTAATGGTATTAAAGGTCTTGGTGATTTTTTTCTGGCCTTCTTTTCCTTCTTGAGCTACAACTTCTAAGCCTTTTTTCAGTTGGTCATCTTCTTTAACAACTTCCTTAAATGGAATCTTTTCAAGACTTTCTTCTACAAGAGTTCCTTCAATTGGTTTTGTTCCACGACTTACCTGTTGGTTTACAGGCTCCTTGGTAACTTCTGTGCTAGTTGAAAGAACTTGGTCAGTTTTAACACCTTCTACTGTTTTATAAGTTGTTTTAGTAACTTGACTACCTTTTTCACCATTTCTTACGACAGTTTCTTCGTCCGTATACTTGGTTGGATCTTCAGTCGTTTCAGTTTTGTAGTCTAGGTCTGTAGTCGATGTTTCAACAAGGGTTCCCTCAGTTACTTTGTACTCAGGTAACTGTTCTTGTACAAGAGCTTGACCTTCTTTACCTGCCTCTTGTGTACCTTTTACTTCTACTGGAGCATCTGGTAATGCAGGTTGAGTTAAAGCTTGACCTTCTTTGCCAGATTCTTGAGTTCCTTTGGCATCTACCGTAGCTTCTGGTAAGGATGGTTGCGTTAAGGATTGACCTTCTTTACCTGCCTCTTGAGTTCCTTTAGACTCTACTGTAACCTCTGGTAATTCGGGTTGCGTTAAAGATTGACCTTCTTTGCCAGATTCTTGCGTACCTTTAGCTACTTGGTGAGTTGGTTCAGCTTGTGGTACTGGAGTTGGAGCAGGTTGTACCTCTTTCTTAGTTCCGACTGCAATGACTTGCGATACAGGATTTTGAACCACTTGGTCTTCAATGACTTCTCTAACTTCTTGACCATTGACCATCGAAACTTTGGTTACAAGACGACGCTGACCATTTACTCCGGCTGTGACGATACGAGTCTGTCCTTCTGCTAGATTCGCATCTGGGCTTGTGACTGTTTCAAAAGGAATCTCTACCAAGCTCTCTTCCTGTCTAACCTGTGGCTTCTCAGAAACTGGTTTATCTTCAACAGCAGGAGCAACTGGATTCTCTACTAGAGGTTTCTCGACGACAATTTCAGGAGTAACAGCAGGTCTATCTTGAACGCCTTCGTTTTTTTCGATTTCTTTTGAACTTTGCTTCTCTACTGGCAACTGAGGCTGTTCAGCTGAAACTGGTCTTGATGGATGGAGTTCCGCTTCCTTGAAGTATCCGATGTATTCATAGCCATCAATATAGATAATCCCTTCAGCCAAGCCTTCATGTGTTGAGGCCGAAATAGTTTGGTTATAAGAAAGCAATTCTTTATTTTCAAATGCAAATGTCCCATAAGGTACAAAAGTGCTTGCTCCCAAAGAACCAATCAAGAGAACACCTAGGACCTTTTTGCGACCTTTTTTGGATACCAAAAAGACTGCTAGTGAGGCTGTTGCCAAGCCAAGACCAGCCAAGGATAGTTCTTTACTTCCTGTGTAAGGAAGTTGTTGACTGTTAGTTGCTTTCTTGCGATAAACTACATAGAGAATATCTTCATCTTGAAATTCTGTAGGAACTTCATGGTGAATCAGGGCTTTTTCAGACTCGGTCAATTCCTGCTCCGCCAAATAACGGTAATGAACACTATGAGCACCGCTAACTTCATTGGCATGCACCTTATCTACTGAAAGGGTACTGGCACCAAAAAGGAAGGCCCCGATAGCTACAGGACCTACCCCAACAGTGAGCTTACGAATCGAATATTTGGTAATTTTTTCTAGTTGTTGTTTTGTCTTTTTCATTCTCATGACTTTCTGATAGAATCTTGTGGATACTGCGCACGCACACCACCAATTAATTTTGGACGACTAGCTAGAGCCGTTACATGGGCATGCCCAATTTCTCTCAAAAGAGGGCGAATCGGAACCTGAACATGCTTGACATGCATGCCAATCGCAGTATCTCCGATATCCAATCCAGCATGGGCCTTGATAAATTCAACCTCAACTGGATCCCGCATAAACTTGAAGGCTGCCAACTGACCGGAACCTCCTGCATGAAGTGTAGGAAGGACACTGACGATTTCAAGACCAAACTGCTCTGCCACCTGACGTTCAACGACGAGGGCTCGATTGACATGTTCACAACCTTGAACAGCTAGATGAATCCCTTTTCCCTCTAGGATAGCTAGAATGGTCTTCACAATGATTTCCCCAATTTCTTGACTGGATTCCTTGCCAATCTGACCACCTATCACCTCACTAGAAGAAAGGCCCAAAACAAAGATAGCTCCTTGCTTCAAATTAGCCTTGTCTATTACATCTTCTACAATCTGGCTTGTTGCTCTTTGAATGTCTTTTTCCTTCATACTTGATACCTCTTTTGTCATTATCTATCATATCTTTTTTTACTGATTTTATCAAGGCCAACTAATCATTCTGATTTTTAAAAGTAAAACTCCCAGAGTGAACTGGGAGTTAGCTGATTGCTATTTTATTAATGTATATTTCAACTGTCGTCCCTTTTGAGGGTACAGAATTGATCTTCATCTGGTAATTGTCTCCAAAATGAAGTTTGAGTCGTTGGTTGACATTTTGAAGGCCAACTCCTCCGCGTTTGAGCTGACTTTGACTACTATCGTCAGGATTTCGGAAGCCAACGCCATCATCCTCAATGCGGATGACAAGCCCTGTATCCTGTTTCTGAACAGAAACTTTAATATGGCCCTGACCTTCCTTCTCCTTAATACCATGGTAAAGAGCATTTTCTACAAGAGGTTGCAACACCAACTTGGGTAAGACTAGGTTACCAAAAGCAGGATCTTCAGCAATCTCATACTCCAGCTTATCACCATAGCGTTGTTTCTGGATAAAGAGGTACTGGCGGACATGATTGATTTCATCAGAAAGAGAAATCAAATCCTTTCCTTGATTGAGCGCCAAGCGGAAATAGGTTGCCAAGGACTTGGTCACCTGAACCACTCGCTGACTATCCTGAAACTCTGCCATCCAGATGATAGTGTCCAAAGTATTATAGAGGAAATGGGGGTTAATCTGGCTCGACAGTGCTTGAAGTTCATACTGCCGGGTTGCTTCTTCCTGCCTGCGCACATCTGCCATCAACTGATCAATCTGATCCAGCATGGCATTGAACTGACGAGTCACTTCTCTCAGTTCATAGGCGCCAGCTTCCTTAGCACGAAGATTTTGTGTACCAGAAGCAATTTCCAGCATGGTTTCTCTCAGATCCTTCAAAGGGGCAATCCAGCGTTTGAGACTGAACCACACCAAGCAGAGACAGGCAAGAAGAGATAAGGCACTAGCAGCAAGCAAGGTCCACATGAGTTGACTCCGAACCTGGTCTAACTTCTCCAACGAAGACACGCCTATAACCGTCCAATCAGTTCCTGCAATCTGTTCCTGACTGACGTAGGATTGATGATCCAGCGTATAGCCCTGCCCCGTCTCGATGTAGGGTTTCATGGCCTCCATTTCACTCGCTGAGCTATAGACAGTACGTTTAGGATGGTAGACAAATTCATGGTTTTCATTGATGATAAAGGCAAAGCCCTGCTTGCCCAACTGGAGTTGGTTGAGATAGGCTTCCAGAGTTTCGTAGGAAATATCCAAACGAAGCACGCCAAGATTGGCTCCCTTTTCATCAACAAGTTCCTGAGTAACAGAAATGACCCATTGACTATCTGATTTACGAGCTGGGGTTAAAACTGGCTTAGCTCCCTGATGAATGGCCTTTTGGTACCAATCCTCAGCCATCATATCTGAGGAAGTTTTCATCTGCACACTATCATCTGTAGAAATAACCTGACCGGATTTGGTGACCAGTACCACCGTTTTCAAGTCCTGGTCTGCCTTTAAGATAGTCAAAAACAGATCTCGGATTCCCTTGGCTTGGTCTTGGTTAGGATTCTCAGCATAGGCCAAGACATCCTTCTGCTGGGTCAAACTGGTAGAGGTGGTTTCTAATTTTTTGATATAAGACTGAATAAAGTGGCTAGTTTGGCTAATGGTCGTTTGGCTATTGCCCTCAATAGTGGCCTCAATGGCTGCTGAACTAGATTGATAATAGAAAGTCCCAACCAGAGCTAGGAGAATGAGAAAGACCAGAAAGATGGAAATAACCATTCTGACTAAAAGAGACGAACGCTTCATCGGCCTTCTCCCTTCTTAAACTGACGAGGTGTCACACCTGCAATCTGTTTAAAACGTTGAGTAAAGTAGTTCATGTCTTCAAAACCAACCTTTTCGGCTATCTCATAAATCTTTAAATCCGTAGTCAGAAGCAAGAGCTTGGCTTGTTTGACACGCTCTCTCACTAGGTAATCCTGAAAAGGCAGGCCCAACTCTTTCTTAATTAAGGAACTCAGATAAGTCGGACTAAAACCTAGGTCACTGGCCAAAGACTTCAAACTAAACTGACTGTCAGCTAGATGGGACTGGATTTTCTGAGCAATATTTCCCTCAAACTTATCGGTTAATAAATCTTGTAACTGCTCTTCTTTTTCTTCCTTGTCTAGTTTTTGCTTGATTTTCTCCAACATTTCCTCAATATCCTGACGAGAAAAGGGTTTGAGCAGGTAATCATCTACACCGAGTTTAACAGCAGACAAGGCATAATCAAAATCATCGTAACCTGTCAAAAATACCAGATGCACCTGAGGATAGGTTTCTCGTACCAGACTGGCCAACTGGATGCCATTCAGCTGAGGCATGTTGATATCGGTTAAAATGATATCTGGCACCTGCTTTTGAATTAAGTCCCAAGCCTGCCTTCCATTTTCAGCCTGACCGATGATTTCCATATCGTAGGCTGCTACATTGACCAGCTTGGTCAAGCCTTGCCTTACCAGATACTCATCTTCTACGATTAAGATTGTGTAGGTCATGCTCTGCTCCTTTACCACTTACTAGTATCAGTATAGCAAAATTCTCCTCTAACTGCTTAGGAAAGACTTCTTAATCGACATAATCTAGTAAATAGGCATAACCTTTTTCTGCCATTTGGTCTTTGGGAATAAAGCGGATAGAGAGACTATTGATACAGTAGCGTAAGCCCCCCTTGTCCTGAGGCCCATCTGTAAAGACATGTCCAAGGTGAGAATCTCCAACTCGGCTTCTCACTTCCATGCGCGTCATATTGTAGGACTTATCTTCCTTGTAGGTAGCAACATCTGGACTGATTGGTTGGGTGAAACTAGGCCAGCCACAACCAGACTCAAACTTGTCCTTTGATGAAAAGAGGGGTTCACCAGTGGCCACATCCACATAGATACCGGATTCAAATTTATCCCAGTAGCGGTTTGAAAAAGCTCGTTCTGTTTGATTTTTCTGGGTAACGGCATACTCCTCAGGTGACAAGGTCTTTTTCAATTCCTCATCACTTGGTTTAGGATATTTGCTGGCATCAATGACAGGATAGGCAGCTTGATTGACATTGATATGACAGTAGCCATTTGGATTTTTCTTGAGGTAGTCTTGGTGATAATCCTCCGCCACCACAAAATTCTTCAAGTTTTCCTTTTCAACTGCCAAAGGTTGGTCGTATTTCTTAGCCACCTCATCAAAGACTTGGTTGATTACCTCTAAATCCTTGTCATCTGTGTAATAAACGCCAGTACGATACTGGGTCCCCACATCATTTCCTTGTTTATTTTTGCTGGTTGGATTAATGATGCGGAAGTAATGAAGCAGAATTTCTTTGAGGGAAATTTGATTGGCGTCATAGGTGACATGGACAGTCTCTGCATGTCCTGTTTGGTTAATCAATTCGTACTTGGTTGTTTCCCCTCTACCATTTGCATAGCCTGAAACGGCATCTGTCACTCCAGGAACGCGTGAGAAGTATTCCTCCACTCCCCAGAAACATCCCCCAGCTAGATAAATTTCTTGCAAGTCTGCGTCTTTACTCACTTCTGTTTTTTTCACTGTTTTTCCTCCTTGGCTAACGGATGCTTTCTCAATTTGCGAGCTATCTGTCTGCCCTGCATTTCGCATCAATAGAAAATAGAAACCGGTTATGGCTAGGAGAATGACCCCTGCCAAGACAAAAAGTTTTACTTTATCATTCATAGCCTTTCTCTACCCCATTTCTTTCAATTCTTTTAAAATCATTTCCTTATCCATAAAACCTGGTTGCGTTTTGACCAGCTTGCCTTCCTTGTCTATAAAGGCTTGAGTTGGGTAAGAACGAACACCATAACTTTCCAAGAGTTTACCTGATGGATCAATTAGAACTGGGAAATTTTTATAATCCAAGCCCTTGTACCAATTCTTAAAGTCCGCTTCAGATTGCTCCCCCTTGTGACCAGGAGAGACCACTGTCAAAACTACATAGTCATCACCAGCATCCTTAGCGATTTCATCGGTATCTGGAAGACTGGCTAGACAGATGGAACACCAAGAAGCCCAGAATTTAAGATAGACTTTCTTGCCCTTGTAATCAGATAAACGATAGGTCTTACCATCTACTCCCATCAGTTCAAAATCAGCAACCGCCTGACCTTTAGTCGCAGTTTGTGAACTAACTTGTTCTGTTTTGGATTGCTCCTTCATAGTAGACTCGTCTGACATGTTTTTAGCCGAACAGGCTACCAAGCAACAAATTGAGCCTACTCCAAGGAGACATGTTTGCCATTTTTTCATTTCTTTTTCCTCTCTATTCAAATAATGTAGTCAAAATGGAAGCATTTCCCAAAAGCACCAAGATTCCCATCACGATAATGAGAAAACCACCCACTTTTTTGAGAGTTCCGAGGTAAGGATGGAGTTTTCGGAAATGTTTCAAAACATAGCTGGAGGCGAGAGCTAGAACCAAAAATGGTAGCGCCAATCCCAGCGTATAGACTAACATGAGACCAGCTCCCTGCCAAGCTCCTGAACCACCTGAAGCCGCCAAAGCCAAAACAGAGCCCAAAACCGGCCCTACACACGGTGTCCAAGCAAAACTAAAGGTCAACCCCAGTAAAAATGCCTGACTATAGCCGTTAGCGTTTTGATTCTGTCTCTTTAATTGTAACCTTCTTTCCTTGTACAGTCCCTGCAAATGTAAAACATCCATCTGGTGCAAGCCCAAGAGAATGATAATCGCACCCGTCACATACTGAAACCAAGAAGCATACAGCAAATTGCCTAAAAAACCAGCTCCATAGCCCAGTAAGATAAAAACAAAGGAAATCCCCGCTATAAAGGCCAAAGTTCGCAATAAACTAACAAGTGAGATTGAAAATTTTCCACTAGAAGCCTGAGCATCATTCTTATCATCCAACAAGACCCCCGCATAGACTGGCAACAAGGGTAAAATACAAGGAGAAAAGAAGGAAAGAATTCCAGCAAGAAAAACACTGATAAAAAAGATTGCATTGTCCATTGCCTTCCTCCATTTTTTGATTTGATAGGTCTATTATATCCCCAAAACTCCAGAAAAAACAGGGACAATGATAGGGAAAAATAGGAATTTAATCAGTTTATTTAGAAATCTGGCACAAAAAAAGCCAGACAAGGTCTGACTTTGGTAGAAACAGAAAAGAGAATCACCTGTCCTCCCTACTTATCTGGTAATAAATAAGGTCCGCAACGTAGTCTTTTCTCTCCACACCATTGGCAATGGTTTTTAGATAAGACATTCCCGCTTTTTCCATCACACGGCCTGAAGCTAGGTTGAGACTGGCGTAACGAGCTCTGACTTTTTGAAAACATGCTTGATTAAAACAAAAGTCTAACACAGCTTTCAAGGCCTCCGTCATCATGCCACGACCCCAATAATCTTTTCCTAAAACATACCCAATCTCACAGCTAGAGTCAATCTCATCCATTTCAATGATACTGATATCTCCAATCACTTTCTCCGGATTTTCTTTGAGGCAAATGGCCCATTTGTAATAGTTGGGATTAGCATAGGAGGCAATCCAATTTCGAATCGAGTTCCGAGTCACTTCAACATCAGAATGAGGATCCCAGGTGACATAGGTCAGATTCTCAGCAGACGAAGCCCAATTTTCAAACATAGCTTCTGCATCACTCTCCACAAATCTTCTCAAGATTAAACGTTCAGTCTGTAACATTTGCGTACCGATTGCTTCCATAATGTTACCTCGCTTTCTAAGCTTAAGGCTCAGGGTAAAAAGACTATACTCAGTAACAGCTAGAAAACAAGTTTTTCATCTAGTTACTTGACGCAGTCGCTGTCTGGTTTGAAATACGCTTTACCAAGCTTTTTCAAACCTAGTCATCGTTGCGGGGGTGAGACAACGAAATCGAACTCTTAGAGTTACCGATTTCTGTCTCACTCCCAAAAGTCATCAAAGACGGTAATTGGTAGGTGGCGTTTGTGTTGGCCTTTGTGCCACCAGTTTTCAATAGTCACTTGGGCTTCTGGGCTGATTGTTTTTCCTTCTAGGTAATCATCAATCTCTTCATAAGTGACTCCAAGTGCGACTTCGTCTGCAATACCTGGTTTTTCTTCTTCCAAATCTGCTGTTGGGATTTTTTCATAAAGGGCTGGGTCTGCACCAAGCTCCTTCAAGAGTTGCTTTCCTTGACGTTTATTGAGGCGGTAAAGAGGGAGAATGTCTGCACCACCGTCACCAAACTTGGTAAAAAAGCCTGTGATATTTTCCGCGGCATGGTCTGTTCCAATAACCGCTCCGCTATGGGCACCTGCAAGGGCATATTGAGCAATCATACGACTACGAGCCTTAATATTGCCCTTGTTAAAGTCTGAAACAGGACTTCCTGTCGCTTCAACTGCTGCTGTCATAGCATCAGCTGATTCCTTGATATTCACAACCAAGCTGACATCTGGCTGGATGAAAGCAAGAGCTTTTTGTGCATCTGCCTCATCAGCTTGCACACCATATGGCAGGCGTACAGCGATAAATTGGTAGCTGTCATCTCCTGTCTCAGCTCGCATTTCTTCCATAGCTAATTGCGCCAAACGTCCTGCCAAGGTTGAGTCTTGCCCTCCAGAAATCCCTAGTACAAAGGTTTTAAGGAAAGGGTGTTTTTTCAAGTATCTCTTTAAGAAGTCAATTGAACGACGAATTTCTTCCTGGGCATCAATCACTGGTTTGACGCCCAGTTGCTGGATAATGGTCTCTTGCAAACTCATTCTTCTTCTCCTTCACCAAGGGCTTCCTTGCGCATCTTATCAATCAAGTCCATCTTATCTTGCCAAATATCACGCGCCAAATCTACTGGGTAATGTTGCGGATTGAGAACCCGTTTATACTCATCCCATAGCTTGTCAAATTCCTTACGAGCATAGGCTTGAATCTCAGTTAAACTAGGCAAGTTGTAAACTAATGTTCCTGCTTTAAAAATATCCACCAAGAGAGGAACGGCATCAAAATTACGAACGGTCTTTTTGATGTAAGTATAGGTCGGATGGAACATCTTGATTTCAGTCATGCTGGCAACATCCACACCGTCATAGGTGATGTAGTCACCTTCTGACTTACCTTTTTCACGACTAGTAATGCGCCATACTTGCTTCTTACCTGGTGTCGATACTTTTTCAGCATTGCTTGAAAGCTTGATGGTATTGCGCATCTTACCAGTTTCATCTTCGATAGCTACAATCTTATATACTGCTCCAAGAGCTGGCTGGTCATAGGCCGTAATCAGCTTGGTACCCACCCCCCAAACGTCAATCTTAGCGTGTTGCATTTTGAGGTTAAGGATAGTATTTTCATCGAGGTCATTGGAAGCGTAAATTTTGGCATCTGGATATCCAGCCTCATCTAACTGTTGGCGAACTTTCTTGGAAATATAGGCTATATCCCCTGAGTCGATACGAACGCCTTTAAAATTGATCTTATCACCTAACTCACGCGCCACCTGAATAGCAGCCGGCACACCGATACGCAAAGTGTCATAAGTATCTACTAGAAAGACACAGTCACGATGGGTTGACGCATAGGCCTTAAAGGCCTTATAGTCGTTTCCATAAACCTGTACCAAGGCATGAGCATGAGTCCCCAATACTGGAATACCAAAGAGCTTCCCTGCTCGCACATTGCTGGTTCCATTGGCACCACCAATCACGGCTGCGCGTGTTCCCCAGATAGCTGCATCCATTTCTTGCGCACGACGTGTCCCGAATTCCATCAAGGGTTCATCTTCAATGACTGAACGAATACGTGCTGCCTTTGTCGCTATCAAGGTTTGAAAGTTAACGATGTTTAAAAGAGCCGTTTCGACCAATTGACATTGGGCTAGAGGTCCTTCAACCTGCACAATCGGCTCATTAGCAAAAACCAAGTCCCCTTCCTGGGCAGAACGAACCGTCAACTCCAACTTGAGATTTCGTAGGTAATCCAAGAATTCTCCATGATACCCAAGCGTCTCCAAGTAGGCAATATCGCTATCTGAAAAGCGTAAGTCTTCAAGATAATGTACAATTCTTTCCAAGCCAGCAAAAACTGCATAACCGTTCTGAAAAGGTTGCTGACGGAAGTAAACCTCAAAAACCGCCTTCTTATTGTGAATTCCTTGGTCAAAGTAAACTTGCATCATATTGATCTGGTACAAGTCCGTGTGCAATGTCAAACTATCATCTGGATACATCTGTTTTCCTTCTTCCTACTTTACAAAGGTATGAACGTATTCTACCACTTTCACACCATCCGATAAATTAGTACTATTATAACACATTTTACTAAGATTGATAAAAAGCTAACAAGCTATTCTCCATTCTCAAGTTCATCCATATCTTGCTCAAACTTTTTTTGAGCCCATTCGCCATAACTTTTAAGGCCGAGATTGCCTATAAAAACCCAAGGAAGGTAAATCAGATAAGTAATAACCCAAGCAGACAAGTATTTGAAGTTCAAAGGATTGTGCTGATAAATTTCGATATTGAATTGAAAATTTTGCAACATCAAGAGAGTCGTAATAGCGAGAGTTACCAGCAAACACCCTACAATCGTAAAATGAAAACGACTATAGTAGGTCACTCCAAGTTGTCGTGCACGATTGAAAAAGAAGAAAATTCCTAAAAGAAGAGTAACCAGAAGAATATCAGGATTAAAAAGAGCAGGTGCTAATACAGCCACCAAATAACTTAGCAGAATGAGCCCGATAAACATATAAAAAGTCTCTGTCCCAGCTTTGTTAAACAGTTGTTCTTCTCTTTCGTCTAATAATTGATAATAAAAAAATCTATTTTTCATCTTCTTCCTCCCAAAATAATTGATCTAAAGTTTTGCCTAAACATCTGCAAATGGACTGACAGAGGGAGAGACTAGGATTGTATTTCCCAGCTTCAATCAAGCCTATAGTCTGCCTAGTAACACCTACAGCTTCTGCCAAATCCCCTTGTGTTAAATCACGCTCAACCCGAGCTAATTTTAATTTTAAGTTTTTAGCCACTAGCATCCTCCTTCACATTTTTAAAAAGTTGCGCTTCTTTTTAAATATATTATACCATATATCTAACTTAATGCAATATATAAATGTCATTTTGTAAGATTTTATTAACAAAAAACTCTCTATCATCTTACATGATAAAGAGTATTCGTTCTTTTTTGATACTTAGCTAAGTTTCTCTCCAAAAGAAAGAAGTCTAGGTCACAAATCCTTTTGGTAATAGTATCTTTTCCCTGTGTAGGGATAGTCTTGCAAGGTAAAGACTTCCTTGTAGCCATGACTTATATAAAAATCTGGCGCTTGAAACTGGTAAGTATTGACAAAAGCAAAACGACAGTTTCGTTTCTTAGCTTCACTTTCAGCTCGCTGCAATAGTTTCGAACCGATTCCTTGTCCCCGTAATTCCTCTTTCACAAACAAATATTCGATTTCCAGCCAGTTTCCGAAAGTCTCTGCTACTAATCCCGCCAAGAGATTGCCCTTTTCATCTTCGACATAAAGGTTCAGTGGCTCACTTTCAGCCTCTTCTCTTTTGGAACGATTATAAGCACGAATCAAATCTCCTATTTTTTGCGCTTTATGAGACTCCTTATTTTCTAATCTAACGTGCATACAAACCTCCTAATAAACTACTACAACTTGATTATAGTCTTATTTCTATGGACTGTCAAACTAGAAAAACTCACCAAACAGAGTTGATGAGTTCATAATTTATTTTCTAAATTTCCACTGACTATAAATCCCAAAAACAAGGATCCAGATGGCAGAACCAACTGCCCCCATGAAGGTAGACTCTTGCAAAAAGAGAGTCACGAAAACAAAGACAAAAAAGAGAATGGTTAGGGGATTAAGCAAGCGATACTGAGGCATGAGGTAGCCATCAGCCATGAAATCTTGTGACTTGCGGTATTTGAGATGGGCCACCATTATCAAGATATAAATCGCGATGTAAACACCTGATGAGGATGCGGTGATCAAAGCAAAGGCATCTGAAACACCTGGCAACACATTGATAAAGGCAGCCAGAGCAATCAAGATCGCTGAGGCGATGATGGCATTTTGTGGAACATTGTGGCGAGAAAGGGTATCGACCTTGATGGCCTTTAAGAAACGATTTGGCGAATCATGGGCAATCTGATATAAGTGTCTCCCTGTTGAGTAGAGAGTTGAGTTAAGCGCAGACGCTGCTGAGGTCAAGACAACAAAGTTGATTAGAGCCGCTGCCCACTTGATCCCTGCCAGTTCAAAAACCGTTACAAATGGAGAATCTGAAGAATTAAGATAAGACCAAGGAATAATGGCCATAATCGCAATGAGAGCTCCCCCGTAGAAGAAGATAATTCTGAGAGGAATTTCCTTAACAGCTTTGGGCAAGACCTGACGAGGGTTCTTTGTTTCAGAAGTTGTTACCCCGATAAACTCAATCATCAGATAAGCAAAAAATACCATTTGAAAGGCCATGACAAAGTTCATAACTCCGTTTGGAAAAAGAGAGAACTGGTCGCTGATATTTGCCAAACTTGCAACACCATGAGGTGTCTTAAAGCCTGTCAAAACCATAAAGACCCCAGTGGCGATCATGGCTAAAATCGCCACAATCTTGACCATAGCAAACCAAAACTCGACTTCTCCAAAGAGCTTAACCGCAATCAGATTGACCAAAGCCAAAATTGTTAAAAAGACAAGCTGAATCAGCCAGCTAGGCCAGGTGGGAAACCAGAAGCGGACATAGTCTGAGATGGCAGTGATTTCTGCCATACCGATAAAGACAACTGACAACCAATAAGACCAAACTGAGAAATATCCCCAGCCTTTCCCCAAATGACGGGTGATAAAGTTAATAAAAGTATGCTGTTCTGGATCCTGATACAGCATCTCCCCAACAGCCCTCATCATCAAAAACATAAAGGCTCCTGTGATCATATAAATCAGGATGATAGAAGGTCCTGTAAGGCTGATAGAGCGACCAGCACCTAGGAAAAGTCCGGTTCCGATTGTTCCCGCAATGGCCATCACCTGAACATGGCGATTGGTTAAACCACGCTCCATTTTATTTTTCTTCTTATTTTCACTCATATAGTCTCCTATTTATCCAAAAAACCAAAAAGGAGTTGAGCAAGGCAAAACCTTCACTACTCCTTTTTCATCCTATTTAGACTGTTTTCTCAACCTTTAAGATTTTGACATCATAGCTTCCAACTGGTGTTTCAATCGTTGCAGTATCACCAGTCTTCTTGCCAATCAAAGCACGGCCAATCGGACTTTCATTTGATACTTTACCAGCAAAAGCATCTGCACCAGCGGAACCGACGATGATGTAGACCTCTTCTTCGTCTTCACCGACTTCTTGGATTGTTACTGTTTTACCGATTGCTACCTCATCTTGGGCAACTGCATCGCTATTAACAATTTCAGCATAGCGAATTTTTGTTTCTAGACTTGAAATTTGACCTTCAACAAAAGCTTGTTCATCTTTCGCTGCTTCATACTCACTATTTTCTGAAAGGTCTCCATAGGAACGAGCAATCTTGATACGCTCTACGACTTCAGGACGTCGAACGAGTTTCAACTCCTCTAATTCTTTTTCTAGTTTTTCCTTTTCTTCAAGGGTCATTGGGTAAGTTTTTTCTGCCATTTTTTTAACTTTCTTTTCTATTTACTTTTTTAAAACAAAATTATGTGGAAAACCACATAATTTTAGTTTGAACTACTTGCTTGAGGTAACTTGCTATTGATATGCTCTGCAACGTTTTGATCATGTTCTTCTTTTGTTGTTGCAAAGTATACTTTACCGTCTTCAACATTGGCTACAAAGTACAAGTACTCACTCTTTGTCTGGTTTACACTTGCTTCAATCGCATCCGAACTTGGGCTATCAACCGGTCCAGGCATGAGGCCAAGGTGTGTGTAAACATTGTATGGTGAATCAATCGTTGTATCAATTCCAGCGTCATCTGCTAAACTAATTTTTTGACCAAGTTTTCCTTGAGCATATAGGATAGCGATATTACTTTGAAGTGGCATACCAGCATTCAAGCGGTTATAGAAGACACCTGCGATTTTCTTGCGGTCCTCGGTCTTAGCACCTTCTTTTTCGACAAGAGAAGCAATGCTGAGCAATTCATTAACTGTCAGATTCTTTTCTTTGATCGTAGCGTAATATGGTGACATAGCCTTATCCATAGCAGCTACCATCTCATCAATCAAACTTTCAACAGTTGTACTGTCTTTAATCGTATAGGTTGCTGGGAAAAGGTAGCCTTCAAGACGATAACGAACGCCACTGTCTTTTGTTGGAAGACTTCCAAGTAGGTTTGGATACTTGGCTACTAATTGTGAGATAAAGGTCTCATCTTGAGCTTTTGCCAAGAAAGCATCCGCAGTAAGAGGTTCTTTAAATTCACCTTGAAGTTGTCCTACTGTTTGAGCGATTTGCTCTAATGTATAGCCTTCTGGAATTGTCAAGTTTGCAAGAACAGGTGCCTGAGCTTCAGGAGTCCCACCTTTTTGCAATTCTTGAATCAACTCATACGTACTCATACTCTTCTTCAAGTTGTAATAACCTGACTTCAAGTTAGCATGGCTATAGTATTTAGCATAAAGGCTAAAGATAAGTCCATGTTTAACCAAACCAGATTTTTCCAAAGTGCTTCCAATTTCTTGAACATTTGCACCGTCTGGGATTTGAACCGTTACGTAATCCTTAGAGCTCGCATCCACAGGTTTCAAAGAATCTTGCACATAACCATAACCAAAGTAACCACCAACTGCAACGAGTACTAGGAGAACTAGAACTGTTACTAGGCAACCTTTGGCTTTTGATTTTGTCTTTTTCTTAGTTGATGTTGCACCTTGACGACGACTACGACGCGGAGCATCAGCTAATCCACTGCTAGATTCTGTAGAAGCAGGCTCAACTCTTTCAGGCATTCCTGGGGTGATTTCCTCTTTCTTATCTTCTGTTTTATAGGTTACGGCAACCTTAGTCGGAGTATCGTTAAATTCTTTTTCTTCGGGTTTAAGCTCAACTGGTTCTACCTTAGGTTGAACAGGTTCCACTACAGGTTCTTCAGCCAGATGAATCGGCTCTACCAGAGGTTCTTCAGATTCTACAACTTCAATCTTATCAATGATTGGCTGTCTAATCTCTTTCTCTTCTTGGTCATCCGTTTCATCAGTTCTATCACTTGAAAGTGGAGGAACACTTGGTGCATTCTTTAGAATTTTATCGACAACAGACAGGGAATCAGCCATCAACTCTTCTGTTGATGTTTCTGGTTCAATATCTGAAGGAGTTGCTGAACTAGTTTGAGATGAAGAAGCCGTCAGATTTGGAATCTCTACTTCTTTCTCTCTTCTATCTTGTTCTTTTACTCTTTCTAAATCACGTAGAATCTGCTCTTTAAAGCTTAATTTTTCTTCTTCTCTTGATTTTTCAGTCAAAAGCATTACCTCCTTGTTGACAATCCCTAATATTATACCTTAAAAGTCGTAGAAAAGCAACCAACTAGGGCATTCCCTAGCTAGTTTTCTTTATTTTCAGGCTGCCAAACCATATCATACCAGGTTTCTCCAGCAAAGCTTGACTGGGATATTCCTTCATTAACAAAGCCGTGCTTTTCGTAATAGGAGATAAGGTAATCATGACACGTCAAGTTAATGCCCTCTCGCTCATGTTCTAAAGCGACTTCTTTCAGAGCCTTTAATAATCTTTTCCCTACCCCCAAAGCTTGTGCTTCCTTGGCAATAGATAGGCAAGTCACAGAAATATAACCTCCAGGTTGATGACTATAGTCTTTTATTTCTTCTGTAAAGGACTGATCATGTAGATGGCGGTGCGGAACGACTGGACCTTCGATATAACCAAGAATACGCCCCTCTTTTTCAGCTACCAGAAAACTGGTCTGAATTTCCCGCAAATGCGCCTCAAAGACCGAACGAGGAATGGCTTCTTCAAGGGAAAAATTCTCTAGCTCTATCTCTATAATCTGATCTAAATCCGAAAATCTTGCTTGTCTGGTTTTCATATTTCCTCCTGATAAAAGGGATTTGCCCAAATCAGATACCATTCAGAACCACTGTCATATTGACTCCTTGTCACTTCTTCCTCAACAAAGCCATTCATTTCAAAATATGATAGCAACTCATCAGGACTTTGCAAAAGAATACCTTGATAATCTAGTTCGACTGTCACCTGTTTCAAGGCTGCAAGAAGAAGAGTTCCCAGCCCCTGTCCCCAATGGTCAGGATGAATGGTCAATGATTTTACTTCTATCCATTTGGGATGAATAGACTGAGTTTCTCCTAAAACATAGCCTAGGAGCTGATTTTCATCCCCAGCTACAAGAAAGGTACCCGCAGTCTTGCGGATACTCTTTTCTAAGGATTGGCGGCTAAGTGTCTCTTCTGATGAAGTATTGGCTTCTTTAATCGCCAACATTTCTTCTAAATCTGATAGGGTAGCTTGCCTTATAGTGATTGGAATTTCCATCTGTTTTCCTTATTGGACATTGCTTGTCAAGTTAGACAAGAGACGTTCAAATGAATATTCATAGGTTTGGATGTCCCCAGCACCCATAAAGACGTAAACAGCATTGTCATGGTCTAGGAGTGGAGAAACATTTTCAACAGTGATAACCTGGTGTTTCTTGTTAATTTTATTGGCTAAGTCTTCTACTTTGACATCACCATGGTCCACCTCACGAGCTGATCCATAGATTTGCGCTAGGTAGACGGCGTCTGCTTGATTCAAAGCATGGGCAAATTCGTCCAACAAGGCAATGGTTCTTGTAAAGGTATGCGGTTGGAAGATTGCCACGATTTCCTTGCTTGGATATTTCTGACGAGCTGCATCCAAGGTTGCAATGATTTCTGTTGGATGGTGGGCAAAGTCATCAATGATTACTGTATCATTGACAATTTTCTCAGTGAAACGACGCTTAACACCTGCAAAAGTTTTCAAGTGTTCACGGACCAAGTTCAAATCAAAACCAGCTGTGTAAAGAAGACCAATAACAGCAGTCGCATTCATGATATTGTGACGACCAAAGGTTGGAATGTGGAATTGACCCAATTCTTGTCCACGGAAATGAACGGTGAATGTTGAACCAGTCGTAGAACGAAGAAGATCGCTAGCTACAAAGTCATTGCCTTCTGCTTCAAACCCATAGTAATAGATTGGCGCATTGGCTGTGATCTTACGCAACTCAGCATCCTCACCGTATACAAACAAACCTTTGGTAATTTGTTTGGCATAGTCGTTAAAGGCATTGAAAACGTCCTCTAGACTTGTAAAGTAGTCTGGATGGTCAAAGTCAATGTTGGTGATGATAGAGTATTCTGGGTGGTAAGGCATGAAATGACGCTCATATTCGTCTGATTCAAAGACAAAATATTTGGCATTAGCAGAACCACGACCTGTCCCGTCACCAATCAAGAAGCTGGTGTCTGTGATGTGAGACAAGACGTGTGACAGCATACCTGTTGTTGAAGTTTTTCCATGAGCTCCTGCCACTCCCATGCTGACAAAGTCGCGCATAAAGCTACCTAGGAATTCATGGTAACGTTTGTAGCTGATACCATTTTGGTCCGCATAGGCAATTTCAACGTTGTTATCTGGACGAAAGGCATTTCCAGCGATAATTTCCATATCACCTTGTAGGTTCTTTTCATCAAAAGGAAGAATCGCAATCCCTGCCTGCTCTAGTCCACGTTGAGTAAAGTAGTATTTTTCAACGTCTGAACCTTGAACCTTGTGTCCCATTTGGTGCAACATCAAGGCTAGGGCACTCATCCCTGATCCCTTGATTCCAATAAAATGATATGTTTTTGACATGCTTTTCTCCCCCTACTCAGTAATTCTTGTCAGATTCAACTCTTGGGCAACCTGACGTTCCTGTTCTGTTTGCTTATTCTTTTTATTATAGATTTGACTCTTCTTTAGAAAATCGTAGTTGTTCTTTTTAGCTTTTTCCGTTTGGGTTTTCGGAGTTGGATTCGCCACTTGGCCAACATCCTCAGCTAAGATATAGTGAGACTGGCTCAAGTTTTTACTAAATTTGGCAAACTCACCTGGATTTTCCTTTTGAAATGGTGCTGTTGGTTGGTTTCCTTGACGAACAAGTGTTGAACCATTGTGTCGTCTAGTATGACTAACATCCTGAGTCAAATACTTGGCTGAACGTTTCTTCTTCAAGTCCGCACGCGCCTCTTCTCGAGCCAATTCAGCATAGGTTTTTTCAACTTTTTTAGGTTCTGAGCTTGGCTTTGACTCCTTATTAACCACTGGAGAAACTACTGTTTCTTCTTCATTGATAGGAGACCATTCCAAATAGTTCTTATCGCGGTAATCACCTTTGATATTGCTAATAAAGTCTGACTCATCGTACAAGTCCATGACTGGCATTTTGGTCAGCATAATCTCATCATCTGACACCAATGGAAATCGATCTTGTTTCATTTTGTATTTCCTTTCAACACTTCATTATAGCGTATTGTCTTGATTTTTCAAGTGCTGGCTTCAGAAATTCCCAAAATTTCACGAATTTCTGCCAGACTGAGACTCGCACGCGACTCCGTACCATCTAAAACTTGGGAAACCAAATGTTTCTTTTGTTCTTGAAGTTCTTGGATTTTTTCTTCAATGGTCCCCTTGGTAATCAAACGATAGACCTCGACCATCTGCTCCTGTCCCATTCGGTGGGCTCGTCCGATAGCCTGGGCTTCGACAGCGGGATTCCACCAAAGGTCAACCAAAATAACCGTATCAGCTCCCGTTAAATTGAGACCAACACCACCCGCCTTAAGGGATATGAGAAAGGCATCTCTCTCCCCTTGGTTAAAGGCCTTGGTCATCTCCTGTCTGTCATGAGCAGGAGTTGAACCTGTGATTTTGAAGGAGGTCAAGCCCAAGTCTGGGAGTTCTTGCTCAATTTTTTCCAACATTCCTTTGAACTGGGAGAAAATCAAGACCCGATGCCCACCATCAGCCACTTGTAGCAATAAATCTCGAAGACTATCGAGTTTACCACTAGCTCCTTGGTAATCGTCCATGAAGAGAGCTGGCGTATCGCAGATCTGGCGCAATCGCATGAGTCCAGATAAGATTTCTACCCGACTTCTCTGGAATTCTTGATCGGTCACTTGCGCTAGGCGGTCTCGCATCTGTTGCAACTGGGCTAGATAGATAGCCTTCTGTTGGTCTTCCAGTTCATTTTTATAGACGACTTCGATCAGATCAGGCAGTTCTGTAAGAACTTCTTCTTTCTTACGCCTCATGACGAAGGGTTTGATAAACTGCGCGACTCGCTCAGCCGGTAATTTCATAAACTCCTTTTTACTTGGCAAGAGCCCCGGAAGCACAATTTGAAAGATAGACCACAACTCTCCTAAATGGTTTTCAATGGGCGTACCTGACAAAGCAAAGACTGCTGGCACCACAAACTGGCGCAAACTCTGAGCAATCTTAGTCTGGGCATTTTTCATGACCTGGGCCTCATCTAAGAAGAGAAAATCAAAAGCCATCTCTTGATAAAGCTCGCTGTCTTGACGAAAGGTCGCATAGCTAGTCACATAGATTTGGTGATTTTCAGAAAGAATTGCTTCTCGATTCGCTTTCAAACCATGAACGACAGCCAAATCCAACTGTGGGGCAAATTTCCTAAATTCATCTGCCCAATTGTAGATCAAACCTGACGGAGCCAAAATCAAGACCCGACTATCTTCTGTCACCTGACTGGTCAAAAAAGCAATAGTTTGCAGTGTTTTTCCCAGTCCCATATCATCTGCCAGAATGCCACCAAAGCCATAGTGATGAAGCATCTGGAGCCAACGGACTCCCTTTTCCTGATAGTCTCTCAAACTCGCCTGCACCCGTATATCTCCCAAAGAAAAATCCTCTGGATGGGTCAAATCATGAGCTAAATGCTGAAATTCCTCTGAGAAGGAGATCCTGTCTCGACCTTCAAAAAGCTGAGAAAGGCTATAAGCCAGAGATTTTCGCGCTTGAAAAGAACCATCTTTTAGCTCAACCCCCAGTTCCTGTAAATTTTGACGAATCTGCTTGGTTTCCTCATCAAAAAAGTATACTTGGTCAGAAGAACTGATATAGAAATCCTGATTGCTAGTCAGTGCTTTAAGAGCTTGATCAATCTCTTCTTGGGCAATCCCTTGGAAATCAAATTGGATCTCCAACAGTCCTCCCTTGGACTCAATCTGAACCTGAGGAGCTTGGACACTGTAGAGCTGATTGATTTCATCAGACAAGAAAACCTGACCCAATTTCTCAAAAGCTGGAATCGTATGGTGAAAGAAAGAATAAACTGCCTCTGGCTTCAAAGCCTGTCTCCAAGACTGAAAATCAGCCTCAAAACCAGCCCCTAAACAGACTTGAAATAGTTGGTTTTCCAAGACAGCATCGCTTGAAAATGGTAATTGATCCAGCTGTTGACGACTAGTTACCTTAACATCTCCATAGTCAAACTGAATATTCAAGCGGATGCGGCCGTCATCCTCCCTATCAAAGTAAAAGATTGGTGAAAAGGATCGTATTTGTAAGCGCTCAGGAGCAGAAACTGTTCCTAGCTGTCCAAACAAAGGCAGACAGGCGGCTAGGCGGTCACGATCACTGTTGTCAAACTGGAGGCATTTTCTCCCTCTTTCCTCCTGAGGAAGCTCCTTGATTTCCTTTAGTAGGCTGATTTGTTTAGGATTTAAGAGATAAAGATTCCCCTTACGAAATAGAACCGCTCCCCCATAGAATATGTTGACTCGCTCACTTTCAGAAATCTCCATTTCAAAATAATCGGGAAACTCCTGCACAGAAAAAGAGAACAGTTCTGCATCGGGATCTAAATCATGAAAAAGAAGATTTTCATAACTAGTAATCTGGTGCTCAAAATGAAAATCTTCCAAATTCATCAGCAACTCCACTCCCTGCTCAAAAAAGGTCAGAGGGAAAAAGAGGTGACGACCTTGATTAGGGAAAAAGAGCTCTTGACTCAGTCCCTCCTCAATCAAGCCACATAAAAAAGTAAGAACATCTTGACTAACTGTATCAAAAGACTCCCAAGACAAGTCATTTTCATAGTATTTCCCAATCATGTATGGCTTTCGATGGACCAAAACCTTCAAAAAGAGAGGGACGTCACGAATGACATAATATTTTTGACTATCAACTAAACCGATTCGGAGAGTCCAAAGGAAACGATTGGTCCCAGCTTCCACCTGACCTTGAGCCGACAAAGTGTAGATTTTCTCTCGCTTCTGAGGTTGGATACGCTCCAAAAAACTACCACCAAAACTAACCTTGGTTTCGACCTCTTCTTGCTCTTCATGTCCTTTTTCTAAGGCTTGTAAAATCACCTGGCCTTCTTCATCATTCTTCAGATAATGCTCGAGCGCTGCTAGGTGAACACAGTAACCTCTTTTTTGGAAAAAATCGCAAGCACAAAAAACCAAATCATCCTCTAAACTGTAGCGTAAGTCTTCTCCCGCGACACGTGTATAGAGGCGATTCCCTTTTTCCTTGATAATCTCAATGTTGCCTGTTTCATAGAGAGTAACACCCTCCATGCGCAACTTTCCCGGAATCAATTTAGCCATAGTTACCCCTTTATCTTATCTTTTCATTATACCACATTTTCCCCTACGAAAATAGCCTTCCAGGAAGACTTTTCTCCTAGAAGGCTCGATTTTTAAAGTGTAGCAAAAGTGGTCACGATACGTTGGCAAACTTCTTCTAGTACTGACTTCGGCATAGCTACATTGAGGCGGGCATGAAGAGTTCCCTCCTCCCCAAAGTCCAAACCTCGGTTCAAGATAACCTTGACTTCATTCTTCAAAAGCTCTTGCAAGCGGTCATCCGTTAGGTCATAGGCTGAAAAATCAAGCCAGATCAAGTAGGTACCTTGTGGTTTCATGACCTTAATCTTGGTTTCGTTGCCCAAAACATCCACTACATAGTTAATGTGGTCCTCGATGACTTCTTTTAACTCTCCTAACCAGTCCTTACCATAACGGTAGGCAGCTTCTGTCGCCAAATACCCCAAGCCTGAGATTTCATGTTGGTTATTGGCCAACTGGCATTTTTGGAAAGCAACACGAAGCTTTGGATTTTCAATAACTGCATAGGAATTCTTGGTCCCAGCAATATTAAAGGTCTTAGTGGCACTGCTCAAGATAAGGGCGAAGTCTTTAAAAGCAGGATCAATGGTATTAAAAGACTGGTGTTTGTGATCAAAGAGTGCCAAATCTTGGTGAATCTCATCTGAAACCAACAAAACACCATGTTTTTGGCAGAGATGCCCAATCTTTTCTAACACTTCCTTTTCCCAAACACGTCCACCAGGATTGTGGGGATTGCAAAGGATATAAAGCTTCACATCCTCTTCCACCAATTCCTTCTCTAACTGGTCAAAGTCAATCTCAAACAGCCCGTCCTTTTCCACCAAAGAATTGGTAATCAATCTGCGATTGTTGAGTTTGACACTGCGGGCAAAAGGTGGATAGACCGGTGTGTTAATCAGAACAGCCTCTCCTTCTTTTGTAAAGGCTTGAATAGCTGTTGAAATAGCTGGTACCACTCCCTCTATAAAGACGAGGGCATCCTTGTCAAAGTGATAGCCGTGTTGTGTAGCTTCCCAGTCCTGAACCGACTCAATCAAAGCGTCGCTTGCATAAGTATAGCCATAGACCAACTGATCTGCGTAGGCTTGTACAGCTTGTCGAACCTCAGGCAAAACCACAAAGTCCATATCTGCTATCCAGGCTGGTAGAACTTCTCGATCAGCTTCCGCTTCTTTCCATTTATAGGTATGGTGCCCAAAACGATTGGGCAGGCTTGTAAAATCATATTTTCCCATATCTATCTTATCCTTCCAAAGCTTGGCGCAAGTCCGCAATCAAATCTCTAGCATCTTCAATCCCAATTGACAAGCGCAAGAGGTCATCTGTTAAGCCATAGGAATGACGCACTTCTGCTGGAATATCCGCATGAGTTTGAGTTGTCGGATAGGTAATCAGACTCTCTACCCCACCCAAACTTTCCGCAAAAGAGAAGACCTTGAGACTATTTAAAATATGAGGAATACGTTTTTCATCCACTACTTTAAAGGAAATCATACCTCCACGTCCTGTATAGAGCACTTCCTTGACAGCAGGTGAATCCTTCAAAAAAGCAACCACTTCTTGGGCATTGGCTGTAGAACGTTCCATACGAAGAGGTAGAGTTTTAAGACCGCGAATCAACTGATAACTATCAAATGGTGACAAGACCGCACCTGTCGTATTCAAATTGTAGAAAAGTTGCTCATATAGTTCTAAACTATTAGTCACAACCACCCCAGCCAAGACATCATTGTGCCCTGCTAGATACTTGGTTGCTGAATGAAGAACGATATCCGCACCATCTTCAATCGGACGTTGATAAATCGGACTGTAGAAGGTATTGTCCACCACTACCTTGGCACCCTTGGCATGAGCTAGTTTGGCTAGTTTGACAATATCAAATTCCAACATCAAGGGATTGGTTGGCGTTTCGATATAGAGAACATCCACATCATTTCCCAGCTCAGCAATCAACTCTGCTTCAGTATTGGCATAGGTAAAATGGAAACGACCTTCCTTCTCCACTTGGTTGAACCAACGGAAAGAACCACCATAAAGGTCTCGCACTGCCAAGACTTTACTTCCTACAGGAAAGACACTAAAGGCCAGTACAATCGCAGCCATACCTGAACTCGTTGCCAGGGCATAGTCTGCTGATTCAATCGCCGCCAATACTTCCTCCGCCTTACTGCGAGTTGGGTTTTTGGTACGAGTATAGTCAAATCCCGTAGACTGACCGAACTCTGGATGCTGATAAGTGGTTGAAAAATGTAGTGGCGTCACCAAGGCTCCCGTAGCCTCATCTGACTTGATTCCCGCCTGGGCCAAAATTGTGTTGATGTGTAGTTCTTTGCTCATACAATACCTCCAAATCTATAGTAACTATTGTACCACTTATTTTCACTAACTCATTTTCTTGTTTTCAAGAGCTAGCTATAGTTTCAAACTATATAAAAACGATAGTTCCTTGAGAAACTATCGTTTTTCCTGTTGAATAGACTGGTTATTTAACGTGTTTTGCCAGTTCTTCTTGGGCTTTCTTATTTGATTCTTCTTTTTCTTTTAGCCATTTTTCTTTCGCTTTCTCATACTCATCAGCCGTTACAGTCTTATCTTGTAACTTGAGGTATTTGTATGATTCGACACCCTTATTTCCAGCTTGTGAGAATGGCGATGAGAATGGAACTGTCTTTCTCAAGGTCGGAGTTCCACCCTGAGAAACGTTTGGAATAGCAAGGGCGCTATCAACGAGCCAAGCTTGAATTTCAGCATATTTTTCATAACGTTTTGCTGGTTCTTGCTCCTTGTTCGCTTCTTCTAGCATTTGAGTGTAAGTATCCAGACCAACTGCCTTAGCCTTGTCATTGACCTCACCTGGTTCTAGACCAAGGTTTTGCAACATACCTCCGTTATTGACATTTAAGATATCAAGATAACTTGATGGATCCAAGTAGTCCGCACTCCAACCGCCATTATAGATATCAAAGTCTTTTTGAGCTGCAGTTTGAGCTAGGTAGCTAGAGTTGTCAAAGTCATCTGTTGATAGCTGTTGGATATCGATAACCACATTCTCAGCTCCTAGAACAGATTCGATGGATTGTTTCAAAGAACTTGCTTCAAGTACACCTTTTTTAGCTGATTGGTCAACTGTTACATCCAAGTGGATTGGAAATTGCACACCCTTAGCCTCCAATTCTTTCTTGGCTTCTGCAAATTTAGCTTTAGCCTTGTCAGGATTGTAGTATGGGTCTTGTGCATCTGCAAAATTGATTCCTTGCCATTCTTGGCCATAGTTGACCATCTTTTCTGAAACAACATCGCCAAAGTCTTTTCCGTTGATACTTACAAATGTTGGAGGTACAACCAAGTTACGAATAATCTTCGTTGCTCCGTCCTCCCCTTGAGATTGTGCTCCATAGGCTGTACGGTTATAAGCATAGTTGAAGGCTTGACGGAAGTTTTTATTCAGAACTGCTTCTTGGGTTGATTTCTTTTCGATATCTGAGGATTTAGAAGTGAAGTTATAAGATTTTCTGTCCAAGTTGAAGTTCAAGTAATAAGAAGTTGCATTTTGCATACTATAGATGATGTTATCCTTGTTCTTCTCTTTAATGCCTTCAAAGCTTGAGCTATTTGGATAGAGACGCGCGTAGCTATAGACTCCTTCTACAAAGTTACGTGCTAGTGCATCTTGGTCACTACCATCATAATAGGCCAATTTCACATCATCCACAAAGACATTTTTTTCATCCCAGTAGTTGGGATTTTTCTTGAATTCGATAACAGATTTTGAAACAAACGATTTCATCAAGAAAGGTCCATTGTACAAAATACTAGAAGGGTCTACCTTACCAAAGTCATCCCCTTTTGATTTTAAGAAATCTGCATTGACAGGGAAGAGAATGGTTGAAGTTGTTTTAGAATTCCAATAAGATTCTGGACGTGTCAAAGTGTACTGAACTGTTTGGTCGTCAATCGCCTTAACACCGACAGTTGAAAAGTCAGTTGTTTTCCCGTTGATATAGTCATCCAAACCTGCTACAGAGTCTTGAACAAGGTACAAGGCTTCGGATTTTTTATCAGCAGCATATTTCAAACCTGTCACAAAGTCTTGGGCCGTTACAGGGGCGTATTCTTCACCCTCATAAGTATACCATTTTGCATCCTTACGCAATTTGTAAGTATAGGTCAAACCGTCCTGAGAAACAGTCCAATCCTCTGCCAATGATGGAACATAGTTACCGTATTGGTCATTTTCCATCAACCCATCCACCAAATTGGTCACGATGTCATTGGTTGTTGCACGGTTTTCTGCAAGATAGTTCAAACTAGATGGATCGCTCGAATAAACATAGTTATATGTTTTAGTAGCGCTACTTGAATTTCCACATGCGCTCAGTAAGATACCTGCGCTTAACACGACACTTGCAAGTGTCAGATACTTGGCCTTAGACTTTTTCATTTCCAGAACCTCCTATTTAAAAGTTTTGTCTTATTATACAGCTTTGGTTTTATTTAGTCAAGTAATTTCTAAAGAAAAACTTAAAAAAGCATATTTTTTGCTCTTGATTTTAGAAAAAGTTCTCTTTTTTTAAGAAAAATGTAGTATAAAAACCTTTCTGTTAAAGAAAGGTTAAATTCATTACTTTTATTTATAAATCTTTTTACGATATTTTCAATCGTGTACGTAGTCGGTCTGCTTGAGCTTTGCCGATTATCTTGTCTAAGAGTCTTGTCCGTAGGCTCATCAAAGCATAAAGGCCTCCTCCAAGCCCTCCGATGAGAGCCACATAAAGGAAACTCCAGAAACGTCCACTTGGTTGGAAGACAAAACCGAGTAGCCACTGCAAGAAGCCAACTAGGATAAACATGACAAGGGTCAAGATGGTAATCAAAATGGTTCTCTTCAAGATTATCTTTCGACGAGCACCCGTTACCTGGCAGATATCTCGGTACATCAAGACATTTGGAATAATCAAGCCGATAGTCGTTGAAATCAAGGGACCGTAGCTGTGGAAAATAGCAATGGTTGGCAGTTGCAAGACGATCTTAGCAATGGAACCATAGATGAAGTAAAGAACTGCCTTGCGGTTTCGGAACATAGCCTGAAGCATAGGAGACAAGACCATATACAAGCCTAGGATAGTAGACTGCAAAACTGCAAAGACAAATAAGCCCATGGCCAGACTATCTGGCTTACCGTAAAAGACTGTATAAAGAGGCTCCCCTACCATGACCACTCCAACCGTTGCCGGCAGTAAAAATAAGAAGAGCATGGTAAGGCTATCTTGGACTAGGCGAGCCGCCGCCTGCAAGTCACCTTTTACATAGTTTTCCGTCAAAAGCGGCAAGCCGACACTCCCGATTGAAACTCCCACAGAGATTAAAATCATAGTAATTTTATTAGGATTGGCTGAGAAATAAGAAAACATGACAACCAAGTCTTCATTGCTGTAGTTAGTAAACCACTTCATACTATTGATAAAGGTCATCTGGTCTAAGATTTGGAAGAGTTGAATGGCTGATCCTGTCAGGATAAAGGGAATGGCTTCCTTGATGGTATCGACTAAGAGTCGCTTACTATTGATCCTATCCCGTGTTTCAAAAACTCTTTTAAGCAAACCTTCTTGGGCAAGGAAATAAATCAAGACTGCAAAACTTGCCACCATCCCCACAAAGGCCGCAAAGGTCGATTGGGTAACGGCTGATAAGTAGTCACCAGAACCCATCTTCATAATGAAGAAGGTTGCCATCAACATCCAGATAACACGGATTACCTGCTCGGCGATTTGACTCATAGCATAGGGTTTCAGGTTATTCATCCCTTGGAAGAATCCTCGGATGACACTCATAGATGGGAAAATCAAGACTGCCCAAGCCAAGCTCTGCATGATGGGAATCAGGTCTTTCCCCACACCTGACAAATCTGCTAACCAGGGAGAAAAGAGATACAAGACCAAAGCAAAGACTAAGCCCAAGCCCGTCATAAAGCTTAGAAAACTCCGAATCAAGGCAAAGCTATGCTCTTCTTCTCGCATGGTATTGTACTTAGCCACTTGTTTGGCGACCGCAACTGGGATACCCGCTGTCGAAATCAGCAAAAACCAGGCGTAAATATTGTAGCCCATGGTAAAGAGTCCATTTGCCTTGGCGGCATAAGTCCCCATCCAGATATACCAGGGAATAATGTAGATAGCACCAAGGAGGCGACTAATAAAGTTACTAGCTGTTAGCCAAGCAGTCCCTCGCAACATCTGGGCTTGCTGGTGATTGTTTTCGTTAGACATAGTTTCCTCATTCAATTTTGATAACTAGGAAAAGTTCCTTATCTTCCATTATAAACTTTTCCTTGTTACTTGTAAAATTCGGGCGTGAAGTTTATAATAGAAAGTATGATTAAGATTGAAACCGTATTAGATATTTTAAAGAAAGATGGCCTTTTTCGCGAGATTATTGACCAAGGACATTACCACTACAACTACAGTGAAGTTGTTTTTGATAGCATCAGTTATGACAGCCGAAAAGTAAAAGAAGGCACTCTTTTTTTTGCAAAAGGTGCTGCCTTTAAAAAAGAATACCTCCTATCCGCTATAAGTCAGGGCTTAGCTTGGTATGTCGCAGAAAAGGACTACGAAGTCGGTATCCCCGTCATCATTGTGAACGATATCAAGAAAGCCATGAGTTTGATTGCGATGGAATTCTATGGTAATCCACAAGAGAAACTCAAAATTCTCGCTTTCACAGGGACAAAAGGAAAGACGACAGCAGCGTACTTTGCTTACCACATCCTATCTCAACGCTACCCAACAGCTCTCTTGTCAACTATGAACACAACTCTGGATGGCGAGACCTTCTTTAAATCTTCCTTCTCAACACCTGAAAATATCGATCTTTTCGACATGATGGCTCAGGCTGTTAAGAATGGAAGAACCCATCTTGTAATGGAAGTCTCTAGCCAAGCCTATCTTGTTCATCGAGTCTATGGTCTGACCTTTGATGTAGGTGTCTTTCTTAACATCACTCCTGACCATATCGGTCCGATTGAGCATCCTAGCTTTGAAGATTACTTCTACCACAAACGTCTCTTGATGAAAAATAGCCGCGCAGTTGTCATTAATAGCGACATGGACCACTTTTCTGTATTGAAAGAACAAGTGGAGCATCAAGAACATGACTTCTATGGTAGCCAGTCAAGCAACCAAATCGAGAACTCCAAAGCCTTTAGTTTTTCAGCTACAGGTAAACTCGCTGGTGATTATGATATCCAACTCATCGGTCACTTCAATCAAGAAAATGCCGTTGCTGCAGGACTTGCCTGTCTTCGTCTCGGAGCCAGTCTTGAAGATATCAAAAAAGGAATCGCTGCAACCCGTGTTCCTGGACGTATGGAAGTTCTCACTCAGAAAAATGGAGCCAAGGTCTTCATCGACTATGCCCACAATGGTGACAGTCTGAAAAAACTGATTTCTGTTGTAGAAACTCATCAAACTGGAAAGATTTCTCTGGTTCTCGGTTCGACTGGAAACAAGGGTGAAAGTCGCCGCAAAGACTTTGGTCTCCTCCTCAATCAACATCCTGAGATTCAAGTCTTTCTCACAGCGGATGACCCCAACTATGAAGATCCAATGGCCATTGCTGAAGAAATCAGCAGCTATATCAGTCATCCTGTTGAAAAGATTGCCGATCGTGAAGAAGCCATCAAGGCAGCTATGGCCATCACAAATCAAGAACTTGATGCCGTGATTATTGCTGGTAAGGGAGCTGATTGCTACCAGATCGTCCAAGGAAAGAAAGAAGACTATCCCGGAGACGCAGCTATCGCAGAACGTTATCTATAAAAAAATCAAGGGAATGTTTCCCTTGATTTTTTTAGTCTTCTTTCTTAAATGAATTTTTAAGACCTTCAACGGCACCTTCTACAGCGCCTTTAGCATCTTCAACTACTTCTTTTGCTTTCGCAATTGTTTTTTCTACAGTGCCTTCTGCTTCTGTCTTGCTATCGCCAGTAACTTTACCAAATCCTTCTTTGATAGCACCAGTTGCTTGATCCAATTTATTTTCAAGTGACATAGTTCTGTCTCCTTTGCTTTTAATACGATAAACGTTATCGCTTACATTTAGTTTATGCTTATTCTTTAGTAAAGTCAAACAATCTGCTCAAAATGAAGCAATTAAGGTAAATAGAAAGACAATCTCTCCTTGTCGAAATCAACAGCCAACTCATACTTCCCTTCTTCGTTTTGCACAATATAGCCTAGGACGACCAAACTATCCACAAAGATATCACAGCGTTTCTGCATCAGTTGATCTTTTTTGAGGAATTTTAACAAAAAAGTCGTCATATATTTGAGGGCATACTCAGGGTTAACATCTCCTAAAATATCATAGAGTTTCTGCTGTTTTTCTGTCAAAGGATATTGATTCTTGACCTTGTAGAAATAATTAGACAGGGTCATCTTTTCTCTAGCAAAATCTGTAGATTCGACTAAAATGACAGCATTGGTTTGATTGCGCAATTCTGTCTCAAAAGTCTTCTCCAACAAGGCTTGATAGATTGGACTGTCCTCTCTGATAAAAATTTCTTGGTCAAGGGCTAAATTATCCGTAGATTCTAAAAAAGGGAGATTGAGAAAATAGCGTTTGTTTTCCCTTCGGATCAAACCGGCCTTAATATACTCTTCCATGAGTTTATCAACTGCTACATCTGGAAACTGGGCCTTGATTTCTCGAAGGATCACATCGTCATGCTGGTCCAGATAGTCCACCAAATCTATAAAAAATGGCTGCCGAGTCAAACGAGATGGATTAAAAATCTGAATCATGAAGATTCCTTTCTTTACATTCTAAAAGAGGGGATGCTGCTAGTTGACTAGGATTGGTCCCTGGTTGATTCAGAGGCACAGGAAGTTCGAGTTTCCTGTAATATTCCCTCCAAAAATCACTAATCTCCTGCTTCCCATCCCCAAATTTCATGGGAATAGTTTCAAAAATCGGTAGAATTTCAGCGATGTACTGAGAGCAGTAAAAGCCAGACCCATCTGGATAAAAAGAGGCATTATAGGGTGCACCCAAATGTTTGCTAGCTCTCTCCTTTACCAAGTCAGCTTCCAGCTCTGGATAGACATAAAGATCGTAGAGATGAGTTGGTTCAAAAAATTCAGCCGGTTCTTGACAAATGACACCAGCTTTCCCACTAGCATGGTAGATGAAACCGTCCAAAAAGATTGCTACATGACTATAGTTCCCAGTAGAAGCCTGGATGGCCTGACCCATATCTGAAAGGTCCTTCACAAAAATCAAATCGCCATTTTCTAACATCTTTCTCTCCTAGAAAAAAAGGAGCCGAAACCCCTTTAGCTATATGGAAAACACTGTTTTCTCGTATCAATCTCCAGTCAAATAATTACCATTTAAATAATTCATTAACTATATTATAAGAATCACTCTAGCTGAAAATAATAAAGCAGACCCAAACTTCCAAAAGACAGAGCTAAGTATAGGATTCCTATTTGCAATCCATACAAATGCAAAAAACTACCACTAACTAAAATAAAAATCGATGTCTCAGCAACGAGGCGATGCCATTTTTTAAAAGCATGTGGAGATTTTGGTGCCATATATCGCGCCCAAAATAAGATTAATAGAACTGCTAGAAGAAAAAATAGGAATTTTTCCAGCCAAGAAATTTGTATCACAGACACGGAGAAAAGACCAAGGATTGCCACAACCTCAACCAAAAAGCGCAGTCCTTCAATCAATCGCATCATGCTATCACCTTCTATAAATAGTCAAATTAACAGTTCCAAATATTCATTAAGAATTACCCATTAAAGCTTTCAGTCAACTGAGGCACCACTTGTTTCTTACGTGAAACAGCACCTGGAAGGAAAGCGTGATTGTTTTCAAGTTTGAAGTTGAAAGCTGCTTCTACCTTGTCCATGTTTGATCCAAGAGCCAAAATTTCTGAGTTTGAGTTGACGATGTCTGTAATCATCAAAACAAAGTCAGAGTAGGCGTTTGCTGCATTAGCTGCTTGCATTGCTGCTTCGATTTCTGCTTGGCGTTCCAAGACTTCAGCAATATCAACAGTATTGACTTGGGCAACACGAACCTTATTTCCGTTGAGTTCAAAAGTCTTAGCATCGATGTCAATCAATTCTTCAGCAGATTTGCTAGCCAAGTTAGTACCAGCCTTGAGCATAGCCAAACCGTACTCTTCCAAGTTGACGCCTGCTAATTCTGCCAATTCTGGAGCAATGACTTTATCAGATGGGTGAGTTGTTGGTGATTTCAAAAGAAGAGTATCTGAAATCAAACCTGAAAGCATCAAACCTGCGATTTCTTTAGGAACTGCCACACCATGTTCTTTGAACATGCGGTAAACGATAGATGAAGCTGATCCAACTGGTTCCAAGCGCATGTAGAGTGGGCTTGCAGTTTCAAAGTTAGCCACACGGTGGTGATCCACAACTCCGTAAACTTCTACTTCAGCGATATCTGACACTGATTGTTGGAATTCATTGTGGTCAGTCAAGATGACTTGTTCTGCACCCTCTGCTTTAGCAGATGTAATGACGCGTGGTGCTTCTACACCAAAATAGTTCAACACAAAGGCTGTTTCTTCATTAGGAGTTCCAAGTGCTACTGCTTCTGTGTCCAATCCATAAGCTTCTTTTGCAAGATAAGCAAAGGCTACAGATGACCCGATGGCATCTGAGTCTGGATTTTGGTGACCAAATACTAGAATCTTAGACATGATAATACCTCTTTAAATTTATTCATCTTATTGTAGCACTTTTTTCCTCTTTTGACAAAAGTAAGAGGAGCCAAAGGACTCCTCGTTAGACATCAATATGGTTGATTAGATTTTTCTCTTGATTTTCGGATAAAAATCGTTCTTTCTGTAGACGTTTCTTGCGTTTGAGGAGAGCTTCGGCAGACATGGCTTCTTCCTTACTGGCAAAACCCTCTACATAGATGAGTTTGACTGGCAAGCGAGCTCGGGTATACTTGGCCCCCTTACCACTATTATGAACGGCAAGGCGCCTCTTCACATCCGTTGTATAGCCCGTATAGTAAGACCCGTCGCGGCACTCCACCACGTACATATAGGCTTTATGATCCATAGTAAATCTCTTGAATTTCTGGCGTGTAGGAACCATCGTCATTGTGAACAATGAGCGGTGGCAAAACCTTGAAGCCACTGGTCGAGCCATCCTTGATAGCTTCGATTAAGAGCATATTAGCCTCCTTCTCTCGTTTAGGATAGACAAATTGCAGGCGCTTGGGTGCCAAATTATGGCGTTGAAGCATGTCTAAGATATCCAAGAGTCGATCTGGACGATGAACCATGGCCAAACGCCCATTAGACTTGAGAATACTCTGAGCACTACGGCAAATTTCTTTCAGGTTAGTCGTAATTTCGTGTCTGGCCAGAAGGTAGTGCTCACTCTCGTTCAGATTGGAATGCGGATCCACCTTAAAATAAGGCGGATTGCACAAAATCATATCCACCTTACTTCCCTGAATGTGGGCAGGCATATTTTTCAAATCATCACAGATGACCTGCATCTGCTCTTCCAAGCCATTCAACTGAACCGAACGCTCTGCCATATCCGCCAAGCGCTCCTGAATCTCTACAGATATTATCCGCGCCTGAGTACGTGAACTAGCAAAAAGTCCCACTGCACCATTTCCAGCACAAAAGTCCACAATTAAACCCCGTTTAGGGAAGCGAGGAAAGCGTGATAAAAGAACACTATCCACCGAATAGCTAAACACCTCTCTATTTTGAATGATCTTGATATCTGTCGAAAAGAGCTGATTGATTCGCTCTCCTGGTTTTAATAATTGTTCTTCTTTCATACTTTTATTATAACAAATTATTTTAACATAACAAATGATTTGGATAATCGTATTTATGGCTTCTTCTTTAAATGCTCTAATGCCTCACGCGTCCAAACAGGCATCATTCGGGCAAGAGGAGCAAAACCATGCTTGATCCGATCATTTGAAAAACGTCTCCGTCTTGGCAATTGATGTTTTTCCTCTTCCAGAGTACGGATAGAAAGACTAGCCTTCCCAGTGTATTCATCAAAATCCACCACCTGAACTTGGACTTCATCGCCAATTTTTAAAATGTCATAAATATTTTCAATAAATCCCGTCCGAATCTCCGAGATGTGAATCAGCCCTGTCACCCCTGTCTCTAACTCGACAAAGGCACCATAGGGCTGAATTCCTGTAATACGCCCAGTTAGCTTATCACCAATTTTCATTCTAGTCCTCAATTTCAATCGTTTCAATTACTACATCTTCAACTGGTTTGTCCATTGCACCAGTCTCAACAGCTGCAATAGCATCCAAGACCGCAAAAGATTCAGCATCTACCAACTGCCCGAAAACAGTATGGCGACGGTCAAGGTGAGGAGTTCCACCTTGTTCTGCATAGATCTCAGCGATTGGTTCAGGCCAGCCACCACGCGCAATCTCTTTCTTAGAGTACGGCAAATGTTGGTTTTGTACGATAAAGAACTGGCTACCATTGGTATTTGGACCCGCATTGGCCATAGAAAGGGCACCACGGATATTGTAGAGTTCTTCTGAAAATTCATCTTCAAAAGAGTCGCCGTAGATTGACTCACCACCCATACCAGTACCAGTTGGGTCTCCACCTTGGATCATAAAGTCCTTGATAATTCGGTGGAAAATCACACCATCATAGTAACCATCTTTTGACAGAGCAACAAAGTTAGCCACTGTTTTAGGAGCATGTTCAGGGAAGAGCTTGATACGCAAGTCTCCGTGATTTGTTTTAATGGTCGCTAGCGGACCTTCTACTGTTTCAATGTCTACTTGTGGGAAATGCAATTCTTTTTCTACCATACCAAATCCTTCTAAGGCATCAAAAATGCCATCTTCTTCTACTGTTTTTGTAATATAATCTGCTTTTTCTTTGATTTTATCATGAGAAATTCCCATAGCAATACTGATTCCAGCATAATCAAAGAGTTCCAAGTCATTGAGCCCATCCCCAAAGACCATAACATTCTCTGGTTTCAAGCCTAGATGTTCTACAACCTTGGCTACACCAATTGCTTTGGATCCTGAAATCGGCACGATATCAGATGAATGTTCATGCCAACGCACCATTCGAAGTTTACCTGAGAGACTATCTGGTAGGTGCAAGTCATCCCCTTTATCTTCAAAGCTCCACATCTGGTAAATATCTGCTTTTTCATGAAAGTCAGGATCCACATCCAAGTTTGGGTAAATCGGGTCAATAGCCTCACTGATCAGTTCTGTTCGAGTAGAGAGTTTGGCGTCATGACTACCAACCAAACCATACTCAATTCCCTCTTCCTTCGTCCAAGAGATGTACTCCACAACATCTGACTTGTCAATCTGATGTTGATAAATGACCTGACCTTTTTTATCTTCTATATAGGCCCCATTTAGGGTTACAAAAAAGTCAGGCTTGAGCTCACGAATCTCTGGAACAACACCGAAAATACCTCGCCCAGAGGCAATTCCTGTTAAAATTCCTTTTTCACGTAACTGTTTAAAGACAGTGGGAATTGTAGCTGGAATAAAACCTGTCTTTGACGTACGCAAGGTATCATCAATATCAAAAAAGACGATTTTAATCTTTTTTGCCTTGTATTTTAATTTCGCATCCATCTCTCTACCTCTTTTCCATCACTCTTTCCATTATACCATAAAGTAGAGAAATTCCCTATCTTCAAAGAAATACACTATCTCTTATTCGAATTTCTTGGATAGGTACAGAACTAAATCATCATTATTTTGAATAGTATCATTCATTTCCAACTGCTGATTTCGATACCAAACACCCGTCCCATCTGGAATATAGCCTCGTTTGATGTACAATCTCTGGGCAGGTCCATATCCTGAATGGAGCCCAACACCAAGGGTCACCTTATCCGATATGAGTTTAACTCGTTTTTCTGCTTCTTCCAGCAAGAGATTTCCAATACCTTGATTTTGAAAAGGTTCAAAGACATTGAAATCTGAGAGTTCTGGAGCCATTCCAGCAAAGGGACCCTGCTTAGCATCGGGTAAAATCGTAATGTAACCCGCTACAGCACCTTCAACCTCTGCAACTAAGACTTCTCTCTCCCCACATTCTTGTTCCTTAAAGTATCGAGTTAAAATCTCCTCTCTACTTGGCCAACCTTGGCTGATAAATCCTCTAGATAGATCTTTAATGTCAGATTCTTGCATTTTTCTAATTGAACATGTCGTCTTCATAAGTTGCTCCTTTATAGCTTTCTCCTACCATTATAGCACGATAATAAAGATTAAAATAAAAAACCTAGTAAGAGAAAAGAATCTTACTAGGTCAACAGGGAATCCTTTCTAACAAAGTCCTGGAAAAGTCTGAAAAAAAGGCCACTGGACCTCATCATTTCAAGGCTCGTGAAAAAAAGACCCATTGGGGTCTTATTCGCTTTCTTATTTCCGAGCTCATGAAAAAGAGGTCCACTGGACCTCTTTTTTAATCTTCGTTTACGAAAGGCATCAAAGCCATTACGCGTGCGCGTTTGATAGCTGTTGTTACTTTACGTTGATTTTTAGCTGAAGTTCCTGTTACACGACGTGGAAGAATTTTCCCACGTTCTGAAACGAAACGGCTAAGAAGCTCAGTATCTTTGTAATCAACATATTCAATTTTGTTTGCTGCGATGTAATCAACTTTTTTACGGCGTTTGAATCCGCCACGACGTTGTTGAGCCATGTTTTTTCTCCTTTATAGTATTAATTGTCCATTAGAATGGTAAATCATCATCTGAAATGTCCAATGGATTGGTTGCTCCAAATGGATTTTCAGAACGTGAAAAGTCTGGTACTGGGTTTGCAGGTACCGATTGACCAGCAGTTGGTGCAGAATAAGCTCCACCTGAATGTCCCTCACGCACTCCGCGGCTTTCCAACATTTGGAAATTCTCAGCCACGACTTCTGTTACGTAGACACGTTGTCCTTGCTGGTTATCGTAACTACGAGTCTGGATACGGCCTGTGATCCCGATAAGAGAGCCTTTCTTAGCCCAGTTAGCAAGATTTTCAGCCTGTTGGCGCCACATAACGACATTGATGAAATCAGCCTCACGTTCGCCATTTTGACTCTTAAATGTACGGTTTACTGCAAGAGTAAAAGTCGCAACTGCTACATTTGATGGGGTATAACGCAACTCAGCGTCACGTGTCATACGCCCTACAAGTACAACATTGTTAATCATAATTTACCTTCTTACGCGTCAAGTTTGACGATCATGTGACGAAGAATGTCAGCGTTGATTTTTGAAAGACGGTCAAACTCTTTAAGAGCTGCGTCGTCGTTTGCTTCAACGTTAACGATGTGGTAAAGTCCTTCACGGAAATCTTGGATTTCGTATGCAAGACGACGTTTTTCCCATGATTTTGATTCAACAACAGTTGCACCGTTGTCAGTCAAGATAGAGTCAAAACGTGCTACCAAAGCGTTTTTCGCTTCTTCTTCAATGTTTGGACGAATGATATAAAGAATTTCGTATTTAGCCATTGATATGTTCCTCCTTTTGGTCTAATGACCCCTAGTCTTTGCAAGGGGTAAGTGAGGTTTGCTCACAATAAACTATTATACTAGAAAAACTGATAGATAGCAAGATAAAAGTGAAAAAAGAAGATGAAATTATCTTCTTTTTACTAGTTTATGGTTTGATACGGTGCAACATACGTGGGAATGGAATAGCTTCACGGATGTGTTTTGTACCTGCTGCGAAAGTGACCATACGTTCAATACCGATACCAAATCCACCATGTGGTACTGTACCATATTTACGAAGGTCAAGGTAGAATTCATATTCTGTACGATCCATTCCAAGTTCTTCCATTTTAGCGACAAGGGCATCGTAGTCTTCCTCACGCATAGAACCACCGATGATTTCTCCATATCCTTCTGGTGCAAGCAAGTCTGCACAAAGTACGCGCTCTGGATTTCCAGGAACTGGTTTCATGTAGAAGGCCTTGATAGCTGCTGGGTAGTTCATGACAAATGTTGGCACACCAAAGTGGTTTGAAATCCATGTTTCGTGTGGTGAACCAAAGTCATCGCCATGCTCAAGATGCTCGTAGTCAGCGTCTTCATCATTTTCATGCTCTTGCAAAAGGTCAATGGCTTGATCGTAAGTGATGCGTTTGAATGGCTCTGCAATGTAGCGTTTCAAGAGCTCTGTATCACGTTCCAAGGTTTCCAAGGCTTGAGGCGCACGCTCCAAAACGCCTTGAAGAAGAGCTTTAACATAAGCTTCTTGCAAGTCAAGTGACTCATCGTGTGTCAAGTAGGAGTACTCCGCATCCATCATCCAGAACTCAGTCAAGTGACGGCGTGTTTTTGATTTTTCTGCACGGAATACCGGACCAAAGTCAAAGACACGACCAAGGGCCATAGCACCCGCTTCAAGATAAAGCTGACCTGATTGGCTCAAGTAGGCTGGTGTCCCAAAGTAGTCTGTTTCAAAGAGTTCTGTTGAATCCTCTGCTGCGTTTCCTGAAAGAATTGGGCTATCAAACTTCATGAAGCCGTTCTTATCAAAGAACTCATAAGTTGCATAGATGATAGCGTTACGGATTTGCATAACCGCTACTTGCTTACGAGAACGGAGCCACAAGTGACGGTTGTCCATCAAGAAGTCTGTTCCGTGTTCTTTTGGTGTGATTGGGTAATCTTGAGATTCACCGATCACTTCGATGTCTGTAATATCCAACTCATAGCCAAACTTAGAACGTTCGTCTTCTTTGACAATTCCTGTCACATAAACAGAAGTTTCTTGGCTTAGGCGTTTAATTGTATCAAACTTCTCTAGTCCCACTTCCTCACCGAACTTTTCAATAAAGTTTGGTTTAAATGCTACACCTTGGAAGAAGGCTGTTCCATCACGCAATTGCAAGAAGGCAATTTTCCCTTTTCCTGATTTGTTGGCAACCCAGGCTCCGATGGTCACTTCTTTACCAACGTAGTCTTTTACATCGATAATTGTTACACGTTTTGTCATAATCTATCTTCCTTTTTTCGTTTAACTTGTCCGAAGACATCATTACCCACTATTTTACCATAAATAGACTGTGATAGCTAGGTTCTACTAGAGAAAAATCGCGAGATTTTCGATACAAAAAATCTTCGTCAGAATGGCGAAGATTCTAAGTTTTATTTTTCCATAAATTGATGCAAGCGACGAATAGCTTCTTTCAAGGTATCCAAGTCTGTGGCATAGCTGAGACGAACATTTTCTGGTGCTCCAAATCCAGCTCCTGTAATCAAGGCAAGGCCGACTTCTTCGAGAATAGCCGTTGTAAACTCTGTCACATCGGTATACCCCTTCATCTCCATCGCTTTTTTAACATTCGGGAAGAGATAGAAGGCTCCTTGGGGCTTGACAACTTCAAATCCTGGCACTTTGCACAAGAGTGGATAAATGGTATTCAAACGCTCTTCAAAGGCTTGGCGCATGGTTTCAACAGAGTCTTGCGGTCCAGTCAGCGCCTCAATCGTTGCATATTGAGATACTGCTGTCAGATTGGAAGTCGTTTGTCCTGTTAGCTTGCTCATGGCAGCAATAATCTCAGGATTTCCCACAGCATAACCTACCCGCCAACCAGTCATGGCATAGGCCTTAGATACACCGTTAATTACGATGGTTTGCTTGCGAATGGCTTCTGACAGACTAGAGATTGGAACAAATTCATTCCCGTTATAAACCAAACGACCATAAATATCATCTGCTAGGATAAGGACATCATGAGCAACAGCCCAATTTCCGATAGCCATGAGTTCCTCACGAGAGTAAATCATACCGGTCGGATTCGATGGTGAATTGAGAACCAAGACCTTGGTCTTATCTGTTCGGGCTGCTTCTAGCTGCTCTACTGTTACTTTAAAGTGATTGTCTTCCTTGGCCTGGACAAAGACTGGCACACCTTCTGCCATTTTGACCTGGTCCCCATAGCTGACCCAATATGGTGTAGGGATGATGACTTCATCACCTGGATTGACCACAGCCATAAAGAAGGTGTAGAGAGAGAACTTAGCACCAGTGGCAAAGGTAACCTCGTTTGCTGCTACGGAATACCCGTAGTAGCGTTCAAAATAGGTATTAACCGCCGCTTTTAACTCTGATAGGCCTGAAGCAACTGTATAGAAGGAAGCTCGTCCATCTCGAATCGCTTCTATCGCTGCATCCTGAATGTTTTCAGGAGTATAAAAATCAGGCTGTCCCAAGGTTAAGAAAAGAACATCCTTTCCCTGAGCTTTTAATGCTTTGGCTCTTGCATCACTGGCTAGAGTGACGCTTTCTTCCATCTCTAGTACACGTTTGGATAGTTTCATATGCCCTCCTTATTGGATCACTGCTCCTGTTTTAAAGTCAACCAGATAGTACTGGTTTCCTGACTTAACTTCCCAAATCGGCTTATCCTGATAACGACCAAAAGTAATCTTGTCAATGTCGCTAGCTCCTTTTTCCCTCGAAATCGTCGCTGCCTTGTCTTGAGAAATCCCTTTATCAAGCTGATAAACATAAATCTTGTGGTCATTCTTTTCAATCAGTACGGCAATGGCCTCTTGCTTTTTATTATGTCCCAGAACACTGTAATAGCCCTCTAGACCATTGTAGAAATCAACCTGATCTGCCTTTTCCAATTCTGCATACTGCTTAGCCAGTTTTTCTCCTTCAACCCTAGCATCTTGATAGGGGTTCATACTGAGTGATATCAGATAAAGGAAGGAAGTCGTCATGACTAGTACTACCAGAGCGATGCCGATTCCATACTGTAAAAGTAGCTTGTTTTTTGCTTTTTTCTGTCTTAGTTTCACTCGTCTATTTTACCATCTCTCCTCCTGTATTACAAGTGAAGACAGGAACTTTCTGCGATAATTCCCCTATAAAATCCATGCCTCTTGTATTTCTATTTATTTATTGATAGAATACCCTTATGAAACAATATTTAAAAGATAAAATTTCCGATAATCAACTAGACTTAAAAACGGCTATCGTTCTCAATAAAGCGATGCGAAGTTTTAAACCTTATGAAACCAAGGCTGCCAAAGAACACGGACTAACCCCTACTCAATTTTCCGTTCTGGAAACTCTCTATAGCAAGGGAGAACTACGCATTCAGGATTTGATTGAAAAAATGCTAGCCACTTCTGGAAATATGACTGTTGTTATTCGAAATATGGTTCGAGATGGGTGGATTTCTAGAACTTGCGACCCCAAGGATCGTCGCTCCTTTTTCCTGAAATTAACACCTGCAGGACGCAGAAAAATCGAAGAGGTTCTTCCTGACCATATCGATTCGATCGTAGAAGCACTCAGCATCTTGGAAGATGGCGAAAAGGAAGACTTAATCCGCATTTTAAAAAAATTTAAAAATTTGTGAGCAAAATTATTGCTAATTAGTATCATTTGTTGTAACATAGATGGTAACAAAAGAGTTCGCTCTTTGAATTTTAAACTAAAGGAGACACATCATGTCTAAAAAAGTATTATTTATCGTCGGTTCACTACGCCAAGGTTCTTTCAACCACCAAATGGCCCTCGAAGCTGAAAAAGTACTTGCTGGAAAAGCAGAAGTTAGCTATCTTGATTACTCAGCTGTTCCTCTCTTCAGCCAAGATTTGGAAGTTCCAACTCATCCAGCTGTAGCTGCTGCTCGTGAAGCAGTCCTTGCTGCGGATGCTATCTGGATCTTCTCTCCAGTCTACAACTTCTCTATCCCTGGAACAGTGAAAAACTTGCTTGACTGGCTCTCTCGTGCCCTTGACTTGTCTGATACACGTGGTGCTTCTGCCCTCCAAGACAAGTTTGTTACTGTCTCATCTGTAGCCAATGCCGGTCACGATCAACTCTTTGCTATTTACAAAGACCTCTTGCCATTTATCCGTACACAAGTCGTTGGTGACTTTACAGCTGCTCGTGTCAATGACTCTGCTTGGGCAGACGGAAAATTGGTGTTAGAAGAAGCAACTGCTTCATCACTTGCAAAACAAGCTGACGATCTTCTTGCAGCCATCAACTAATACAGCAAAAACCAGCTCGAATGAGCTGGTTTTATGCTTGTTTCACAAAGACGAGTTCTAAATCACTTGATAAATCAGGTCGGTAGTCAAAACCTGCAAAACTGAGCTTGCGAGCTTGTTCGACTGTATGGACTTGCCCTTCTATCAAGGCGGTCAAAAAGGCGCCACGGGCTTTTTTTGAAATAGTTGAGTGGATTTTCAGCTGACCTGCCTTGTCCTCCATAAATTTGAAGGTCACCATCTTTTCTCTGATTTCCTTCGAAAATACGGTTTCAAACTCTGATGATAGGAGTGAAAATATCAAGTCCTCATCCTGTAGCGCCTCATCGTAGGCTGACTTCCAATGACTCTTTAAAGTCTTACCAGCAACTTTTAACTTCATCAAGAAATCCAAACGGTGAGGAGCCATGGGAGATAAGGCAGGGACAACACCGTATAAAGCCGAGGTAATCAGGACATGATTTTCAAGATAGGTTCGTTCAGCCTCGGTTAACTCATCTCGTTTGATGTGGCGATACATGAGACCATCGAAAAGTTTCAAGGCTGGATAATGTTTAGCCCTGTGATCTTTTAGAGCTTGAATATGAGCGTACTCTTCTTCAACTTTCTCGGCAGATACCTTATAAAAAGTCTCTAATTCACTAGCTGAGTAATTCGCCAGTGAGTCAAGGACTGCCTGACTTTCTTCCCTCAAAGGGAGCGCTTCGATACAAGGATGGTCTGTGTTCATTTCTTTTGCTGTTGGGATTAAAATTTTCATATTGTTAGTGTAGCATATTTTTCAATCACGACCAAGAATTTCATCTTAAAAACCTCGGTTCATACCGAGGTTTCTTTTACTTGACTTTAAAGGTCTTGAGATAGTTATCCTTTCCAACTTGACCTTCAAAGGATTGGCCATTTTCGAGGTAAGGAAGGTCGTCTGATACGGAAGCCTTGACCTTATAAATCTTGCCATCAACTTTGAAGAAGTAAACGGTATCCCCCTTGATGACAGCTGATTTAAGATCTGAAACCACTCCCTTGATGTTTTCTACCGTTTCATTATCCAGCTCGAGGTCGTTTTTATTGGCATATTTGCTAAGGAGTTCATCTACCGTAGTTGCTACGATAACGTTTTGGTACTCCACGGCATCGACCAATGCATACTCCTTGACCAAGCCTGCATTGTCCTTCAAGCCCATGATATAAAGAGGCTTGTCATTGAGATTAACAAGGATAGGGAAGGTAGCCTTGTAGGCCTTCTCTTGCACGGCTCCTTCTGCGGAAGCACGGGCTGATTCTTCGGTTGCTGAAGCTAAATTGTACTTGGTGATTTCACCAGTGCGCATATTTTCAAGGATAAAACCTAGATTACTTTCGTCAGCGTTTGCTGAAGTCACCCCTGTGTAGAGATAAATGTCATTTCCGATAGAAAGATAGTTATAGCCCTCAGTCGTTTGAGTAACATTTTTCTTAGAAATCAAGGCATTCCAGAAGCCGTCTTTATACTTGCCGTTATAGTTGATTTGCTCGATGGTTTCTTCTGCTGGATAGACACGATCCACCCATTCTGGGACTTCATCCAAGCTGTATTCCTTGGTTTCTCCATTGGTGGCATCTAAGATAATAACAGATGAAGGACGCGGGACTCCTAGACCAAACTGCTTTTGGTAAACGGTTGCTACATAGAAGGGATTGCCTTCATCATCCACCTCAAAGGAGGGCGTTTTAAAAATCTTGGTTGGGTACTTGATCCGAAGATGACGTTTGACATCGCGATTAAAATACTCGGAGTCTGAATACTTCATCGGCGTTTTTAAATCCACCAATTCCGCATTTCCTGTCACCATATCAACCTTGATATACTCGCCAATTCCCTTAGACTGATTATTAAACCATTTGATCGGGTCGGCATACTCCAAAGGAGTCACTCGATAAGGTTTGCCATCAACCGTCAGCTGGGTATAAGTATCTGCTGCTACGTACTGGGAGACCTTATCCGTCAGAGAGCCTAGATAACGGTCTCCAATCTTTTCTGCAGTACTCCGATCTAGGATTGGAACCTTACTGGTATCACTCTTAGGAAAATCTTTAAAATCTTTTTCTGTGATAGACACCACATTAGCATAATTTTTTGCTTGGAAAAAGCTAGAGGTCACTAGACTTACCAGACCAGCAAGGGCAAAGATAAGGCCTGCAGTCAGAAACAATCCTCTACTAAGTTTGGTAAAAAGGAATCCTTCTAGATTGAGATCTTTGGCAGCCTTGCCATGACGTACATGAACAGTTTTAAGGAGATTGGTATCCTTGCGGAAACTAAACAAAATCCCCATCACCACCAAATGCCCACATAGAAAGAAGATGAATTCCCAGCTAGTTAAATTGAAGGGTGGCAAAAAGATATACCAGGTCGTTGCGATAAAAACAAGTTCAAAGAGTATACGTTTCATTTGACTTCCTCCTAAATAATCCGTCCTTCCAAATGATCCAGTTCATGTTGGCAGATCTGAGCTGGAAAACCTGTTAGCGTAATGGTCTGTTCCTGCCACTTACTATCACGATAAGATACCGTAATCGTTTCATAGCGAGTTGTTGGTCGCACCCCAGTCAAGGACAAACATCCTTCCTCTGTCTCGTAAGGTCCTTTGTAGGAAAGGAGAATGGGGTTAAACATGACCATAGGAACCAAGCCAAGATTAAAGATAATCACGCGCTTCTGCACGCCAATCATATTAGCTGCCAGACCGACACAGGTCTCGCGATTGGCCAGCAGAGTATCCTGTAAATCTCTAGCTAGATAAAGGTCTTCTTGACTTGCAGGTTTCGAGACCTGCGACAAAAATAAGGCATCTCGGACAATCTTCTTTTCCATTCTCTTTCACTCCTTGCTACTTTACTTTATTATAGCACAAAAGGGAGCGACTTCTAGTCCTTTCTCTCAAATGTAAAAAAAGCCATCCGAAGATGACTTTCTTTTTAAATCGCGTTCTTATCAAAACCAAGTTTACGTTGAACAAACTTGACGATTTCTACGATAAGTATCATTGAGAAGCTTCCAGCTAGAACAATAGCCCATTGTGACAAGTCTAGTTTGGTTACGTGGAAGATACCTTCAAGCGGTTCTACAACGATTGTTGCCATCAAAAGGATGAAGGATACCAAGATAGACCAGTTGAAGGTTTTAGACTTGAATGGTCCAACTGTCAAGATGGATTGGTAAACAGACTTGACGTTGTAGGCATGGAAGAGCTGAATCAAACCAAGCGTTGCAAAGGCCATGGTGAGGGCATCCGCGTGAATGGCGTGATTATCTCCTACATGGACCGGATAAGCAAGAGCAAGACCATAAACAGTCAAGACGAGTGCCCCTTGAAGTACACCTTGATAGATAATGGAACTCATGACCCCACCTGAGAAGAAGCTTGATTTGCGTCCACGTGGTTTGTGGGTCATAACACCTGGCTCAGCTGGTTCAACACCAAGAGCGATAGCTGGGAAGGTATCGGTTACCAAGTTAATCCACAAGAGATGAACTGGCTGTAAGACATCCCAACCAAACAAGGTTGATAGGAAGATGGTTAATACTTCAGCCGTATTGGCAGAAAGTAGGTACTGAATGGTCTTTTGAATGTTTGAGAAGACCTTACGTCCTTCTTCAACTGCGACGATAATGGTCGCAAAGTTATCATCCGCAAGAATCATGTCAGATGCACCCTTAGAAACCTCAGTACCAGTGATTCCCATACCGATACCGATATCGGCTGTTTTCAGAGCTGGAGCGTCATTAACACCGTCACCTGTCATGGCAACGACCTTACCTTGGTTTTGCCAAGCTTTCACGATACGAACCTTGTGTTCCGGAGATACACGCGCATAAACAGAGTATTGACCAACGACTTTTTCAAATTCTTCATCAGAAAGTTCGTTAAGCTCAGCACCAGTCAAAACATGGTCTTCCGAGTCATTTTCGTCGATAATTCCCAAACGTTTAGCAATAGCTTCTGCTGTATCTTGGTGGTCACCAGTAATCATGATTGGACGGATTCCTGCTTCCTTAGCCACACGAACGGCTTCTGCCGCTTCGGCACGTTCAGGGTCAATCATCCCAATCAAACCAGTAAAGATCAAGTTGTTTTCAAGCTCTTCAGAAGTAAGATTTTCTGGAATACTATCGATAATCTTATAAGCACCTGCAAGGACACGCAAGGCTTGGTGAGCCATTTCAGAGTTATTTGTGTGAATTAATTCAGTGACTTTCTCATCAATCGGAGCAACATCTCCAGCTTTATCACGAGCAACACAACGTTTTAAGAGTTGATCTGGAGCCCCTTTGACTGCCACGAGGAATTTACCATCTGGCAATGGATGAACCGTTGACATGAGTTTACGATCTGAGTCAAACGGCAACTCAGCCACACGAGGATATTGCTCTAAAAATCCTTTAACATCATAGCCCTTATCCAAGGCATACTGGATGAAGGCTGTTTCCGTTGGATCCCCGATCAGGTTTCCTTCTGCATCAATCTTAGTATCATTAGCCAAGACAACAGAACGAAGAAGAGGCATTTCAAGACCTAGTTCAATGTCATCAGCAGAATCATGTAGAACTGCGTCATAGAAGACTTTCTCGACTGTCATCTTGTTCATGGTAAGCGTACCAGTCTTATCAGAAGCGATGATTTCTGTTGAACCAAGCGTTTCGACTGCTGGTAACTTACGAACGATAGAGTTTCGTTTGGCCAAAACTTGAGTACCGAGGGCAAGAACGATCGTCACGATAGCTGGGAGTCCTTCTGGGATGGCTGCAACAGCAAGCGCAACAGAGGTCATCAACTCACCAAGTGGATTTTTACCTTGAATGAAGACTCCAACTACAAAAGTAACAAGGGCAATGACCAAAATTGCATAGGTCAAGACCTTAGAAAGGTTGTTCAAGTTTTGTTTGAGTGGCGTATCTGTCTCATCCGCATCTTGGAGCATGCCAGCGATATGACCCACTTCAGTATACATACCTGTATTGACAACAACACCAAGACCACGACCATAAGTCACATTTGAGTTTTGGAAGGCCATATTGACACGGTCACCAATACCAGCATCTGCAGCGAGCTCGACTGTCAAGTCTTTTTCAACTGGAACAGACTCACCTGTGAGAGCTGCTTCTTCGATTTTAAGAGAATTAGCTTCTAGCAATCGTAGGTCTGCTGGCACTACATCACCAGCTTCAAGGGCAACGATATCTCCTGGCACCAATTCTTTGGAATCAATCTCAGCCATGTGCCCATCACGGATAACGCGAGCAGCTGGACTGGACATAGACTTGAGGGCTTCGATAGCCTCTTCTGCTTTTCCTTCTTGGTAAACACCAAAGGCAGCATTGATGATAACTACGGCTAGGATGATGATGGCATCTGCAATATCTTCCCCACCAGAAGTTATGACGGACAAGATGGCTGCAGCCACCAAAATAATAATCATCAAATCCTTAAATTGCTCGATAAACTTGACTAGGAGTGATTTTTTCTCACCCTCTTCGAGTTCATTGCGTCCATATTCAGCTAGACGTTTCTGTGCTTCGCTTGACGAAAGACCTTGCTCAGTTGCTTCAACCGACTTCAAGACCTCTTCAGGACTCTGAGTGTAAAACGCTTGGCGTTTTTGTTCTTTTGACATGTGTCTCCTCCTTGACATTGTGTGCAAAACAAGTTCTCTTTTAGTTTTATGACAAACAAAAAGAGACCTGTTAATCATAACAAGTCTCGCTGTTTAAGATAGTGCCGGAAAACATACTTTTCAGTATACAATTCGGAATGACGACACTATCACAGGTTTCTGCCAGCTACTCCCTTGAGTAGTACTATTATATCAAAATTTGAACAATTTTCAAGGGTTTAAATCCGATGAAACACTTTCTGAATCAAAAGTACGTTCACTGATAATATATCTAGGACGACGTTTTGTTTCCAGATAAATTTTTCCAACATACTCACCAATTACACCCAAACTAATCAATTGAACTCCACCAAGTAAGCTAACTATTGCATAGGTGCTCGCCCAGCCAGCCACGACTGTACCAGCAAACTTACTCCATATAACCCAAATAATCAATAGAAAACTAAAGAGTGACGTCAAAACACCAAGACTTGTAATCAACCGAATCGGTTTGATTGATAAACTTGTAATACCATCCATAGCCAAACCAAGCATTTTAGACAGTGGGTAATGGCTCTCACCAGCAATTCGTTCATGTCGCTTATACGATACGTAAGAATATTTAAAGCCAACTAAAGGCATTAAACCACGAAGAAAAAGATTGACCTCAGTGAATTTTTCTAATTCCTTCAAGAATCTTTTAGAAACCAATCGATAGTCGGCATGATTAAAAACGACTTCTGCTCCAAATAGGCGTAAAACTTTATAAAAACCTTCAGCTGTAATTCGTTTAAAAGCAGAGTCCGTATCACGGTTATCACGTACACCATAGACAATTTCAGAACCGCTTTTATATTCTTCAATCATTTTATCCATACAATTGATATCATCTTGTCCATCGGCATCAATGGTAATGACAATATCAGCAAACTGAATGGCCTCATACATACCTGCAAGTACACTACTTTGATGACCTCTGTTACGACTTTGCGATACACCAACCACAGAAGGGATAGATTTAGCATAACTTTCTATCAGTTCCCAAGTCCGATCCTTACTACCATCATTTACATACATAATTTTACTATGGCAGTGGATTTCTTCTTTCTTTATTAATTGTTCAATTTTTTCAACAAACATTGGATTAGTATGCGATAAGACTTGTTCTTCGTTGTAACATGGAACAACTATATATAAAATTGGCTTGTGTCTACTCATGTATTACTCCTAATATCCTTATAAATCTTCATAGTATCTATTTGTTTTTCCAATTGATAATTCTTACCAATATATTCTTTAATAAATGAATCCGTTAATCTTCCATAGTCCCATTTGCTATCAAATACAATATATTTAGGAGGAACTTTTTCAAATGATGTTTTAAAATCATCTATTATTGGAGTTTCATCCTTCAATGATGGAACAAAGAAGAATTTTGTACTAGATAGTCTCTCACTATATAAATAAATAATTCCATTAAGTCTATGGGTATAGATTTTATCTTGTTTATCTGTATGAGTACTTATATAATTCGCAACTTCTTTTTCATTTAAAGATAAATCATTATAACGATTATCAACTCTATTTTTAATATCAGATAGAGAGCCCCAATAAATGCTCAGTAAGCCCACTAACAATATCAAAAAATATTTTGAAGTATCTTTATTTATTAGTTGATTAATAGTTACACTAATATAAGGGATAAATAAAGGAATAAGTACTAAGAGATAATGTAAATAAGTTCTTTTAGAAATTAAAGAGAGGATTAAACAAAAGAAAAATGCGATGCTATAGATTAGAGTTTTCATTCCATAACGTTTCCATCCTGCAATGATAGCAATAACTATCATAAAATTTATCTGTAAATAATTAGCTTGATTCATATACCATTTTAAAATTTCCCTACCACCTAACTCACTACTTTCTTTTGAATATATGAAATTCACTACTATAGATTGATAAAACATCTCTTCTAATGAACCTTGAAACAATAAATAACAACTTAAGGGAAGGATAAATATAAGACTCCCTATTATAAAAAGACAGATATGTTTTAATAAAGAAATAATTTCTTTTTGATAAATAAGTTTTATTGAAATAAGAAGTGAAAAAACTAACCAGATACCGATCATATTTGCTTTGGTAAACAATACAACTGCAAAAGAAAATCCAGTCAATACTATTTCATAACCTTTTACTTTATCTACTAAAAAATACTTAATAAAAATATAGAGAGAGTAAGCTAAACATGGTAATATATAACCTTCTAATCCCCATCCTCCTTCAAAAAACGATTCAAGAATTATAAAAATAATTATAAGAACAACAAATGAATTTCTTATACCTGTAAAAAGTCTCGAAATATAATATCCAATATAGAAGAAAACAATCAGACTAGCAAGGTATAATATTTTAATTCCTAAAGAAGCTCCAATACTATACCCCAAAAAATTAATTAAGAAAATCACCGGTCCCTTATGATCAAATAAATCTAAATACATTCTCTGTCCATGACTCATTGCATATCCAAAATATTCAAATATACTTGCATCTAATAAGGGCAAACCTTTACGAACACTTGTCGCTAATGTAAACCAAGTTAGGATTCCTAAAAACAATGAGAAACTGAGGGCAATCATTCTCTCCTTTTTCATACTATTACCTCTTTTTCAATATATTCTTCCGTTATTAAGTCTATCATATTTTTCTAGTTAAAACAAAAGTATTTATAATTTCAATTTCTAATCACTTCTTAGTTATTTGAATTTTCCCATGAAAACCAGTATAATGAAAACAGAATCTCAGCACTAGAAAGGAAATCCGATGAACCAATCCATGTCAAATCTCAAGTTGGCGGAACGTGGAGCCATTATCAGCATTTCAACCTACCTCCTCTTGTCTGCAGCAAAATTGGCAACTGGCCACCTCCTGCATTCTTCCAGTTTGGTGGCAGATGGTTTCAACAACGTATCCGATATTATCGGAAATGTTGCTCTCTTGATTGGGATTCGGATGGCCCGCCAGCCTGCTGACCGTGACCATCGCTTTGGTCACTGGAAAATTGAAGATTTGGCTAGCTTGATTACTTCCATCATCATGTTCTATGTTGGTTTTGATGTGCTTCGGGATACCATTCAAAAAATCCTTAGTCGGGAACAAACACCCATTGACCCTCTGGGAGCGATTCTAGGAATCATTTCAGCGGCGGTCATGTTTACTGTTTATCTCTATAACACACGCCTCAGTAAGAAATCCAAATCCAAGGCTCTCAAGGCAGCTGCTAAGGACAATCTTTCCGATGCTGTCACCTCGCTTGGGACTTCCATTGCTATTCTAGCCAGCAGTTTCAATTATCCAATCGTGGATAAATTGGTCGCTATCATCATCACCTTCTTTATCTTAAAAACAGCCTATGATATCTTTATCGAGTCTTCCTTCAGTCTTTCAGATGGTTTTGACGACCGTCTGCTGGAAGACTACCAGAAGGCCATCATGGAGATTCCAAAGATTAGTAAGGTCAAATCCCAAAGAGGACGTACCTACGGTAGCAATATCTACCTTGATATCACGCTGGAAATGAATCCCGACCTATCAGTCTATGAAAGTCACGAAATTGCGGACCAGGTTGAGTCTATGCTAGAAGAACGATTTGGTGTTTTTGATACTGATGTCCATATCGAGCCAGCTCCCATACCTGAGGACGAGATTTTAGACAATGTCTATAAAAAATTACTCATGCGTGAACAATTGATTGACCAGGGAAATCAACTGGAAGAGCTCTTGGCTGACGATTTTGTTTATATTCGCCAAGATGGAGAACAGATGGATAAAGAGGCCTATAAGGCTGAAAAAGAATTGAACTCTGCTATCAAGGATATTCAAATCACTTCCATCAGTCAGAAAACCAAACTCATCTGCTATGAGTTAGATGGTATCGTCCATACCAGTATCTGGCGTCGCCATGAAACTTGGCAAAATATCTTTCATCAGGAAACTAAAAAAGAAGACAAACAATGACCCTATCCAGTGGATAGGGTCTTTTTAATTATTTTACTTTAAGCAAAGACCGACTATGATAGTTTGGAAGATTTGCTTTTCGAAGCTTGTTTTGTCTGTTTTCTAGCTTGGCGATTTTGCTCGATGCGCCATTCTCTTTCATAGTACTTCATGGCCTCATAGACCCTTTCAGGAAGTCCTACATCTAGTAGAAAGATCGGGATAATCAAATCTGCTGACGAATGAAAAGGGAGAATCCTTCTCTTCAGCAGAGCTAGAAAGGATTGGGATTTCACATTTTTCTTGTTTTTAAAATAGACTTCAATCCGATAAGAATCCCTATACTTCCCTCGAATCCGAGAGAAGGAAAAGTCCTCTACATCTGACCAAGCATAGAAACGACTAGGTTTCTTTGGATTTTGTTTGTAGTAAACCCCCTCGACAGTACATCTCAAATATTCATTATCGGAACTTAACAGCCTGTATGTCTGATAAACGACTACTCCAGCACAAAAGAGGACAAGCAGTATTAATAACAGACTTATCGTATGAAGTTTAGTTCCCTTTTGCGAGTACGAATGGAGATAAGAGAGAGGCAGCAAGAAGAAAAGCACTGAAGCCAAGCCAAACAAGGTATTCCAAATGATTTTCTTGGGACTACGTTTAATGACTTTTTCTTCCATCATGCCAACTCACTTAAATATTCATAGCGTTCGTATTTTTCAAGAAGTTCTTCGTTTTTCTCGTCTAGCTCTTTTTGAAGCGTCGCCAGTTTGCCAAAGTCAGAGCCATTTGCCTGCATTTCTTCTTCAATAGCAGCGATACGGTTTTCCAAGACTTCAATATCGCCTTCAATGCTTGCCCACTCCTGCTTTTCTTGGTAGGTCATGCGTTTTTTGTCTTCACGGACCTTGACTACTTTTTCCTTTTCTGCCTTTTGCACTTGATTGGCCATCTCTGTTTCAAAGGCTTTTTCATCAAGATAGTCGGTGTAATGGCCAAAGAAAGTACGGATGCCTCCATTCTCAAAGGCGAGAATCTTGGTCGCTACCTTATCCAAGAAATAACGGTCGTGGCTAACTGTCAAGACAGGGCCGGCAAAACCCTGCAAGAAATTCTCCAAAACTGTCAAAGTTGCAATGTCTAGGTCATTGGTCGGCTCGTCCAAAAGAAGAACATTTGGTTTTTCCAAAAGCAATTTGAGGAGATAAAGGCGTTTTTTCTCTCCACCAGACAATTTCTCAATCAAGGTTCCATGCGTCGAACGTGGGAAGAGGAACTGCTCTAGCAACTCTGCAATGGAAGTCGTAGAACCACCACTGGTCTTAACCTCTTCTGCTACTTCCTGCAGGTAATTGATAACGCGCTTGCTCTCATCCAAGCCCTCAATTTGCTGAGAGAAATAGGCAATACGAACGGTTTCCCCAATCACAACTTGTCCTGCTGTCGGCTCAAGACTGCCTGCAATGAGATTAAGCAGAGTTGACTTCCCCACACCATTATCCCCAACGATTCCGATACGGTCTTTGGCTTGCACCAAGAGATTAAAATCTTGCAAAATGGGCTTGTTTTCATAGGCGAAGGAAACACCCTGAAACTCGATGACTTTCTTCCCTATCCGACTGGTTTCAAAGTTCATGGTCAAGTCTGTATCAGCAACGCCACCTGAAACTTCCTTTTTCAAATCGTGGAAACGATTGATACGGGCTTGTTGCTTGGTCGCACGCGCCTGCGGTTGTCTGCGCATCCAGGCCAGTTCTTGTTTGTAGAGTTGTTCTTTCTTGTGGAGAAGGGCAGCGTCACGCTCATCTTGTTCAGCCTTGAGTCGAACATAGTCCTGGTAATTTCCCTGATACTCGGTCAAGCCTGCTCGGTCCAACTCGAAAATCCGCGTTGATAGTGCATCTAGGAAATAACGATCGTGGGTGATAAAGAGAACTGTCTTCTTGGAATTTTTCAAAAAAAGAGTCAGCCACTCAATGGTCGCAATGTCCAGGTGGTTGGTCGGCTCGTCCAGAAGCAAGAGGTCGTGGTTTCCTAGGAGAACTTGCGCCAACTGAACCCGTCTTCTCAGACCGCCTGACAATTCACCAACTGGAGTCGACAAGTCCTGAATACCTAGCTTACTGAGGACCGTCTTGACCTGGCTTTCAATTTCCCAAGCTTGGAGAGAATCCATCTCTGCCATGACCCTTTCCAAACGAGCCTGCTTGTCCTCACTGTAGTTGAGCATGATTAACTCATACTCACGAATGAGTTGGATTTCTTTGAGGTTGCTGGAGAGAACCGTATCCAAAACTGTCTTGCTATCATCAAAATCTGGATTCTGGGTCAAGTAGCCAATCTTATAGTCATTCTTAGCAGAAAAAGGACTAACATCCCCGTCAAAGCCAGAAACACCAGAAAGGACATCTAACAGAGTGGTCTTACCAGTCCCATTGACACCAATCAGACCAATTCTGTCTAGGTCATGGATAATAAAAGAAATATCCTTAAAAACGGTCTTGTTACCGACGGATTTACTTAGTTTTTCAACAATAAAATCACTCATTTTTTCTCCCTCAGGTAAGTATGGATTGCTTGACGATCATTTTCCAATTCTCCATCGACAATGGCAAACTCAATCTCTGTTAAAATCTCTCCCAAGTCTGGTCCTGGCTGGTAACCATATTCCTTAATCAAAATTCCACCATTAATCTGGATTTCTTTCTTATCATGAATGGTCAAACTCTGGTAAGTTTCTTTGATGGATTGTGGGTTGACTTCTTTCCCTTGAGCCTGACGAAGATTTTCTGCCTGTAAAAGTAAATCCAAGTCAAAGCGGTAACAATCACGCTTACTCAGCTCTCCTTCTTCTCGCAAAGCCAAAATAGTCAGCAAATCCTGAACCTGCTTGGCAAACTGGCGTGAGGTTTTCCATACCTTCAAAAATGGCTGTGCATCTTTAATCTCCAAAACCCACAATAGAGCTGCCCAAGCTTGTTCAGAAGACTCAAAAGTGAAATCCGCCTCTAAATCAACCAATCTTTGGAGCTTTTCTCGACTGTCTGCCATATCTGGAAGATAGTCATAAGCTCGACTCTCAATCATGGAAGACAGACCAACTCGCCAAAAAGGTGCCAGCAAGAGTTTATCAAACTCAACGAAGGTGCGCTCTACAGAAATTTTCTCCAAAAGCGGCGTCAAATTCTTCATCGCCTCAAAAGTTTCTGACTCAAGTTTAAAACCGAGACTGGCCTGAAAACGGAAACCACGCATAATCCGCAAAGCATCTTCGTTGAAACGCTCACTAGCCACTCCAACTGCTCGCAAGACTTGGTTTTCCAAATCCTCTAAACCATGGAACAAATCAATAATTTCGCCTGTCTCATCCAAGGCAAAGGCATTAACTGTGAAATCACGGCGCTTGAGGTCTTCTTCTAGCGAACGCACAAAGGAAACCGCGCTGGGTCTGCGATAGTCCACATAGACATCCTCTGTTCGAAAAGTTGTTACCTCATACTCCTCGTCCCCTTCTAAAACTAAGACGGTTCCGTGCTCGATTCCGATATCAGCTGTTCGCGGAAAAATCTGCTTAGTCTCCTCTGGATAGGAAGAAGTCGCGATATCCACATCGTGGATGGGACGATTGAGGAGGGCATCTCGAACAGAGCCCCCAACAAAATAGGCCTCAAAGCCTGCTTCTTTAATTTTTTCTAATACTGGTAAAGCCTTCTGAAATTCAGAAGGCATTTGCGTTAATCTCATAATAAGTGTTCTAATCCATAGACAAGCTCATGACGCTTGACAACTTCTTTGATTCCCAAATTGACCCCTGTCATGAAGGAGCTGCGATCATAGGAGTCATGACGAAGGGTCAATCCTTCTCCCTGATTGCCAAAGATAACTTCTTGATGAGCTACTAAGCCTGGCAAACGAACTGAGTGGATCCGCATGCCATCAAAATCAGCACCACGGGCACCAGCAATCAATTCTTCCTCATCAGGGGCACCTTGTTGGATAGACTCTCGCACTTCCGCCATCAGCTCAGCCGTTTTAATAGCAGTTCCGCTCGGAGCATCTTTTTTCTTGTCATGATGGAGCTCGATAATCTCCACATTTGGGAAATATTTGGCAGCCTGCGCCGCAAATTGCATAAGCAAGACAGCTCCCAGGGCAAAGTTAGGAGCAATCAAGCCACCCAAATCTTGTTCACGAGAAAATGCTTTTAGTTCTGTAATTTCTTCACTAGTGAATCCTGTTGTTCCTACGACAGGAGCAAAGCCATTTTCAAGAGCAAAGCGCGTATTTTCGTAGGCAACGGCTGGTGTAGTAAAGTCTACCCAGGCATCCGCTTCAAAACCAGCCAAGTCATCCTTATCATTAAAGACAGGAATTCCCTGCCATTCTGACTCAGGCTCAAAAGGATCCAAAACTGCGACCAAGTCCAAGTCTGGATCAGCCAAGACCATCTGACAAGCAGCTTGGCCCATTTTTCCTTTAAAACCGGCAATAATTACTCGAATACTCATCTCTACTCCTGACTAAGATACAAAGGACTTTAGCTGCCCATGAAAAATAGGGAATGGCGCTGACTTTCCATGAAAGGCAAGACAGACATCTTTTTTCAAGAGGCAGGTAAGCCGTGTTCAATTGCTAAGATACAAAGCCTGTAAAATCAATTTAGACGATTGGTGTATAGCTCAAGGCGATACTACCTTCTCCAAGGTGGGTCCCAATGACACTACCAAAGGTATCAATTGGAATCTCAGCAGTCACACCACTCTCCATCAAAAGCTGACGTAAATCCGCTGCCTTTTGAGGAGCGTTCCCATGAATGACTGTTATACGGTAGTCCCCATCTTTTGTCAACTCCTTGATGATTTCCACCAAACGTTTGATTGCTTTCTTTTCCGTACGAACTTTTTCGTAAACTTCAATCACTCCTTGGTCATTAAAGTAGAGGATAGGCTTGATACTGAGGAGATTCCCTAAGATAGCTGCCCCATTTGACAAACGTCCTCCTTTAACCAAGTGGTCGAGGTCATCTACTATGATAAAGGCTGAATTATCAGCAATTTGAATCCCCAACTTCTCCTGAATCTGGGCAAAATCATCGCCTTGTTCTGCCCATTCAAAGGCACTCTCTACCATAAATCCTAGAGGGGAACTTGTGATATGGGTATCTGGAAAGGCAATGGTCAAGCCATCATACTCATCCAACATGTATTGGATGTTCTGATAAAAACCTGAAATTCCTGACGAAAGAAAGAGTCCTAAGACATGGGTATAGCCCTCATCTTTCAAGGAACTTAGAATCTCATCCAGTTTAGCAATACTTGGTTGACTAGTTTTAGGTAATTCTGCAGACTGAGCCATTTTTTGATAAAATTCCTCAGCAGTCAGATTGACACCTTCAACATACTCCTCCCCATCAATGTTGACAGGAATATCCAAGATAAAAAGATTCTCTCTTTGCAGCGTCTTCTCCTCTAAATAGGCTGAAGAATCTGTAATGACAGCTAATTTCATGACTAAAACTCCAAATTGATCCCTGGAAGATCCAAGGCGATTTCTGTTACTTCATACGTCAAACGATTGAGCATGTTCAAACATGGACGTGCCAGAGTTTCGACTTCTTCTTGGTTAAATTCGCTTGGTTCGTTAACAATGCGACCTTCCACATGGTTAACTTGGGAAATTGTTCCACTGATGACAAATTTGTCAAAGACAATCATGAAACTCAAGATAACAACAAGCGAAGTTACTTGGTTTTCTTGGTCATGTTGGAGCAACTGAAAGTTCACGTCTACCTTGGTTTCAGGAGCTCCATTTTCATTTTCCCATTCAAAGTTACGAGCATCAAAGTGATACTGGCTAACAAATTCTTGTTCTCGTTTAAGATTCATTTTTCTCTCCCATTGCTACAATTTACTATGCAATTGTACCACATTTTTATCATTTCATCTAGTTTTCTAGGCTTTAGTCAATTCCGATTTCATCTTTAACAACAGCAGCAATCGTATCTACGTAGTAGTTAACTTCTTCTGTCGTAGGAGCTTCTGCCATGACGCGCAAGAGGGGTTCTGTTCCACTTGGGCGGACAAGGATACGACCGTTCCCTGCCATTTCTTCTTCCATCTTTTCGATGATTGTTTTGATGGCTGGTACTTCCATAGCCTTTTCTTTCATGGCATTTTCCACTCGGATATTGACCAGTTTTTGTGGGTAAATCGTCACTTCTGATGCCAGTTGAGACAAGCTCTTGCCTGTTTCTTTCATGATTTTAGTCAATTGGACAGCTGATAATTGACCATCACCAGTTGTGTTGTAATCCATCAAGATTACGTGACCAGACTGTTCACCACCAAGGTTGTAGCCTGATTTTCTCATTTCTTCAACGACATAGCGGTCACCAACAGCAGTCACTGCCTTGTTAATGCCAGCACTTTCCAAGGCCTTATGGAAGCCAAGGTTAGACATAACCGTTGTCACGATGGTGTTTTGAGCCAACTGGCCTTTTTCAGAAAGGTATTTACCGATGATGTACATGATCTTATCACCATCGACGATGTCACCATTTTCATCAACAGCAATCAAACGGTCACTATCACCGTCAAAGGCCAAACCAATAGCTGACTGGCTTTCTTTGACCACTTCTTGAAGAGCTTCTGGATGTGTAGAACCCACATTCAAGTTGATATTAAGACCATCTGGTGTCTCACCGATAACAGTTATTTGAGCCCCAAGGTCTGCAAAGATTTGACGAGCACTCGTAGACGCTGCACCGTTGGCTGTATCCAAGGCCACTTTCATTCCCTCAAGAGGCGTTCCAGTTGAAACAAGGTAGCCTTCATACTTACGTAAACCTTCTGGATAGTCCACTAAGGTTCCCAAGCCTTCGGCACTTGGACGAGGAAGGGTGTCTTCTGTAGCATCTAGCAAGGCTTCGATTTCTGCTTCTTTTTCATCATCAAGTTTGAAGCCATCCCCACCAAAGAATTTAATTCCATTATCAAGGGCTGGGTTGTGGCTAGCGGAAATCATGACACCTGCACTGGTTCCCTCAGTTTTGACCAAGTAAGCTACTGCTGGTGTTGCAAGGACACCGAGTTTGTAGACGTGAATCCCTACAGAGAGGAGACCTGCCACTAAGGCTGATTCTAACATTTCTCCTGAGATACGTGTATCACGTCCTACAAAGACTTTAGGGGCTTCTGTTTCGTGTTGGCTAAGAACATAACCACCAAAACGTCCCAGTTTAAAGGCCAATTCTGGCGTCAGTTCTACGTTTGCTTCTCCACGGACTCCATCGGTCCCAAAATATTTACCCATTTTATTTATCATCCTTTTCTACTATTTTATTTAGTCCTGTTTAGACGAGTCTGGTTTTGTTTCTGAACTCGTTGAAGACGAGCTGCTAGTCGAGGATCCCGTTGACGAGGTTGTTGACGAAGAACTCGAGCTAGACGATACTGTTTTGGTTGTAATTTTCATTGTAGTGTCAAATGGCATAATGACGCTTGGCAAGACATTTCCATTTTTATCAACTGCTTGTAGTGGAACAGAGGCTGAGTAGTTACCTGTTATCCGTTCACTCGTTGGCAAGATGGCAATGACACGATCTACTCTAGAGAGAGTCTCCTCGTCACTAATAACCGTTACTTTTTCATCTGACACAGTGACTGTATCAATTTTCACACGAGAATCAATCTGACTAGGGTCAATCTCCGGCACAACGATTACATTATCACGTTTTGCTTTTTTACCAACCTTGACTGTTATCTTTTGCGGTGTCGCAACAGCCGTCAAACCACTCGGTAAGTTTTCAATGGTTAGAGGAACTTCAATGGTTCCTACACTGGCATTGGTTAAGTCAGCTTTGACCTTGAATTTCCGAGTGCTTTCCTGCATTTCGCTCGCCAATGCAACTCTGTTTGACCCTGTCAGAAAGACGGTCACTTCAGAGGTAAAGCCACTAATAAAGTACTGATCGCTGTCGTACTGAATATCGATTGGAACATTAAGAACCGTATTAGTATAGGTTTCCGTCCGCACCTGTCTGGCACTATTGCTATTCTGATAGTTTGTTGAAGTCGCATAGATAAAGAGGATGCAGGCGAAAAAGAAGGAAGAAATAATATAAAGACTATTTTTTCTCATGTTTCAATCCTCCTAGCAAACGCTCTTTCAGACCTTGTTTTTTCTCGGATGTTGGAAGCAAGATTCTTCTTAACTCCGATTCAAACTCTTCCAGGGTCAAATCATGCTTAAAGACTCCATTATAGGTGATTGAGATACCGCCTGTTTCCTCTGAAACCACAAAGGTAAGAGCATCTGATACTTCCGACAAACCAATCGCTGCCCTGTGACGTGTCCCAAACTCCTTGGAAATTCCTGTATTTTCAGTCAGGGGTAGGTAGGCTGAAGTTACGGCAATCCGATCTTCTCTGACAATGACCGCTCCATCGTGTAAGGGAGTATTGGGGATAAAGATATTAATCAATAACTCAGAGGAAATTTTAGCATCTAGAGGAATCCCAGTTGAGATATATTCCTGCAAGATTCTCACGCGCTGCACCGCTACCAGAGCACCAATCTTACGAGGGCTCATGTACTCGACTGATTTGACAAAGGCACGAACCATTTGCTCTTCCGCACTAATAGGAGCATTGTAGAAGAAATCCGTAGCCCGACCCAATCGTTCCAAACCAGTCCGAATCTCTGGTGAAAAAATAACCACCGCTGCAATGACCCCGTAGGTGATGATCTGATTAATCAACCAGGAAATGGTCGTCAAACCAATCATATTGGACAGAATCTGTCCTAGAATAAAGACCAAGACTCCCCGCACCAAAATCATGATTTTGGTCCCTGCAATCGCTTTGGTAAAATGATATAAAATATAAGTCACAATGAGAATATCAATCAGATTGATGACTATCGTCCAAGGACTTGAAAACAAACTCGTCCAGTATTGCAAATTGGATAATTGTTGAAAATTCATCCCTGGCCTCCTCCCTGTCAAAACACTTTCCGTACTATTATACCATTTTCTGCTCATTTTTTCCCCATCCTACTTCATTTTAAATTAAGCAAAATTATGATAAAATAAACTGACTAGAAAAAACGAAGGAGAAATCATGTCTCAACTCTATGATATTACCATTGTAGGGGGCGGTCCTGTCGGCCTCTTTGCTGCCTTTTACGCCCACCTACGCCAAGCCAAAGTCCAAATCATCGACTCCCTTCCCCAACTCGGTGGTCAGCCTGCCATCCTCTACCCTGAAAAGCAAATCCTTGATGTGCCAGGTTTCCCAAATCTAACTGGAGAAGAGTTAACCAATCGTTTGCTTGAGCAGCTAGATGGCTTTGACACACCTGTTCACCTCAACGAAACGGTTCTTGAGATTGAGAAACAAGATGAAGGTTTTACCATCATAACCAACAAGGGAAGCCACCTGACCAAAACAGTCATCATTGCCATGGGTGGTGGCGCCTTTAAACCGCGTCCGCTCGAACTAGATGGCGTCGAAAACTATGAAAATATCCACTACCACGTTGCCAACATCCAGCAATACGCTGGTAAGAAGGTGACCATCCTTGGTGGTGGGGACTCAGCAGTGGACTGGGCTCTGGCTTTTGAAAAGATTGCCCCAACTACCCTCGTTCACCGCAGAGATAATTTCCGAGCCTTGGAACATAGTGTGCAAGCTCTACAAGAATCATCTGTAACCATCAAAACACCATTCGTTCCTAGCCAACTCCTTGGAGATGGAAAAACACTCGATAAACTGGAAATCACCAAAGTCAAATCTGATGAAGCCGAAACGATTGAGGTAGACCACCTCTTTGTCAACTACGGCTTCAAGTCTTCTGTCGGAAATCTTAAAAACTGGGGTCTAGATCTCAACCGCCATAAGATTATCGTCAATAGCAAGCAAGAATCCAGCCAAGCAGGTATTTACGCTATCGGAGACTGCTGCTACTACGAAGGAAAGATTGATTTGATTGCCACAGGACTTGGGGAAGCACCTACAGCTGTGAACAATGCTATCAACTACATCGACCCTGACCAAAAAGTACAACCCAAACACTCAACAAGTTTATAAGAAAAGAACCACGAATCAATGATCCGTGGTTTTATAGCTCATCTGCAATCTTGTTTATTTTTCTCAGTCTGTGGTTGACACCACTTTTGGTTAGGGGATTGCTCAGGCTATCTGCCAACTGCTGGATAGAGTAGTCTGGATGCTGAATCCGCAACTGCGCTACCTCTTGCAAATCCACGGGTAAATTTTCCAAACCCATTCTATCTTTGATTTTACTGATATTGTTGATGGTCTTCATACTAGCAGAAACCGTTCGAGCGATATTGGCTGTTTCAGCGTTATTGGCTCGATTGAGATCGTTACGAGTTTCACGCAAAATCTTGACGCGCTCAAAGTTATCACGCGCCTGCATGGCCCCAATCACGATCAAGAAATCCATGATGTCTTCTGCACGCTGGAGATAGGTAACTGCACCTTTCTTGCGCTCAATGACCTTAGCGTCCAGCAAAAACTGCTGAAGGAGAGAGGCTAGTCCTTGGGCGTGGTCCAGATAAACGGAACTGATCTCCAACTGGTACTTACCAGACTCAGGATCTCGGATGCTGCCATTTGCCAGAAAGGCCCCACATAAGTAGGCACGACCAGCTTCTTCATCTGCTAAAATATCGGGATCAATACCCGTCTCCAAACCAAAGAAGGAATCCGCAAGTCGCAAATCAGCTAAAAGCTCCTGCACTCTCTCATCGGTATAGACCGTATAGACACGATTCTTACGAAGATTGCTTCTCTGATGGTGACGAATCTCTGACTTGATGTCATAAAAATGGAGAAAGGACTCATAAAGGTGACGAGCCAACTTGGCATTTTCAGTCACGACTGACAAGGTTAGGCCAGAAGTCGAGAGACCGATACTGCCAGACATCTTGATAATGGCCGACAATTCATGGCGGCTTAGATGATGTTGACCAAGAATTTCTTCTTTTACTGCTACTGTGAAACTCATTTTCTCACCTGTATAATGCGCATCAATTCGTCTACAATCAAATCGCCATCATGGAAGGCACCTCCATTTTCCAAACGAAGGAAGTTGGATGAAATCACACGAGGGACCTGCTTGCAAAGACCAGCAAAGTCATGCTCTACCTGAACCAAATATTCATCAAAACGGTTGGTATCCATGTATTCTCTAGGAACCTTTTCGATATTAACCAAGACCGTATCAATAAATGGCCGACCTAAGTGTCGATGGAGGACTTCCACGTGGTCACTGTCTGAAAAGTGCTCTGTTTCCCCACGCTGGGTCATGATATTGCAGACATAGGCGATCTCTGCCTTAGTCTCCAAGAGTGCCTGTCCAATCTCCTCGATGACAATATTCGGCAAAATCGATGTAAAGAGGGAACCAGGCCCTAAGACGATCATATCACTCTCGAGAATGGTATTGACCACTCGACGGCTGGCTTGGGGTGTTTCATCATCCAAGGTATTAGTCACATAGACATGGTCAATCATACCTGGATGATCTGCAATGTGGCTCTCACCTGCCACCTCAGAACCGTCTTTAAAGACTGCATGCAGTGTCAAAGGCTGATCGCTTGATGGGTAGATTTTTCCTGTTGTGTGGAAAAAGAGACTTAGCAGCTGCATGGCATTGTAAGTGGACCCTTGCATTTCAGAAAGTCCTGCTATGATGATGTTCCCCAGCGGATGACCCGCAAAAGCTCCAGCCTCTTCTGAGAAACGGTACTGAAAAACCTTCTCATAAAACTTAGGCATATCCGACATGGCTACCAGAACATTGCGAAGATCACCTGGCGGTGTCAGCTGTTGAATATTCTTTCTTAGCTCACCAGAAGAGCCACCATCATCAGCTACTGTTACGATGGCTGCGATATCAACATCCTTTTCTCGCAAGCTTTTCAAAATGACGGGGATACCTGTTCCTCCACCAATTACCGTTATCTTTGGTTTTCTCATGAACGGTTTACCGTTTCCTTTCTTCTGTCTTTGTCACGATGGCTTTCATTGACAGGCCAATTTTTAGCAAGGTCCTCAGCAATTCGTTTGGCAAAGGCCACACTACGGTGTTGTCCACCTGTACATCCTACTGCAATGGTTAAAACAGACTTTCCTTCTTTTTTGTAACTTGGCAAAATGGGCTCAATCAAGGCGAGTAAGTGCTGATAAAAACTTTCAGACTCTTCATGATTCATCACATAGTCATAAACTGCTTGATCCTCACCTGTCTGATTACGAAGTTCCGGAAGGTAGTATGGGTTTGGTAAGAAACGGACATCAAAGACCAAGTCTGCATCAATTGGGATACCATACTTGAATCCAAAAGACATGACTTCGATACGAAAAGACTGGGCTTGTTCTTGGTCTGAAAATTGCTCTGCAATGGTTTTACGAAGTTCACGAGGAGTGAGTTCTGTCGTATCCACCACATTTTGACTCATGTTTTTCAAAGGTGCTAGGAGTTCGCGTTCCAGCTTGATGCCATCTAAAATCCGACCATCGGCAGCTAGAGGGTGACTTCTTCTAGTTTCCTTATAGCGTGCCACCAATTCCTTATCTGCGGCGTCTAAAAAGAGAATTTTGAAATCCAAATCATCTTGGTTTTCCAATTCATCCAAAACGGCCTGAATCTCTGAAAAGAAGGAACGGCTCCGCATATCGACTACCAAGGCCAGTTTGTGGTCATCATCCTTGGTCTCTACCAACTGCAAAAACTTTGGCAAGAGGGCTGGTGGCATATTGTCAATAGTGAAATATCCCAAATCCTCGAAGGACTGAATGGCTACTGTTTTCCCTGCGCCACTCATCCCTGTCACAATCACCAGGTGAAGTTGTTTCTTTGTCATCTATCTCTCCTTATATCAAAAAAAGTTTGGCAGAGCCAAACTTCAACTAGCTTATCCAATCTCTGCGATCACTTCAATTTCGACTTTTACATCACGAGGAAGACGTGCAACCTCTACAGCTGAACGAGCTGGGAACTCCTCTTTAAAGGCAGTCTGGTAAACCTCGTTAAAAGGAACAAAGTCATTCATATCGCTCAAGAAGCAAGTTGTTTTGACAACATGGTCAAAGTCTGTTCCTGCTTCAGCCAAAATAGCACCGATATTTTTCAAAACTTGTTCTGTCTGTTCTTGGATCGTTTCTCCTACAATTTCTCCAGTTTCAGGAGATAGGGGAACTTGACCGCTAGCAAACAAAAGATTGCCAACGATTTTCCCTTGAACATAAGGTCCGATAGCCTTTGGAGCTTTGTCTGTATGAATTGTTTTTGCCATTTCTTTCCCTCACAATTTTTCTAATATTGCATCCCAAGCCTGATCCATCCCTGCCTTGCTGACAGATGAAAAGAGGATGAAGTCGTCACTTGGGTCAAAGTTTAATTTCTTTTTGATTGCTGATTCATGCTTGTTCCACTTACCACGAGGAATCTTATCCGCCTTGGTCGCAACGATAATAACCGGAATCTCATAATACTTGAGAAATTCGTACATCTGCACATCATCTGCTGACGGGTCGTGGCGGAGATCCACCAAACTGACGACCGCACGGAGATTTTCCCGAGTCGTTAGGTACTCCTCAATCATGCGCCCCCACTTTTCACGCTCTTTTTTAGAAACGCGGGCATAGCCGTAACCAGGCACATCCACAAAGCGCATCTTGTCATCAATGTTAAAGAAGTTGAGGAGCTGGGTTTTTCCAGGTTTCCCCGATGTACGGGCTAGATTCTTGCGGTTCAGCATGGTGTTGATAAAGCTAGACTTGCCAACATTTGAACGCCCTGCAAGGGCAATCTCTGGTAGGTCATCCTGCGGATAGTGGGACTTGTTTGCCGCACTGAGCAAGATTTCAGCATTGTGTGTATTGATTTCCATAGTCACCTCTAGGCTGTTTCTAGGATGGGTTTTTCCGTTCCATCGACAGCTTCTTTTGTGATGCGGACCAATTTCACATTTTCCTGACTCGGTACTTCAAACATAACATCTAGCATGGTTTCTTCGATGATTGAGCGAAGACCACGCGCACCAGTTTTGCGTTCAATAGCCTTATTGGCGATTTCTTGAAGGGCTTCGTCGTCAAATTCCAACTCAACGTCATCATAAGAAAGCAAGGTTTGGTATTGTTTCACCAAAGCATTTCTTGGCTCCTTCAAGATGCGAACCAAGTCATCGACCGTCAATTGCTCAAGAGCAGCAAAGACAGGCAAGCGTCCAATCAACTCAGGGATAATACCGAATTTTTGAATGTCTTCTGCGATGATTTCTTGCATGTAGGAGCTATTTTCGTCAATCGCCTTGTTATTTTGTCCAAATCCAATAACCTTTTCACCCAGACGTTGTTTAACGATTTCTTCGATGCCATCAAAGGCACCACCCACGATAAAGAGGATATTCTTGGTATCCACCTGAATCATCTCTTGTTGTGGATGTTTGCGTCCTCCTTGAGGCGGTACGCTAGCGACAGTTCCCTCGATAATCTTGAGAAGGGCTTGTTGCACACCTTCACCCGAAACGTCACGTGTGATAGACACGTTCTCGCTCTTCTTGGCAATTTTGTCAATTTCATCTACGTAGATAATCCCACGCTCTGCACGTTCGATGTTAAAGTCAGCAGCTTGCAAGAGTTTGAGGAGGATATTTTCCACGTCCTCACCTACATAACCAGCCTCAGTAAGAGCTGTTGCATCTGCAATGGCAAAAGGCACGTTCAAGCTCTTAGCCAAAGTCTGAGCCAAGAAAGTTTTTCCTGAACCAGTTGGACCAATCATCAAGATGTTTGACTTCTGCAAATCCACATCTTCTGACTCTTCACGCGTATCGTGGAAATTGATGCGTTTATAGTGATTGTATACAGCCACTGCCAAGGCACGTTTGGCACGATCCTGGCCAATCACATAGTGGTTTAAGATATTGAGGAGTTCGATTGGTTTTGGTACCTCAGACAAGTCCGCCAAAACTTCCTCAGCCAACTCCTCACGAATAATTTCCTGAGCCAACTCCACACATTCATTACAGATAAAGGCATTGTTCCCAGCAATTATTTTTTTAACTTCTTCTTGGCTTTTGCCACAAAATGAGCAATAAACCATCATATCATTTTTCCTATTTGTAGACATGATTCCCTTCCGTTCTAACTATTCATTCTATCTAAAATAAGGTCATATAAAAAGCATGAATGCTATTCACCAAGTTTGTGAAAGCATTTAGCCATAGCAGAGTAGCAAGTCCAAAGCGCTTTTTACGAAAAGCCTGTGTTCCAGCTACAAGACAGACAGCACACAAAAGAGCTGTAAAAAATCCAAAAATACTGCGCTCCATTAGACTTCCTTTCTCTTTCTATATTCGATGGTAAAATCATAGACATTTTTCTCATCTTTGGAATAAGATTTGCTTGCAACAGTCTCAAAAGCAGTCAAGTCAAAATCTGCTGGGAAATAGGTATCCCCTTCAACTTGAGCATGAATTTGTGTCACAATAATCTCATCGAGATAAGGTTCAAAAAGCTGAAAAATCTGCTTGCCACCAAGGATATAGAGATTCTTAGCCTGATGATGATACCAGTCTAAAACATCCTCAACATTTTGGAAAACCAGAGCACCATCAATTGACTCTTCAGGATTGCGCGTCAAAATCAAGGTCTCACGTCCTGGAAGCAAACGTCGTCCCATTCCATCAAAGGTTACACGGCCCATTAAAATGGCATGATTCAAGGTTGTTTCTTTAAAATGTTTTAACTCTGCTGGCAAATGCCAAGGAAGACGGTCTTCCTTCCCAATCACACCTTTTTCATCTTGGGCCCAAATGGCTACGATTTTCTTTGTCATGCTTCCATCCTTTTTATTGATACTACTATTTTATCAAAAAACTCCTAAAAAGACTGTTTTGAAACGCGCGCAAAAAAGAGAAAAGGAGCAGGCTTCATTTAGCCTGCTCCTCTCGTCCCTAGGACATATATTTTTTTGCTTCTGATTCAATTTTTTCGACTACTTCTTGGATACTCAATCCAGTTGTGTCGAGGTAAACTGCGTCCTCTGCTTGTTTGAGAGGCGAGGTTTCGCGATGACTATCCTTGTAATCACGTGCCGCAATCTCTTCTTTCAGAGTTTCCAGGTCTGTCTCAATACCTTTAGCAATATTTTCCTTGTAACGACGCTCTGCTCTTTCTTCAACAGAGGCTACTAGGAAAATCTTGAGTTCAGCTTGTGGTAAAACAACTGTCCCGATATCACGCCCATCCATGACGATACCACCTTGCTGAGCAATCTCTTGCTGGAGCGAAACCAGTTTCTCACGCACTTCAGGAATGGCAGCAATACTTGAAACCTTGTTGGTCACTTCATTTTCACGAATCGGATGCGTAATCTCAACATCCCCTACAAAAACAAGTTGCTCACCTGTTTCTGAACGACCAAAACTAATGGGGTGTTGGTTAAGAAGCTCGAGAAGTTGATCTACATTTCCTGCATCCAACTGGTTCTTAAGCGCTATATAAGTCGCAGCACGGTACATAGCACCCGTATCGAGATAAGTGTAACCAAAATCCTTAGCGACAATCTTTGCAACCGTACTCTTGCCACTCGAAGCTGGACCATCGATAGCAATTTGAATTGTCTTCATGACCGACTCCTATCTTGTCTTAATCACATCACCTGGGTTGGCAAACCAAGATCCAGATGACATATGAGAAGGATTTAGGGATTCTAGCTGGGCAATGGAAATCCCTGCACGCTGAGCAAGAGCTGCCTCTCCCTCTCCAGGATGTACTGTAAGTGTTCCTTCACCTTCTGTATGTTCTTCCGAACTGCTCTCTGAAGGTGTTGATTCAGAAGAAGCTGTTTCCTCTACCTTGCTACTTGAAGATGATGATGCTTCTACTTTAGAACTTGAACTTGTAGAAGGAGACGATGCATCATAGAAGTCCTTCAAAGATGAAGTACGATTGCTTCCACCGGTTGATAGGTAAATCAATACAACTACCATCGCTACAACGATTACAAAGAAGAGGCTAGCTAGAACCGTCAAGACACGATTCGCAACAACGCCTTTCCCTTTTTGTTTCCGGTGTCGACGCTCTGATCTTGTTTCTTCCTCATTGTTTTCGTAGATATCTTCTTGCCACGGTTCTTTTTCCATACCTTACTCCTTGTTTTTTTTACATTTTCTTATTACAATATAAATATGAAACTCACACTTATACCCGAACGGTGCATCGCCTGCGGGCTTTGCCAAACCTATTCTGAACTCTTTGATTACCATGATAATGGAATCGTTCGATTTTACGATGATCCAGTTGAATTGCAAAGAGAAATCGCTGAGACCAGCGATGTTCTGGAGGCCATCAAAAATTGTCCTACAAGAGCACTTCTAAAAGATCCATCGTAGGAAGCAGGGAATAAATATAATTGATTATTTCTCATTTTTCCCACACTTACTAGTTTAGCATATTTCTAGGTAAAATTATAGTCTTTTTTGGTTATTTTTTCCTTCAATAATAGAAAGGTCACTTTTTTCTTTGACGAGATAGAGTGGTCTTTTTTTGGTCTCTAGATAAATCTTACTAATATACTTACCGAGAATCCCAATCGTCAGGAGTTGAATCCCTCCAAGAAAGAGAATGACAGCCATCAAAGAGGTCCAACCAGATGTCGGATTTCCCAAGATAAGAGTCCGAAACACTACAAAAAATGTCATCACAAACGAAAGAAAACAAGATAGAAGTCCCGCTACAAAGGCTATACTCAAGGGGAAATCTGAAAAGTTAAGAATCCCTTCAATCGAGTAGAAAAAGAGTTGTCTAAAACTCCAACTGGTCTTGCCAGCCTGTCGTTCAACGTTTGGATAATCAAGATAGTGCGTTTTAAAACCCACCCAGGCAAAGAGTCCTTTAGAAAAACGATTGGATTCGGTCAGGGTTAAAATAGCATCTACCACAGACCTTCTCATCATGCGAAAATCACGGACACCTGAGGGTAAAGCTACTGGGCTAATTTTTTGCATGAGACGGTAAAAGAGGTCAGCACAGAAACTACGGAAAAAGGGTTCTCCCTCCCGACTAGTTCTCCGTGTCCCAACACAGTCTATATCTGCATTTTGGTCTAGTAAGGCTTTCATCTCAAGTAGCATACTAGGAGGATCCTGAAGATCTGCATCCATCACGACCACCAAGTCTCCAGTTGCATGCTGCAAGCCTGCGTATAAGGCTGCCTCTTTCCCAAAATTTCGTGAGAATGAGACATAACGGACCGCAGGATTTTGCTCTCGATAGGTCTTCAAAAGCTCTAAAGTCCCATCACTTGAGCCATCGTCTACAAAGACATATTCGACTTCTGCTCCCAAGTCAGGAAGCAGAGCTTCCACAGACTGATAAAAAAGAGGAAGTACTTCCTCTTCGTTTAAACAAGGGACAATGATTGAAATCATCATCTTAGTCTTCAAATCCATTTGGATGCTTGCTTTGCCAACGCCATGCGTCTTCACACATTTGGGTGATGTCGAGTTCTGCTTCCCATCCGAGCTCTGCTTTGGCTTTTGCTGGGTCTGAGTAGCAGGCAGCGATATCACCTGGGCGGCGTTCTACGATGCGGTAAGGAATAGGACGTCCCACTGCTTTTTCCATATTTTGGATAATTTCAAGAACGGAGTAACCTTTACCAGTTCCAAGGTTATAAATGTTTAGACCTGAACCTTTTTGGAGTTTTTTCAAAGCTGCAACGTGACCTTTAGCTAAATCGACAACATGGATATAGTCACGAACCCCGGTTCCATCTTCCGTATCGTAATCATCTCCAAACACTTGCACTTGCTCTAGTTTGCCCACTGCTACTTGTGAAACATAAGGCAAGAGATTGTTTGGAATTCCGTTAGGATTTTCCCCCAAGTCTCCACTTTCATGCGCTCCGATTGGATTAAAGTAACGAAGCAAGACCACATTCCATTCTGAGTCTGCCTTGTAGATATCCGTCAAAATTTCCTCTAGCATGAGCTTAGTACGACCGTATGGATTGGTCACTGAAAGTGGGAAATCTTCCAAGATTGGAACAGTGTGAGGATCTCCGTAAACTGTCGCCGAAGAACTGAAGATGATGTTCTTACAATTATTTTCTTCCATAGCTTTCAAAAGGCTGACAGTTCCTGCGATATTGTTATCATAGTAGGCAAGAGGGATACGGGTTGATTCACCTACAGCCTTCAAACCAGCAAAGTGAATCACACCAGTCGGTTCTTCCTGCTTGAAAATATCTCTGAGAGTATCAGTATCACGGATATCTGCCTCATAAAAAGGAATCTCAACTCCTGTGATTCTTTCAACAACTTCTAAACTTTTACGATTGCTATTGACAAGATTATCCACTACAACCACTTGATGACCTGCTTGGATCAATTCAATAACAGTGTGGGTTCCGATAAAACCTGCTCCACCAGTTACCAAAATTTTTTCTTGCATCTTTTTTCCTCGATTCTCGGATTATTTTTTCTTATTTTATCATTTTTGATAGGGAATGTCATTTGATATCCTAAACTACCTGCTAAAATTTCAGTAAAATCTTATTCGCTTTTTACTCGTTTGACATAGTTTGTAATTGGGTAGTTTACTGGGTCCAAGGTCAACTCCTTGTCTTGGACCAGCTGGGCTAGATGGTAACCGATAATCGGACCCGTTGTGAGACCTGATGAACCTAGACCACTAGCCGCATAAACACCCGCTAAGCCTGGCACCTGTCCAAAGAAAGGGGAGAAATCACTGGTGTAGGCGCGAATTCCCACACGCTCACCCGATGATTTCGCTTCTGCCAAGGCTGGATAGTGAGGCAAGGCCGCATCCTCCATTTGTTGGAGCAAGGTTTCATCTACCGTCAAGTCAAATCCCATATCATTTTCATGGGTAGCACCTAGGGACAATTTCTCACCTGCAAAAGGAATCAAATCCCACTCCCCTTCTGGCATGACAACAGGGTAAGATTTCATATCTTTGGTAAGTTGATAATCTCGTAGTTGTCCCTTTTGGGGACGAACATCGACTTCATATCCTAAAGGCTCCAAAATGTGCCCCAACCAAGCTCCTGTCGCCAAAATAACCTGTTCAAACACCTCTTCACCAATCTGGTAGCCTGATGATACAGGAGTCGGAGTCACTTTTTCTTTGACCTGCTTGACTTGACTGGCTTCCAGCAAACGAGTCACTAAGAGGTGGCCATCTACTCTCGCCCCACCAGAAGCATAGAGCAGGCGGTCAAATCCCTGCAAACCAGGAAATAATTCATTTGCAGATGCTTGGTCTAAAATGGCTAATTGACCTATCAAGGGAGATTCTTCCCTACGCTGGAGGGCTAGTTCATAGAGTTCTTCCAACTTGGATTCATCTTTTTTCAAGAGAAAGACTCCCGAACGCTGGTAAAAGTCGATTTCTTGACCAGACTTTTCTAAATCAGCCAACAAATCCACATAAAAGTCAGATCCCAAGCGCGCCATCTTGTACCAGGCTTTATTACGGCGTTTGGAAAACCAAGGACTGATAATTCCTGCTGCTGCCTTGGTTGCCTGACCCTGTTCATGATCAAAAACGGTCACCTCTAGGTCACTTTCTTTCGAGAGGTAGTAGGCAGCAGTTGCCCCTACAATCCCTGCTCCAATAATGGCAACTTTTTTCATTGTCTTCACTTCCTAACTAGATATGGTGGAAAGGATTGGTCGATGCTTGACTAGGTACAATATCGATTGTCCAGCCCTTCTCTTCCTTCCATTGAGTAAGGAGTGCAGCGATTTTTTCCACAAAAAGCACTTCGATATAGTGACCTGGGTCCAGCGCTAACAGGCCATCAGACAGCATATCCTGTGCTGTATGGTAGTAGATATCACCAGTAATATAGACATCCGCCCCCTTTGCCAAAGCATCAGGATAGAAAGACTGACCACTACCACCGCAAATGGCAACTCTTGAAATTTCCTTCTTCAAATCACTCTCTTGATAATGCACCATGCGAAGACTATCAAGACCAAAGACTTGCTTGACATGCTGAGCAAATGCTCCAAAAGTCTGTGGTTGAATGTCACCAATCCGGCCAATCCCACGTTCTGGACCTGTTTCCTGCAGATAAGTTGTATCCTCAATGCCCAGCATCTGGCAGAACCAATCATTTAGCCCGTTCTCAACAATATCAATATTGGTATGGCTAACATAAACTGCGATGTCATGTTTAATCAAATCAATGTAAATCTGATTTTGAGGATGGCTAGCGACCAAGTCCTTGATTGGACGAAAGATAGGCGCATGCTTGACGATAATCAAATCTACACCCTTTTCAATGGCTTCAGCCACCGTCTCTTCACGAATGTCTAGGGCAACCATAACCCTTTGAATCTCCTTGTCTAGAGTACCGATTTGCAGGCCACGACTGTCTCCCTCCATGGAAAATTCCTGAGGACAAAAGTCTTCATAACGTTTAATCACTTCACTTGCAAACATGGAGCACCTCCTTGATGGCTTGAATTTTATGAGCTAGAACTTGACGTTCCTCCAGATTTTTTTCTGGGATTTGGCTAAGGGCAAATTCTAGCTTAGCAGCTTCTTTTTGCCATTTTTGGATAAAGACTGGGCTGGTTTCTTTGGACAAGAAGGGACCAAAGCGAACATCACTGGCTGATAGCTTCATTTGTCCCGCTTCCACCACCAAAATCTCGTAGAACTTGCCAGCTTCTTCTAGGATGCTTTCTGCTACAATCTGAAAACCATTGTCTTGCAACCAAATGCGCAAGTCGTCTTCACGATTATTGGGTTGGAGGATTAAACGCTCTACATTAGCTAGCTTGTCCAAGCCTTCTTCCAATATGGTAGCAATCAAACGGCCACCCATACCAGCAATGGTGATAATAGAGACTTGGTCAGCCTCTTCAAATGCCGCTAAGCCATTGGCTAAACGGACTTGGATTTTCTCCTTTAAGCCGTGAGCCTCAACATTTTTGACCGCAGACTGGTAAGGACCTTCCACCACTTCCCCTGCAATAGCGCTTTTGATTTGGCCTCTCTCAACTAACTCGATGGGCAGATAAGCATGGTCACTTCCCACATCTAATAAAATGGCTCCCTGTGGCACAAAGGACGCCACCAATTCTAATCTCTTTGAAATCATCTTCTCTCACTTTCCAAAACTCTATTACCTCTTATTATACCACATTTCAGCTAGCAATCTTGCACCTAAAAAGACCGCAATCCACAGATTGCAGTCTTTCTTTATTTTCTCGCTTGGTAACGACTAGTCAAGATGAAAATCACGGTAAAGACCAACATCATGGTCCCATAAACAGGTAACGTTTGTCCAGTTAAGGTTGAAATTTCAAGTAGTTTTTGAATCCTTGGGAAGAGAGCTGTGGCTAGGAAGCCTCCTACAGACCAGACAATCAAGAGAACACGCCAGAGGGTAAATGGCATGCAGGCTCTAAATACAGATAAGAAACCGATAGAACCAAGGAGATAATAGAGTAGGGTTGAGATTTCTAACTCAGACCAACCTTGACTAGCTCCAAAAATTTTGACAAAAAGAACACTAAAGACGACCATAAGGGAACTTGGTAGGGCACGAAGCATGGATTTTCTGAGGAAGTTTGGTTCAACAGGTTTGATATTTCGCTCAAAAGTCAGAACGAATGGTGGGAAACCTTCCACGAATTGGTCAATCATGGTAATCTGGATCGGAATGAAAGGGAAAATCAAGATCCATTCAGACCGCCCTAGTAAAACGCTGGCAATACAAATCACCGCGAGCAAGAAGGAATAAATGGTCTTTATCAAGAAAATCGGTGCAATGTGGGCAATGTTATTAACCACGCGACGACCTTCAAAGAGAATCTCTGGAACATCATTAAAGTCTGAGTTCAAGAGAACCAGATTAGCAATCTGACGAGTCGCCGGATCCCCTTCAGCCATCACGATGGAACAATCTGCCTCACGAAGGGCTAGGATGTCATTGACTCCGTCCCCTGTCATTGCCGTTGTATGCCCTGCTTTTTTCAGCGTTTGGATGATGAGTTTCTTTTGATGAGGGGAAACACGTCCGAAAATAGCTGTCTCTTCAGCCATGGCAATCAATTCCTCATCCGTGATTTTTGAACAATCTACATAGCTGTGATAGTCCGCAAAGCCAGCCTTCTGGGCAATACTGGAAACCGTGACTGGATTGTCGCCAGAGATAATCTTGAGGCCCACTTCCTGAGAACGGAGATAATCCAGTGTCTCAGCTGCTCCTTCTCGAATAGGGTCCAAGATTTCCAGCAAGGCGAGAGCCTGAATATCAGATGGTTTCTGTGGTTTGTGATGGTCTAGTTCTTCCTGACTGAGGGCTAAGACCAAGACACGAGACCCTCTCTCCAAGGCCTCTCTAGCTTCTGGGACTTCAGAGTCCAACAACATCTCAGGTGCACCTAAGAAAACCGTTCCTAGCCCTTCTAACTCCATAGCTCCCCACTTGCGATCACTTGAGAAGGGAAGATTCGAAAGCATAGGATAGGAAACCTGACCTTGGAAACGCTGGCGAATGGCTTGAGCTGTTGGATTTTTATCCTCACTATGAGCGATATAGCTAGTCAAAATGCTGGCAATAGCCTCATCACCATAAGTTTCCGTCAGAGGAAGAACAGCCTCCACCTGCATCTTTCCTTGGGTGATAGTGCCCGTCTTGTCCAGACAGAGCATATCCACGCGCGCCAAGGTCTCAACAGAGTACATCTCCTGCACTAAAACCTTTTTCAAGCCCAGCTTGATCACCGCAGTCAAGAGCGAAGTAATGGTCAAAAGGGCGATTCCCTTGGGCAACATCCCCAAAAGGGCTGTCGACGAATTTACAACGGACGACTTGAGGGGCAAGCCCTTTAAAATCAAGGCTTCTATCAGGAGGGCTAAACCAAAGGGAATGATAATCTTCCCAGTAAAACCGGCTAGCTTGTCTAGCGATTTCATGATACGGGAGTTGATCGGTTTCACTGTCTTAGCTTCTAGCATGAGTTTGGAAGCATAGTTGTCTGCCCCGACATGGTGAACTTGAGCCAAAACCGCGCCACTGGCTAGGAAACTCCCTGATAAAAGCAAGGCATCCACTTCTTTTTGCACCAAATCACTCTCACCCGTCAACATAGCTTCATTGACTTCCGCAAATCCTTCCAGAACCAGAGCATCACTAGGAATTTGCTCCCCAGCAGACAAACGAATGACATCTCCTAGAACCAACTCTTCTGGATCGAGAGCGACTTCTTGACCATCACGGATGGTTTTGACCTTTTCCTTGGTCATGAGATTGAGCTTGTCCACCATGTGTTTGGCCCGTAGCTCAGTCACAATCCCAGAAAAAGCGTTAAAGCAGATAACGGCAAAGAAAACCAAATTGCTCCAAGCCTGCACAAAGGCCAGCGCTAGGGCAATAACAAAGTTTAATGCGTTAAAAAGTGTAAAAACATTTCGTTTAAAGATTTGCCAAGTACTGGTACTGGCTGAAGCGGTAAAGTCATTGACCAAACCTTGAGCCTGTCTTTCCTTGACTTCTCTTTGGGTTAATCCCATAATCTTATTTTTATCCATAAATTCTATCATATCATTTTTTTTTAAAGAATTCTAATCCCATCTAAAACTGTTGGCTGATAACTGAAAAAGTTTGCCAGCAGTCTTTTGATAAGGTATAATAATAAAAGCAATACAATCGAAGGAGATCTCATGTTTTATACTTATTTGCGTGGACTAGTCATGCTGATCTTGTGGTCCATCAATGGCAATGCCCACTATCACAATACTGATAAAATCCCCAGCCGAGACGAAAACTATATCCTCGTCGCACCTCACCGTACCTGGTGGGATCCTGTTTACATGGCCTTTGCGACCAAACCAAAACAGTTCATCTTTATGGCCAAAAAAGAGCTGTTTAACAACCGTATCTTTGGCTGGTGGATCCGTATGTGCGGCGCCTTTCCTATCGACCGGGAAAAACCTAGTGCCTCTGCCATCAAGTACCCTATCAACGTCCTCAAAAAAAGCGACCGCTCTCTCATCATGTTTCCAAGTGGGAGCCGTCACTCAAACGATGTCAAGGGTGGCGTAGCCCTGATTGCCAAGATGGCCAAAGTCCGTATCATGCCGGTTACCTACACAGGTCCTATGACCTTGAAAGGCTTGGTTAGCCGTGAACGTGTCGATATGAACTTTGGAAATCCAATCGATATCTCAGATATCAAGAAAATGAATGATGAAGGAATCGAAATAGTTGCAGATCGCATCCAAGCAGAATTCCAACGTTTGGACGAAGAAACCAAGCAATGGCACAATGATAAAAAACCAAACCCACTCTGGTGGTTTGTCCGCATCCCAGCCCTCATCCTTGCTGTGGTTGTTGGTATCCTAACGATTATCTTTAGCTTTATCGCAAGCTTTATCTGGAATCCAGATAAGAAGAGAGAGGCTCTTGATTAAAAAATACAATTATCCCTTGGCTTTTGCCAAGGGATATTTCTTTTATTCGATTTTCCATTTTTGGGACAACCAGTTGGAAAAGGCTAGAAATCGCTCAGCCACTTGCTCATGATGCCCATAGGGATCAAAGACAAATTGACCAGTTGGATAGCGTTGCTGAAGGCTGGTATGATTTTGCTCAGCATAGGCTGGAGCTTGAGCCAAGCGATTGGTATGATGGGCTCCTTCTGTTTGACCATTCTGTAAATACAGTAAACAATCTAAATTTTTCACCCTTTCATCCTTGCAATACGTCGTAAAATCAGGATACCAAAAGGAACCACAGATAGAGAAGACACAGGAGACCTTGTCAAAGCTGAAAAGACTGTATACAGCCGCCAAACCACCTAGTGAGTATCCTCCATAAGCAAGGCGATTTTTGTCCAGACGATAAAGTGACTGCAACTTGTCTAAAAGACCTCCAAATAAATGACTATGATAGGTATTTGCCTGACCGCCAAAATCTGGAGCCCCATCTCTCAGAGCAGCTGCCTTCCATGGAGTGTAATCGTCTAGGCGATTTTTAGAGGTCAAGCCCACTAAAATCACAGACTCTGAAAGGGAAGATAGGAAATCCAAGTTTCCATCATTCAAAAGAATCGCTGGATAGGTTTGATTGGGATCATAGGTCGAAGGAAGGCTGATCTTAACTTGAATCCCTTCCCAATCAAACTCATTATTTATTGATAAAGTCATTGATTTTCTCAAGGGAATCAATCACTGCTGGACCATAATCCATCAACTCATCGTAAGAAATGGTCATGATTTTTTGATTCTTAATTGCAGGAACATTTTCCAAAACTTCATTTGCCTTCATCAACTCTACTGCGTTAGCATCCAATTTTTTATTGCGGTCGCTGGTCACATAGATAATCAACTCAGGATCCATAGACACGAGATTTTCCAAGGTCAAGCCTGATGTTCCCGTTGCAACGTTGGTATAACCAAGTTGATTCAACAAGCTTTCTTGCAAAGCAGACTTGTAGGCACCGAAGGTTTCATCATTATATGCAACCATAATCAAAGCCTTTTTCTTTTCACCTTGGCTTGTTGGATTTGCTTTCTTAACAGCGTCAATTTTAGCTTGTAATTGGGCTGCGTATTCATTAGCCTTGTCCTGAACATTAAAAATCATTCCAAGATTTTTGACATCTTCTACAATATTCCCTAAATCTTGCTGAATCGTTGAGAGAGAAGCTTTTTGCGTATATACTGGGATTTTGTTTTCATTCCAAGCGCTAACTGTCCCCAAGGATTTTTCAGAAAACATCATGTTTCGACCCATCACCGCATCTGGTTCATAAGAAAGGACTGTCTCTTGAGAGACTGTTTTTTTATCCCCAATTTGAGGAATCGTCGCGATCGCGTCCTTGTATTTGCCTGTTACAGCATTGTCAGGGTTGAGCATGCCAGCAATTTTATCCTTCAAGCCTAACTCCAATAAGATTTCAGTGGTTGAAAGATTATTGGTGATAACTTTTTCAGGTGCCTTGTCAAAGACTTGTTCGACTTCATTTCCCTTAACATCATAGGTTTTGACCGTGAGTGGATAAGTTGTCTCTGTGCTGGCCTTTTGACTTGTTTCTGTGCTAGACTGTGTGGTAGCTTTTTCTGTAGTAGTGTTACCACAAGCTGCCATGGTTAGGGTAGCTACTGTTACGAGTAAAATACTGAGTGTTTTTTTCATCTTATTTTCCTTTTCATTCTTATAAATAGTGAATCATAGCTTGCTGATCCTCGGTCCAAGTCACCTGACTTTGAACTCCGTATACAGTTTGCAATGACTCAGGGGTGATGGTCTCCTTTGGAGTCCCTTGGTAAAGGATTTCTCCCTCTTTCATCAGATAGAGATAATCCGAATAGCGACAAGCAAGTTGAATATCATGTAGGACAGCTAGAACATTGACCTTGAGATTCTTCACAATGGCCAACAAGTCTAACTGGTACTTGATATCCAGGTGATTGGTAGGTTCATCCAGGAGTAAGAGAGTCGGTTCTTGCGCCAAGGCGCGTGCCAACAAGACTCTCTGTTTCTCCCCACCTGACAGAGACGAATAGAGACGAGTTTTCTTCTCAAGCATATCCACCTTGACGAGAGCATCTTGAACGAGGGCATAATCCCTTTCCTTTTCCTTCTGTAAAAAAGAGAGGTGGGGAGTTCTTCCCAGCAAGACGATTTCCTCAACTGTACAATCAAACTGCAATTGATTGAACTGGGTGACGACCGCCATTTGCTTGGCCGTTTCTTTGAGTGACCAATGCTCCAGCGGCTTTCCATCTAGGCTTATCAAGCCTTTGTCCGCCTTTTCCTGACGATAGAGAAGTTTAAGCAGGCTGGTCTTTCCACTTCCATTTGGCCCTAATATCGTGTGGAATTGATGCCCCTCAACCTTAAGAGAAACTCCTTTGAGGATTTTTTTCTCTCCTAGTCCAAAGTGGACATCCTGACAAATCAAGTCCATATCAGGCCCTCACCTCCCTTCGCCTACCTCCAACAATGTAGATAAAGAAGGGAGCACCTACTAAGGCTGTGAAAATACCAATCGGCAGCTCAGCATTTGGAATGATGACACGAGAGAGTACATCTGCCCAGACCACAAAGAGGGCACCCAGTAAGGTCGCAACGGGAAAAAGTCTCCTGTAATTCGTTCCTACTAACCCTCGAGCTAAGTGAGGAGTAATCAGACCAACAAATCCAATAATCCCACAAGTTGCCACTAAGACAGCTGTCAGCACAGCCACCACGGTCACGTAAAGATACCAATAGAAGCGTAAGGGAATTCCCAAAGTTAAAGCAGCCTCATCTCCCATCATCATCGCATTAAAAACACGATACTGAGTAGCGAAAAATAGAAAGGCCAATCCTACTACTATAGTTGGCAGGACTAAGTCAGACCAAGTAGTCCCTGCAAGCGAACCCATGGTCCAAAACTTAATGGTCATCACACTGTCCGCATTAGCGCCAACTGAGATAATAAAGTTGGAAAATGCCAGAAAGAGAGCATTGACCACCGTTCCTGATAAGATCAGACTAGAAGTCGTCATCCTGCCCTGCATAGAGGCAATGATGAGGACAGCGATTGTTGCCAAAATAGCTCCAAGGAAAGCTCCAAGGCTAATCACCAATTTTAAACCAAGAATGATGCTTAAGGTTGCCCCTAGAGTTGCACCCGCAGAAATTCCTAAGACATAGGGCTCAGCGATGGGGTTGTTCACTGTGGACTGCATCACACTACCACACATAGAGAGACCAGCCCCTACTATCAGACCTAACAATACTCGGGGGAATCTCATGTTCCATACAATGGCAAGAGTAGACTTGGAAACCTCTCCTATCTCAAGAGGAAAACCCAACCTGCTCAAAATGATCCGATAGGTATCTCCTAAGTCAATCGCTACGGATCCCATAGAAACAGCTAGAAAAAGTGAAATCCCTAAAATACCTAGCAAAACACCTAAAAGTAACACAAATTGTACGTTCTGTCGGCTTCCAGAAAATTTGGAAAGCATGAAAACCTCCTTAAACAAAATTAAAAATTTAGAAAATTCTCATAAAAAGTATACCATATTTCTATTAGATGAACAAGGATAGGGACATATATAGAAAAAGCCCTCTGAGATCAGAGAGCTGATTTGAACTAGAGCCAGAATCCTAGTGAAACAAAAAAATCTACACGATCAGAAAAGTCTCTATCGTGCCATTTTCATACATGATGTATAATCCAAGTAGAATGAATACTAAGGGCACAATGATTCGCTCGTATTTTTCAATTGTCTCGAATATTAACGGAATAGAGGATAACATCCGACTAATCTCGCAAAAGATAATTATGCCGATTACAAACACAAGCAACGCCACGAGGGTCTGTGACCAATCTAACGAAGCAAAATAAGGTATATAGATACCTAAATTATCTCCGCCAGACGCAATTGTCAGCAATGTAACTGTCCAAAACAGTTGATTTGCCTTGCTTTGTTCTAATCTTTCAATAATTTCTTCCTCTTCTTCCTCACCTTCTCCAACAATTGCAAAGCGAATCCCTAAATAGATAGGGATTAAACCAAGCAATCCAACCATCCATTCTTCAGGCACGAAATTAACGACATAAGCAGCAACTAAACTCGCCCCTACAAGTAAGCCTGTTCCTAGATATTGCCCCGCATAAATATGCCATTTCTGTTTATTCTGTGATAGCTGTGCAAATAAAATAATTAAAATAATTAAATAATCGATACTGGTGGAAATATAAACACCAATAGCAGATATGATTGTCTGTCCCATAAAAACCTCCTGTATTAGTCAGTAATAAATCAGCAGATTTTAGGAGAGCACAGACACATTAATTTAGCTATCGCTAGTGGGTAATGTCGAACGTAGGAAAGCATTTTACTCCTCCTCAAAACGTAGTTACAAAGTAATTTCTAACTGGAATTCGGTGACTACTTCCATGTAAAGTATAACATACTATACTTTACTTCGTAAAGTGTGGGCTCTCCGAGGGGGCTTGCAGACAGTTACTCGGCTTGAAAAGCCAAGTAACTGCGCACCTTCATGGTGTCATTAGCTGATACCATTTGAGGTTTTTGTAGTCTCCAAAATTATGACCGATAAAACAAACTTCTTCGATTTACCAACATCTAAAAGGTTTTTGTAGTCTCCAAAATTATGACTGATAAAACCGCAATAAAAAAGCTCTCTGAATATCAGAGAGCTCAAGTCTTGCTGGATAAAACGTTTATAGACTAAGCGGCAAGCCGAAGATTGTACAAAAATGTTAGTGAAACAAAAAATCTCCCCGAAGGGAGATGATCTAGTTTATTTTACCTTACAGTGCTAGGAACCGTAACCGAAGATAATACTTTAGTATATCGAGGTAGGGTGACAAAAGTAAAAAAGCTCTCTGAATATCAGAGAGCTCCAATCTTGCTGGATAAAACGTTTATAGATTAGGCGACGAGGCGAAGATTGTACTAATGGTACATCGAGCCGAAGCCAACGAAGTATAGAAACGTTTTAGACGCAAGATTAGCGACGAAGTCCTAGAGAGTTGATTAACTCACGGTAACGGTTAACGTCGTTTTTACGCAAGTATGCAAGCAAGTTACGACGGCGACCGATTTTCTTCATCAATCCACGGTAAGTAGCGTGGTCTTTTTTGTGTTGTTTAATGTGTTCGTTAAGGTGGTTGATTTCCCAAGTAAGGACAGCAACTTGAACCTCTACTGAACCAGTATCACCTTCGTGACGTGCATATTGTGCGATGATTTCATTTTTTTTCTCTTTTGAGATTGCCATGATGTTTCTCCTTTTTATTTGGCTTCATCCGAGTGACAGGTTGGCATGCCTGTAACCAAGAAGAAGTTATTTGTCTTTACGACAGTTCTTATTCTACCAAGAAGCAGAGACTTTGTCAACTGATTTACTGTTTAAAACCTTGAATTACTCTACTGATTTCAGGGCTTCGAGCATATCTACTTTTCTTACAATCAAGTCACTCTTTACTATCATTATAACGCTTTTTCAACTAGTTGAAAACTAGAAGCAAAAACAAAAAAGCCTAGGATTCCTAGGCTTTCTGTTTATAGATTATTTTCCAAGGTAGTATTCAGAAACTACGTTCAATTTTTCGTCGAATTCGAATACCAATGGTGGGAAGTTAGGGATTTCTACGTCCATGATTTCGTCGTCTGACAAGCGTTTAATGTGTTTTACAAGGGCACGGATTGAGTTACCGTGAGCTCCCACGAATACGTTTTTACCATCTTTAAGTGCTGGAGCGATTTTGTCTTCCCAGAATGGAAGGGCACGTTCCAAAGTCACTTTCAAGTTTTCAGCATCTGGGATAACTGAGTCGTCAAGTGAAGCGTAACGACGGTCAGTATGTGCTGAGTATTCGTCATCACGAGGCATTGCAGGAGGCAATACATCGTATGAACGACGCCAGATGTGAACTTGCTCATCACCAAATTGTTCAGCAGCTTCAGCTTTATTTTTACCAGTCAAACCACCGTAGTGACGTTCGTTCAAGCGCCATGATTTTTCAACTGGAACCCACAATTGGTCAGCCGCTTCAAGAGCCAAGTTTGTTGTTTTGATCGCACGTTTCAATACTGAAGTGTAAGCTTGGTCAAATTCGATACCAGCTTCTTTGATCAATTTACCAGCGTCAATCGCTTGTTGTGTTCCTTTTTCAGACAAATCAACATCAGCCCAACCAGTGAAAAGGTTAGCTTTGTTCCATTCAGACTCACCGTGGCGAGCAAAAACCAATTTTACCATTAGATGGATTCTCCTTTTATTTTTCGAGGTTTCCCTCGTTTATCTATTCTATTTTACACAATTTTTCACAAAAAAGCTAGTTAAAATCAACTAAAAAGAGAGAACAGTGTCCTCTCATCTAGTTATTATTAATTCGCGATATTCAATCAAGAAGCGATTGCAATTATTTGTTATTTAAAGCATCAATTAAACGATCAGTATTCTTAGTTACATTATGTTTTCTTATAAAAAAAGCATTTTGCCAACATATTCTTTCACCAGATCATTCTTTAAATGAAAAAAACAACCCTCCAACGGATTGTTTCACTAAATTATCAGACAAGGCCATAGACTTCTTTCAAAAATTTGGCAAAAGAAACAGCTCCTTTAATGATTAGAAATCCTCCTATCCACTCGGTTGCTGAAAGAAATCCCAGTACGCCACCAATGATAAATAGAATAGAAGGCAGCTTTCGAAGTTGTTGATCTTCTTCAAAATAGATTAACATAAAGGTCCCTAATGCAATCATCAAAATCTTAAAAAATGTCAGGAGCAGGGAAAAGGCAACCGTGACAACCAGCATTTTTGAAGGATCTTTATAGATGATGGCCCCAGTATAGGATAGCAAAAATCGTAGAACAGGCCCCAAAAGTAAGGTCACTCCTGCCACCATGCCCAGTCTCCAATTGAGTCGAACCAATCTATCTCTCTCCATAAAAACCTCCTTCTCTCGTAGCTATCATTCTACCATATTTGCCCCAGAAACAAAAGACCTTCTCAGGCACAAACAAATCGCCTACCAGCTTTCAGACAGCCGAACATAAAAAGAGAAGATCTGTCGATCCTCTCTTTTCATTTTCCAACCCTTATTTCTTAAAAATAGAGGTTCTGAAGTCTTTTGTTTGGTCAAGATAAGCTTTAAAGATTGCTCTCTTCAACTTATGAACGGCACTGTCGATTTCTGGATCATAATTACTCCAACGTGGACCTTCAGCATCCTTGAGAACAGCTTGGTCCATGAGGGCTTGCAATTCACTCACTCGATTGATGGTCTTTGTCGCATAGCTTGGCCAAGGTTTTGTCGGATCTTTAAAGGTCACTTGCTTCAAGTTCCCAAACTGATCCACACGTTCTTTATACATGGCTTTCTTAAAGGCAGCCCAAGATGAATACTTGCCTTCAAATACCTTGTCCAGTACAAGATCATCTGTCACCAATCCGCGTTCTTTACCATAGAGATTGATGGTTTTACCTTTTTGTTTGGCAGCTTCTTCGTATTGATTTGAGATATAAGGTACCATTCCATCCTTAAAGCCTTTGGCAGCCAGAAGTTCGTAAGCAATCCGACGTCCCATAAGGTCCCCTGGCGTGCCTTTCTCACTGCTGAGAGCTGAAAAGATTGGGGCAAAGAGTTTGATGGTATAGTAGCCATTTCGTTCATAGTCGCCAGACTGGTACTCACGAGCTGATAAGATGTTGTGGTCAATCAAACTCTCAAAGCTAGTCAATTTTTGCGACTCTTCTGCTGTCAATTCTTTGACTACGTTAGTGGCGTAAACCTCATTTCCATCTGCTGGATCTTTTACATACTTGTTCTCAATTTTTCTGAGAGCCACCATTTTCTGGTAAACATTCAGTTTCTTAACGATTGATTGCCCTTCGAGGTATTCCAGCATGTAGATAAGATCAAACATATTATGAACATAGTTCTGAAGATCTGTTGCGTTTTGGAATCTTTCTGTCGGATCCAAGACTTGCAGACGGGATCCCTCTGTACTATCTGATTTTGAGTGTTTCAAGATAGAATTGATGGTAATGGTTGCATCACTTGGTTGGTCAGGGGCTTGCAATAAGCCTTTTGCGAAGAACTCTGGTCCCAAGCCACTTCTTCGACCATAGCCGCCAAGGTAGATATCCTGATCCGAATCATGGGTCATCTCATGGGTATAAGTAATGGCTCCATCCTTGTCCAGCATACGGTAAGACATATAGTAGACACCATCCCCTGTTGCGTAGGCTCCATGCTGGTTGTGTACTACCTTATTGCCAACTGGTCCAAAGAAGTTCTTCATGGCAGGATTGGAACTATCAAACTTAGCCTCCACTGTAGCTTTTCCAGAGGTTGTGTCATCCCCAAACTTATAAGCATCATAAAGCAAGATGGTACGATAGAGTTTTTCACGTGATTGTTCATCTAAAATACGATACCAATAATCATAGTGATCTCGCTGGCGTTTGGCTGTTTCACGCGCATTTTCTTCAACAAAGTCATTGAGATTCTTGCCAGCCTTATATTCACTATTGCGGTAGCGATCATAGGCTCCAAATCCTAGACTAGACATAGTCGAGATGACAAAGACAGATTTTTCTGGCAAGGTCAGGAGAGGCAAGACCATATTGCGGTATTTCCACGTGGCACTAGTGATGCGGTCATAGACACCGATAGAATATTTGGTGCCAGCTTGTCCTTGCTTAGTTTTGACTTCTTCAATATTAGATTTTTCTTCGACGATGTAAGCCTTAGTCTCTGATTTAAACCAGTCATTGTTACTTGTATTTGGTAAAAAGACTTTTCGGTAATGTTCCAACGTGCTAAACAAATCTGTCGTTCCATGATGGTTGGCAAGACTGATACCATAAGTATCGACATTATTCTTAGCTAGAAGGTTGTTAAAACCAGATTTACCTAACTCAATCAGAGTGTCCAGTGGTGAAGCATTTCCCTTACCAAAGAAGTCCAGGTGGTACAGAACCAGGTCTTTGACGTTTACCTGACCATAGCTGAAGTTATACCAACGTTCCAGATAGGTCAAGCCAAGTAGCAAGGCTTCCTTGTTGCGTTTGATTTTATCTACAAGATAGCCCTTGGTAACTGAGTTATCACCAGCAAGTCCAGCATCCGCTGACAAGAGTTTCTTCAAACTATCTTCCAGATGTTCCTTTGTTTTGGCGAACTGGTCCTCTAGATAGAGCTCAGTTTGCTTGACGTTTGGAGAAATACCGAGTGTCTTTCTGATGCCTTCTGAATGGTAGTCCACCTGCTGCAATTCAGGTAAGACTCGTTTGATGATAGAGCTTTGGTCGTACAAGAATTGGTTTGGCGTATAGAGAAGGCCTGTATCCCCTAGACTATATTCTGCTAATTTGGCAAAATCAGCCTGGTACTTGAGATCCAGCTTCTCAGATGAATGGTCCTTGTAGTGCAGCAAGAGTTTGTTTGCAGTCTCTTTGTTAGAAACAATGTCTGTGATGACTTGGTCATCCTTCATCATGACTGCTGACAAGACTTCTTTTTGATATAACAGACTGTTCTCATTGACCAGATTTCCGTATTTGACGATGGTTGCTTTGTTGTAGAAAGGTAGCAATTTTTCAATGTTCTTATAAGCCAAGGCGCGCTTAGCTTGATAATGAGCCACCTTAGAAAAATCACTGTCTTTTTTGCCACTTGTTGAGAGGGGTTCCACTGTTGGTAGAGTGAGAGGATTGATGGCTACTTTTTTGCTTTCGATTTGGGAAGCATCTAGCATTGTTCCTCTTTCTTCAAAGGATTCCTTGCTGACGACCTCATCCTTGACTAAGGTGACATTGTAGACTCTGTTGGCCTTACTGCTAAATGTGTCCTTCACCTTCATTCCATTATAATGGTAACCGGTAATGGCATTCCCGTTGGTTACATTGACATCACTGAGAACATTGGTCAATCTTCCAGCATGCTGTTCCTCATTAGTTTTTCGATCCCACAAATAGCCTGCTACTCCCGCGACTCTACCAAAGTGCTTGGCATTGTTAATATCGCCTTCAGCATAGCTATCTTGGATTTGTGCATCCTGATCTACTAGACCTGCAAGACCACCCACTGTCTGATCTGAACTATTTGTGTTGGACGAAATGGCTACTGTCGCTTTTGACTTCGTCAGCAAAGCCTTGTCACCTGTCAAATGACCGACCAGACCACCGATATTATAGGCAGCAGTCGTTTCATACGTGTTGATAATTCTTCCCTTGAAACTGCTCTCTGTGATACTTGATTGCTCAGCCTTAGCCAGCAAACCACCGATACCGCGTTCACCTGCTAGAACACCATCGACGTGAACTTGCTGAATCTTTGTTCCATTCTGGGCTTCATGGGTCAGTGAACCGATGTCATCTTTCCCTGAAATGGAGACATTTTTTAGGCTCAGCTTTTCTACTGTGGCGCCATTCAAAGTTTCAAACAGTGGTTTTTTCAAGTTGTAAATAGCATACTGCTTGCCATCTTTTTCACCGATCAACTGACCAGTAAAGATGCCCTTGATGTAGGATTTAGCTTCAGGCTCCAACTCCACTTCGTTGGCATTCAAACTAGCTGCTAAATGATAGGTTCCAGAGAGATTCTGGTTGATAGCTTTGACTAGGTTGCTAAAGGAAGTAAAGGTTGTCGTTTCCTCTCTAGCCTTCTTAGCTAGGTAGAAGGTGAAATTATCAACATATTTATTTTCTAGCTCTTGCTGGAGTTTCTCAGCCTTGGCTGTGATTTTATAAACTGGCTGACCATCTTTCGTTTCTGCCGTTATTGAAGTGACTGGTAGATAGACATCTTTAAACGACGAAGATTTAACCTTGACAAAGTAAGTGTCTGGATTACTTGGGACACCGTCTAAAGAAACGTGTTGTTTGTAAGTACCATTGGTCTGACTATACAACTCCAGATCCGAAACGTTTCTTAGCTCAAGCGTCTTCTCTGGGTCTTTTTCTTTTGGTTTTTCTGTCGGAGTTTCCGGTTTTACTTGCCCGGTATTGCCAGTATATTCTGGAAGAGGAGCGACTTGTTCCGGTTCAACGATGGCTCCTGCTTGCTCACCTTTATATTCTGGTAAGGAAGATTGAGTCTCAGGTTCCACAATCGCACCTGATTGAGTGCCTGTATACTCTGGTTTTTCAGCTGTTTCAGGAGCTACAATCGCTCCCGCTTGAGTTCCTGTATATTCTGGTGTTGGTGGCACCTGTTCAGGCTCTACGATTGCTCCAGACTGCTCGCCTGTATAGGCTGGTTTCTCAGCTGTTTCTGGTTCCACCAAAGCTCCTGACTGGACACCCCCAACCTCTGGCTCAACTTTTTCCGGCTCAACGATGGCACCAGCTTGAGTCCCCTGATATTCAGGTAGAGGAGCGACTTGTTCCGGTTCAACGACTGCTCCAGCTTGGGTGCCTGTATATTCTGGTCTTTCAGCTGTCTCTGGGGCTACAACCGCTCCCGCTTGCTCTCCTGTATATTCTGGTAATGGAGCCTGAGTCTCAGGCTCTCCTTTTTTTGCAGGCTGAGGTGCTTCACTTGCAGCAACTGCCTTCTTAGTCCCTTTCTCTACTATACGTGGCAAGGCTTCTTCTACTTTAGTTGATAGAACTTCCCTAGAAATTTCTTGGTTTTCAACCGTGAAAATGCGAACAAGCTCAATCTTCTTCCCAGCACGCCCTTCTTGTTTGACACGAATTGTTCCCTCTGTTAGTTCTGGATTTTCCTGCACCTCTTCTGAAACATCTAGTTTAGTTACAATTTCTTGGTCTTTGTATAGGAGTTCTGGTTTGTTCACGCGACCAACCAAGACCTCGTCCTGAGGATATACACTAGCAAGACCGGACGGCTTGTGATTGGATGAATCTTGAGATGGGATTGGCTTGTCAGCAGGGCTTGTTGGAGACGGAGCTTTCTGCTGATCTCCTGCCTTTTGCCCACTCTCATTGGTCTGGAAATGAGGTTGAACCGTATAGTCAAGTTTCTGATCCCTAGCAACAGTTTCTTGCTGATTAATCTCTTTGTCTTGCTTAATATAACCTAGATAGGTATAACCCGATAAGGCGCGTGGCAATGGCAGACTATCTCCTTGAGATAATTGATATTCTTGATTGTACTGGAGCAAAAGTTGATTTTCAATAGCCTGAACTGAAGAAGCCAAACCGCTACCCATCCCTGTTACCAAAATCACATTCAAGAGAGCTTTCTTTTTGCCTTTCTTTTTCGATACGACAAAAATAAGGAGGCCAATCGAAGCCAAGGCTCCACCAGTTAAAACACCAGTAAAGCTATTCTGCCCACCTGTATTGGGCAACTGACCTAGTTGGGCTTTCTCATCCATACGGTAGACTAGATAATAGGTGCTCTCACTATCTTCAGCAATTTTCGGAATGTCCTTTACAATCAAGTCCTTCTCTTGACTACTTAGCTCTGTATCCGTCACATATTTGTAGTGAACAGCTACATTTTCTTGAGCAAATACGGTCCCACTACTCGCAATGGACACAAAAAATAGGCTTGAAATCGAAGCTGACACAAGTCCAATTGCTAATTTTCGTAAGGAAAAACGATGCTGCTTCTCTCCAAAAATCTTTTTCATTCTAAATCCTCTCGCTTTTTAACCTCTATCAAGAAAATAACTAGCATTATATTTTGATATAGGTATTTCACATCCACCATTATACTATAAAAAAAGGCCCTTGTCCCAAATAAATGCTTTGAATTTTATGAATGTAAAAGCTTATTTATCCTGTAAAATTTATCCGTCGTTGATGACAAAAAAAGAAGGCTAATCGCCTTCTCTTATTTAAAAATATTCCTAACAAAAAGTCATTATTCTTGAACATCGAATTTTTTCAAAAGCCCAAAGTAGAGGGAGCCACCAATGATTGTCAAAATTCCTCCTACCCAGCCCAAGAATGGGATCAATCCAACAGCACCACCTACGATAAACAAGACAGACGGTGCAGGAGTTACACGCTTATCATCCTTGTAATAAACAATAGCCACAATTCCTAAAACCAAGATTGCAATTTTCACCAATGATAAAATAATTGAAAAAATCGTCAATAGCCCAACTGTTGCATCTGAGTCCTCCGTTGCCGCAGCAGCACCGACAGCTATCATAAACATAACAACTGGAGCCAACAGCAAGACAATACCTGAAATAAGACCAAAAATCGCATTTACGCGAACAAGTGTATTTGTTTTCATCTGAATCTCCTTAAAAATTTGTACAGCTATCATTTTATCATATTTTCATGAAAAACAAAAGGAATTTCAAAATGAGGATACTAGATGATGAATGATTTCAAATTTCTATCTAAACATGCTAAGAAGGATATAAAAAATCTATAGATTGGTTTGTAAGTCCATTCGTTTTTAGTAGTAATCTAGCAATTTTCATAGAAAAAAGAAGATCACTTAGATCTTCTTTTTTCATGTCTATCTTTGCAAGATGCTTATCTTTCAAAGATGGACTGTCTGAAGTCATCTGTCTCACGAAGATAAGCGTTGTAAATCTTCTTCTTGAGCAGATTGACCCAGCTAGATTCGACACGGCTAGTAGCATTGGTAATGTTGCGTACATCCTCTGCCACGGCTTCGTCCATCAACTGCTGCATCTCTGCATAAGAACGAATGGTTACTTTCTTGGTACTGTTTGGATTTTTAAGCTCGTACTCAATGGTGATTGGCTTCAACTTGGTCAGCTGATCAATTCGCTCCTTGTACATGGCTTTCTTGAAGGCTGCCCAAGAGGTGTATTCACCCTTAAATACATTTTCCAAGACTTTCTGGTCTGTCACGAGACCGACATCTCTTCCAGACCATCCGTCCCACGTTTTCTGCCCTTCATCAAAGGCTTCCTGAGAGTACTGACCAGAAACATAAGGGACAAATCCTTCATGGTAGCCTTTGGCTGCCAGTAATTCATAGGCTGTGCGACGGAACATAACGTCACCAGGTGCTCCATTTGGATTGCTCAAGGCTGAGTAAATTGGTGAGAAGAGGCTGAGACTGAGATAGCCATTTCGACCATATTTTCCGCTTTCCTTGTTCTCCCGACGAGTGATCACATCATTTTCAATCAAGGAGTCAAAGGTCTTCAGCTGCTTGATTTCTTCAGCAGTGAAGCTTCGCGTCTGGTTACCTGCGTGGGTCTCCTTACCATACTTATCTGTAATATAGTAATTCTCCATCTTCCTGAACCACTGTAACTTGGCAGCATCACTCTGCTTCAGCATAGAAGTACCTTCTAGATAGTCCAAGGTGTAGATCATGTCAAACATACCATGGACATAGTGTTGCAGGTCTGCTTCATTTTGAACACGTTCCTTGAAATTATAGGTATGCATACGTGTCTTAGATTCCTTGTCCACCTTGAAGAGAGTATTGAGCGTAATAGTTGGTTCATCTGCGCTCGGCGAAGATTGCAAGAGTCCGCGAGCATAGAGTTCCGCACCTAGTCCCTCACGACGACCATAACCTTCAAAGTAAATTGCACCGTCAGAGTTATGGGTCATTTCATGGGTGTAGACAGAGTTCCCATAGTCTTCTAACAATCGTGCTCTATCAAAATGGGTAACACTTCCCGTAGCATAGGCATTGTAACCCTTGCTTGGATACCACTTGCCGGCTGGTCCAAAGAATTCCTGCATAGCCTGTGATTTTTTGTCATTAGCTGGTGCCCAATAGCTTTGTCCTGCTTTGTCAGTCAAGAAGAACCCATCATAAACCAGAACAGAACGGAAGAGCTTGTCCTTGCTTTCTGGACTCAGAATCTTGTACCAGAAATCATAATGGTCGCGCTGGTATTCAGCTGTTTTTCTCACTCTGTCTTCGACATACTCGGCTAGCTCAGCGTCTGTGCGCACCCTGTTATTGGCATCCAGGCGGTAGCGATCATAAGCTCCCATAGAGAGGGTAGACATATTAGAGATAGCATAGACACCTTTCTCTGTCATGGTCAAGAGTGGCAGGAGCATGCCCTTGTATTCCCAATTATCTGCAGTAATCTTGTCATAAACACCGACAGAGTACTTGCTCTTGCCCTCGGCTGCATCCTGAAGCTGTCTCGCTTCTGCTACATCGGACTTAGCCTCAACGATGTAGGCTTTTGTATTGGTCTTGAGCCATTCATTATTGGTCTTGTATGGTAGGAAGAGCTGACGGTAGCCTTCAAGGTAATTGAAGAGTCCTCGCTTGCCAGTTGCTTCAGAGAGTGAATTATCATACGCTGTATAGTTGTTCTTAGCCTTGAGATTCTCAAGTCCTGATTTCCCTAAAGCAATGATTGTATCAAGAACCGAAACGTCATTCTTACCGTAGAAATCCATCTTGTAAGCAGACAAGTCCTTAACATTAAAGTTGTCATAGTTGATATTATACCAACGGTTAAGGTAAGTCAGACCTAATAGGAAAGCTTCTTTATCAGCAAGAATCTTCTTAACAAGATAATCCTTAACTACTTCACCTTCAGTATTGATAGCCTTATCCATAGCTAGCACTTTGCGAAGCTCACCTGATAGCTTGCTTTTCACTTGCGTAAATGCAGTGTCTAAGTATAGTTCATCCAAAGAAGTGTCTGCGGCTACTCCGAGAGCTGTACGCATAGCTGGCGAATCAAGAACGACCTTGTTTAACTCTGGCAAAACTTGATTTAGAATACTAGTATAATCTGATACAAAGGCTTCTGGAGTATAAAGAAGGTCTAACCCCTTGATCCTATACTCAGCAATACCTTGGTTGATGAAATCTCCCTGATAAGATATTTCTAGATAGTCAATGGTATTGTCCATGTAGTGCAGCATCAAACGGTTGATTGCTGTTTTATTGCCATGGATATCAGTGATTATCTGGTCACCCTTCATCGGAACAACATCCAGTAGGTACTCCTTATTCAACTTATGCTCTTTCGGAATCTTGTTCGCAAACGAAACAATGGTTTCTTTATTGTAGAAAGGAAGCAGTTTCTCCATATTTGCGTAAGAATATCCGCGGTCAAATTGAGCATTGTTTACCTCACCATAGTCGACAAAACGCATGTTTAGATTCGTGTCATCTAGGCTAGTCGTGATGTCCATAGCAGTCAGTTTTTCTTCCATTTCTTCTTGAGTAATAGTAGAAGTAACAAACTGATCGTTCTTCAAGGTTTCACTTTTAGCAACTTTATATGCTTGCGTAATGCGGTCGTTTTTGTAGCCCTGATCCCCAGAAATACTGTAAACATTTGTACCGCTAACATTGCTGATCACATTATCAACCAAACCATTAAAGTAGTTCGAGCCGACCACTCCACCGATTTGACCGTTAGTGGTTGCATTATATAGTTTTCCTGTCACATAAGATTTGGTAATTCGAGCATTGTTTTCTAGACGTCCGACCAAACCACCGATACGTTGTTCATTTGATCGTGCACCACTAATAATCGTTACATCTGCTTTACTTTGGCTAAGAAGAGATTCTCCTCCTTTAAGGCTTGCAACCAAACCACCTACATTATAAGCTTTGATGTGTTGACTGTTAGATAGGATAGTCCCCGTAAAGGAACTATTTGTAATTTTCGTATTGGTTCCGTTAACTACTAGACCCGCTACGTTAGAGGCGTTTCCTACTACCGATACTCTCCCCTGAACAGAAACATCTGTGATTCGCGCATTCTCCGCATTGCGTGCCAGCGCAGCCGAGTCATAGGTACCCACGATATTCACATCTTTAAAGTCGATATTGGTAATAGAAGATCCGTTCTTGAGGTTTTCAAATAAAGGTTTGGCTAGATTGTAAATCGCATATTGCTTGCCATTTTGACTGCCCGTCAGACTGCCGGTGAAGTTCCCTTTGAGGTAGACATAATCCGCAGGAGCTAGGTTGACCTCGCTCGCATCCAAATCAGCTCCCAGAACATAATTTCCTGCCATATTTCGCTTCATAGCTTCTACCAATCCAGCAAAGCTAGTGTAGACATTTTGCTGACTTGGGACTGCCTTACTGATGTAGAAGTCGTGTCCAGACTTGTAACCCGTCTCACTTTCTTGGACGAGTTCAGGAAGGGTTACATTAACCTTATAGACTGCCTTGCCATCTTTCTCTGCTTCAGAAATGCTGTGAACTGGTAGGAGAATTTCCTTGGATTCGCTTGATTTGATCTTGACGAAGTAGGTAGACAGATCTGTAGGCATAGAGCTCATCGATACAAAGCGCTTGTATTGGTCGTTTTCTTTATGATAAAACTCAACAGAATCAATATCACGGAAGGCAATCTTCTTGTATTCTAGCTCAAAGTTACGACTGTCTGTTTCAAACTCAGTAAAGCTGCCATTATCCAGTTCATAAGTCAACTTGGTTTTTAGAGTGTAGCCTGTGTAGTAGTCTAGGTCGCCAATTTTCAAGCTACCAGCAAAGTTGGTAATTGGAAGAGTGCGAACTAGCTGATCTCCCTGGTACAATTCTGCAGTCGCTGAGCGGAAGGACTGGGTCTGGTCTTCCAATCTATATTGGACCGTCACCGACTTATCATCAGCATTCTCAGTCAGACTTAGAATGGAAACAGTCGGCTTGACTTTAGGCACTCCATTTAGAGCTTCTTTGGATGCTGTCAGGCTAGCAAGAGCTTGGTTGATCTGTACTTGTGTAGCAGTCTGATTGTTCAAAACTCCCTCTGCCTTGGTCAATTCGTCAGTATAAGCTGTCTGCTTTTCTGAATCTGCATTCTTATATTTAACCGAAGTTTTAACTCTTGGATTTAAATCGTACTCAGTCTGAAGAGCCGTTTTAACAACTTCAGGACCACTTAATTGAACCTTGGCTTGATTGATTTGTTCCACCAGTTGGTTGACTTCTGCTTGGCTGGCTTGGGATTGGCTCAGAATCGCTTGACCAGCCGTCAAAGCAGCATCATAGTTAGCTTGATGGCTCTGGCTATCGTTGAAATAACGGGCCTGAGCTTTAATCTGATCCGCTTCTGCCAAGAGATTATGCAGTGAAATTAAATCGAACTCCTCTAAAGCGTCTGCTTTCGGAGCTTCATTCGGTACCATGGTTGGCTTAGCTGTTCCGACTTTGACAATTTGCGTTACTGGAGCGAGGGTTTCCTCATTGGACAACTCTTGACGGTCAAGCTCTTGACCGTTAGAGCTGTAGACACGAGTCTTAATCGTGCGCTCACCCTCAACACCTGGAGTTGCGATCTGACGGGCATCTTGAACAAGCTCATCCGTATATTGCTCCTCGATATTGAATGCAATCTTCTCAATGCGGGTTTCATCTGTATATGTCAGTGGATACTCTGGTAAAGCATCTGCTTTCGGTGCATCGCTTGGTACCATGCTTGGTTTAGCAGTTCCGACTTTGACGATCTGTGTTACTGGAGCCAAGGTTTCTTCATTCGAAAGTTCTTGGCGGTCAACCTCTTGACCGTTAGAGCTGTAAACACGAGTCTTGATGGTCCGCTCACCTTGAACACCCGGAGTTGTGATTTGACGAGCATCTCGAACAAGCTCATCGGTTTCTTCTTCACGAATGCTAAAGTTGATTTTTTCAACGCGCGTTTCGTCAGTGTAAGTTAGCGGATACTCTGGCAAATCATCTGCTTTCGGTGCATCACTTGGTACCATATTTGGTTTAGCTGTTCCGACTTTGACGATTTGAGTTACTGGAGCCAGAGTTTCCTCGTTAGACAACTCTTGACGGTCAACAACTTGACTATTAGAGCTGTAAACACGAGTCTTGATAGTCCTCTCACCTTGGACTCCTGGAGTTGTGATTTGACGGGCATCTTGAACAAGCTCATCCGTTTCTTCTTCACGAATGTTGAAGGCTATTTTCTCAACCCGAGTTTCGTCGGTATAAGTTAGCGGATACTCTGGCAGAGCGTCTGCTTTTGGCGCTTCGATCGGTACCATGGTTGGCTTAGCAGTTCCGACTTTGACGATTTGCGTTACCGAAGCCAAGGTTTCCTCATTAGACAATTCTTGGCGATCAATTTCCTGACCGTTAGAACTGTAGACACGAGTCTTAATGGTACGCTCACCTTGGACACCCGGAGCCGCGATTTGACGAGCATCTTGAACAAGCTCATCGGTTTTTTCTTCACGAATGCTAAAGGCTATTTTCTCTACGCGGGTTTCATCGGTGTAAGTTAGCGGATATTCTGGCAAAGCGTCTGCTTTCGGCGCATCGTTTGGTACCATATTTGGCTTAGCCGTCCCGACTTTGACGATTTGCGTTACCGGAGCCAAGGTTTCCTCATTAGACAATTCTTGACGATCAACCTCTTGACCGTTAGAACTGTAGACACGAGTCTTAATCGTGCGCTCTCCCTCAACACCTGGAGTTGTGATTTGACGAGCATCTTGGACCAAGTCATCCGTTTCTTCTTCACGAATGCTAAAGTTGATTTTTTCAACGCGCGTTTCGTCAGTGTAAGTTAGCGGATACTCTGGCAAATCATCTGCTTTCGGAGCTTCATTCGGTACCATAGTTGGTTTAGCCGTGCCAACTTTGACAATTTGCGTTACGGGAGCCAGAGTTTCTTCGTTAGACAATTCTTGGCGGTCAACCTCTTGACCGTTGGAACTGTAGACACGGGTCTTAATCGTGCGTTCGCCTTGGACTCCTGGAGTTGTGATTTGACGACTTCCTTCTGGAATTTCATCTGTATATTGCTCGTCAATAGAAAAATCAATCTTTTCTATTCTAACCTCATCATTTGTAGTCAATTCCAACTCAGAATTCTCATGAATAGGAGCTGTATCAGGATTTGTCCCATATTCCGTTAGTTCTGGAATCTCTTGAACTGGAGAGGTTTCAGGACTTGTGCCATACTCTGCCAATTCTGGAACTTCGTGAACAGGCGCTGTTTCTGGAGTTGTACCATATTCCGTCAGTTCTGGAACTTCGTGAACAGGCGCTGTTTCTGGAGTTGTGCCATATTCTGCCAGTTCTGGAATCTCTTGAACTGGAGTTGTCTCAGGACTAGTTCCGTATTCTGTCAATTCTGAAGCTTCATGAACTGGCGCTGTTTCTGGAGTTGTACCATATTCTGTCAATTCCGGAATTTCATGAACTGGAGATGACTCAGGGTTTGTGCCATATTCTGTCAATTCTGAAACTTCATGAACAGGCGCTGTTTCTGGAGTTGTACCGTACTCTACTAATTCTGGAACTTCGTGAACTGGAGTTTCTTTTGGTATCGAGTTAGTTGGAGCTGTTCCAACTAAAATAATTTCAGAAACAGGTTCAACCGTCACTTGATCAGAAATCATTTCGCTTTTTACGATTTCTTGATTCTCATGATAATGACGAGTCACCACTGTACGTTGACCTCGAACACCTGATTGTATGACTTTTGATTGCCCTTGAGCCAATTCATCGGAATATTGGTATTTTGTCTGATAAGGAAGTTCTTGAACTGACTCCTGCTCGCTAATTTTTAGTTCTGGCAAGTCATGAACGGAGCTTAGACGAGCAGACCCTCTCTCCTTAGCAGCTATAGCTTCTCTTTCTTCCTCAATTAAAGCATCACCCTTATCTGAAACAATCTCTTTCATATCAAGATTTGTTTCACTCGGTTTAAGTTCACTTCCCTTCTCTTTCTCCCAGTCAAGTGTCGGATTTTCCTTCAGAGCAGAATGAGCTAAATGACTATCATTTTGTTCTTCATTCTTTAAGTAACCGATATAGTCGTAACCGTCAATTTTCAATGGCGCTGGAAGTGCATCTCCAAGACCCAAGTTAAGACTTTGATTATATGCCGCAAGTTCTATATTCGTCACTGCTAAGACTGTTGGAGATAGCAGTATGGATCCCATTCCAGTTACCAACAAGATAGAAGATAAATACCTCTTCCCGTTCCTGCCTCTAACTACTACAAGTACTAGTAATGCAAGACCCATCGCTGTAAAAGTTGATTCCCAAAGGCCAGAGTGACCTGTCTTAGGCAATACTCCAGATGAATCCCCTTGAGTAGTCGGACGATAAACTAAGTAATAGGTCTCTGAAGCATCCTCAACATGCTTTGGAATCTCCCTGATCAAGGCACTCTTCTCTGCCTCCGTCAATTCAGACTCCACTACGTAGTGGTATTTGACCTGAGCAGACTGCTGACTTTGAATTTCTGATGCCTTAACAGAAGTCAAGCCCCCAACCATTTGCCCATTCAAAAAGAAGCTTCCAATAGTAGCCGAAACGAGCCCAACAGACAACTTCCGGAAAGAAAAGCGCTGTCGTTTTTCTCCATAAAACCGATGTTTCATTCTCAAAATTTCCTCTTCAATATATTATTCAATCCTTTCTATTCTACCTGATTTCACTTGATTATTCAAATTATTTGTCGCGACTTTTAGAAGCAACACATGCTTTTGAAAAGTACCAAAACACGACTCCTCTTTTAAAAAATCTCAGAAAATCAACTTAAAACGAGGCCCAAACTTATTAGATTTCCACATCTTTATCCTAAGCATTTTCCAGCAAAAAAAGAGAGAAATGACTTCCTCTCTTTTTCCTTTTCCTCTCATCTTAAACTATGAGAAGACATATTTCTAATTTGATTATTTCGCTTCAAATCCTTCTGCGACTGCATCCGCAAAGTTTTCTTCTACGACACTTGCACAGTGGTCACAGATGACTGCATGGTAGCTACGTTCTGCAGTAGTTGGATCGATACGACGGCAGCGGTCACATACTTCACCTGCAGCGCGTTTAACTGTAAAGGCTACATCTTCGAAGCTAACGGCACCTTCTGGAGCTGTATCTTCAGCGATGGTCAATTCTGACACGATCAAGAGTTGAGCCACATTGCTATCCACTGCTCCAAGAAGAGTTTTCACCACTTCATTTGGATAAACTGTCAAGTGTGCTTCAAGCGATTTCCCGATAACTTTTGCATTACGCGCTTCTTCCAAGGCTTTTTGAGCTTGTCCGCGGAAGTCCATGAAGGCTGCCCATGTATCCAGGATTTCTTCTTGGTTGGCAAAAGTTTCAGCTTCTGGTAATTCAGACAATTGAACAAATTCTTCAGCTTCAAACTCAAGATAGGACCAGATTTCTTCTGCAGTGTGAGGAAGGATTGGTGTCAAGAGTTTGGTGATTTTGACAAGAACGTCATAGAAGACTGTCTGCATTTGACGACGTTCGAGTGATTTTGCACCTTCGATGTAAACAACGTCTTTAGCGAAGTCAAGGTAGAAGGCTGACAAGTCAACGTTGATAAAGTTCACCAAGGCCTTGTAAATTGTCAAGAATTCAAAGTTGGCATAAGCATCACGAATTGTTTTCACAAGCTGGTTAAAGCGGATGGTCATGTACTTATCAACGGAACGAAGCTCATCGTAAGCCACTGCGTCTTGAGCTGGGTTAAAGTCAGATGTGTTAGCAATCAAGAAGCGAAGAGTGTTACGGATCTTACGGTAAGTTTCAGAGACTTGGCTCAAGATATCCATAGAGATACGCACGTCGTTGCTTGAGTCAACACTTGTTACCCAGAGACGCAAGATTTCCGCACCAAATTGTTTTTCAACATCACTTGGAGCAATGGTATTTCCAAGAGATTTAGACATCTTCTCACCTTTACCATCAAGGGCAAATCCTTGTGACAAGATTTGTTTGTAAGGAGCAACGCCATGGTTAGCAACAGATGTGATAAGTGATGAGTTGAACCAACCACGGTATTGGTCAGAACCTTCAAGGTAAAGATCTGCTGGGTATTTGAGTTCTGGACGGTTGACCACTACTCCATTCCATGATGAACCTGAGTCAAACCATACGTCCATGATATCTGTTTCTTTTTTGAACTCGCCATTTGGTGAACCTGGATGAGTAAATCCTTCTGGCAAGAGGTCCTTAGCATCACGTTCCCACCAGATGATAGAACCGTGTTCCTCAAAGAGTTGAGCTACATGTTCAATAGTCTCAGCAGTCATGATTGGCGTTCCGTCTTCAGCATAGAAGATAGGAAGGGGAACTCCCCAAGCACGTTGACGAGAGATAACCCAGTCGCCACGGTCACGAATCATATTGTAAAGACGAACTTTACCCCATTCTGAGTGGAACTTCACTTTTTCAATTTCATCCAAGATTTCTTGGCGGAATTTAGATACAGAGGCAAACCACTGTGGTACTGCACGCCAGATGATTGGCTTCTTAGTCCGCCAGTCAAATGGATATGAGTGAGAAATTTCTTCCTGAGCAAGGAGTAAATCACCCAGTTTTTCGATAACAGTCGGCACAACCTTGTCATAGAACTGACCCGCAAATTCAGGACCAGCATTTTCCATCATAATACCGCGTTCGTTAACTGTTACAGCAACTTCAAGGCCGTTGGCAACACCGACATTGTAGTCATCCTCACCAAAACCAGGGGCTGTATGGACAATACCAGTACCAGAGTCAGTCGTAACGTGGTCACCAAGGATCACCAACTCATCTACAGCTGTATCCCATGGGTGGACTGTCACAATGTGGTTCAATTCTTGACCACGGTAGGTCGCCAAGACCTGAACATCCGCCCAACCAAATTTCTCAGACAAGCTATTCAACAATTCTGAAGCAACTACAAACTTACGAGATTCACCAGCTGGTTGTATCAATACATAATCAATATCTGCTCCAACTGTCAAACCACGAGAAGCTGTGATAGTAAATGGAGTAGTTGTCCAAACTACGATGTAAGTGTCTGTATCTAGGACACCTTTTCCGTCTTTGACGCGGTTAGCATAGTAAAGAGAAGTTGAAAGCAAGTCATGGTATTCAATTTCCGCTTCAGCAAGAGCTGATTCAGATGACCAAGACCAGTAAACTGGCTTGGCACCACGGTAGATGTAGCCTTTCTTAGCCATTTCTCCGAAGACACGGATCTGAGCCGCTTCATAGTCCGGAGTCAAGGTCACATAAGGATTTTCCCAGTCACCAGAGACACCCAAACGTTTAAAGTCTTCACGTTGTTTATCTACTTGAGAAAGAGCGTACTCGCGGCAAAGTTTCAAGTACTCAACCAAGTCCATTTCTTTGCGTTTAACGCCCTGTTTTGCCAAGACTTGCTCGATTGGCAATCCATGTGTATCCCAACCTGGAATATAAGGGGCGTAAAACCCTGACATAGACTTAGAACGAACAATAATATCTTTAGAAATCTTGTTCATGGCGTGTCCAACGTGGATATTTCCGTTTGCATACGGAGGTCCATCATGCAAGGTGAAATGCGGTTTTCCTTGGTTCAATTCTTGACGACGTTGGTAAAGTTTTGCTTCTTCCCATTCTTTTTGCCAAACTGGTTCTTTGGTTGGAAGACCAGCACGCATAGGAAAGTCTGTTTTCCCTAGATTGAGGGTTTCTTTAAGTTTCATTGTTACTCCTTTAATTTAAAATGACAAAATAAAAACCACGATTCGCAAAAAGGACGAAAATCGTGGTACCACCTTTGTTCGAAAAAAGACAGGGTCTCTTTTCCTCTTTTCCCGTAACGTGGGGAACGTCCAGTCTTACTGTTTTCGGACTGGATTGCTTGAGAGGATAATCTAACCACTAGGGATTGCAGGACTCTCACCATCTCCCGCTCGCTGAAAATATAGTTGGTTGGATCTTGTTCTCACATTTTCTTATAGGATAAGAACAGATTCTTTGTTTGCATCTTCCTCAGTTGCTGCAGTAGCTTCTACTTCAACTGACTCTTCATGTTGGACAAGTTCTTCTGTCTGTTGATTTTGTTGGGCTTCAAATTCAGCCAATTCTTTATTGCCTGCCTCGATACGAGCTTGCAACTCTGCTACCTCTTCTGGAGTGAATTGACGAGTCATATCAATTGGTTCTTCCTCTGGTTGTAAAGATACTGATTCACCAAGAACTTCACTAACCACCTCTTTAAAGGCTTCATCACTTGTTTGAAGGTAAGTAGCTGTTGGGCGAAGAATATCTTCCCAATCAGATGATTCAACAATAGCTAACTGACTTTCAATCGTTGATTTAAGACGCTGATGGAATACACGGCTCTTATTCTTCAATTCTTCAGTCTCAACAGCGACTTTCTTAGCATTATCTGTTGCCTGACGGAGAATTTCGTTTGCCTTGTATTTCGCTTCTTCGAGCAAACGCTGAGCGTCTTGTTCAGCTTGTTGAATAATATTGTTTGAACGTTCTTGAGCAGCTTGTTTGACACGCTCAGCAGTATCCTGGGCAATCAAAACTGATTGGCTCAAGGAATCCTTCATTTCATCAAAGTAAGACAAACGTTCTTCCAAATTCTTGATGCGTGTTTCTTTGTCGTGATTGCTACGAACCAAGTCTTCATAATCACGAACAACGATATCCAGAAATTCATCTACTTCTTCTGGATCAAAACCTCTAAATCTTGTACCAAAGGTTTTATCTTTAATTTCTAACGATGTAATTGGCATACTTTTCCTCACTTACTTAATAAAAAATAGAATCATTCATTGCTTCTGGTTCTTGCTCGCTTGTTACTGTTCTCTTAGGAATATCATTCGTATAATAGGAAAGACGTTCTTCTAGTTTTTTGATATAGAGTTCAGTTTCATCTTTGTATCGAATCATCTCCTCTAATTCAAAGTAAATCTTATCTAGAAAGAGGTCAACTTCTTCCTGATTGTAGCCTCTGAATGTTCTTGAGAAAGCTTTATCACTTATTTCTTGTGGTGTAATCGACATATTTTTCCTCACTTGCTTAAAAGTAACCGGACTGTTAGTTTTTTCTTATCCTTTTTTGTCTGTCCATTGTCTTTGACAACTTTTAGACGACCAAACTTTCTCACACTGATCAAATCCCCAACTGCAACCTGGTAATCACTTTTTTCAACCAGATGATAGTTTACCTGGACAGATTTTTTCTCTATCAGTTGACTAGTTTGATTTCTAGATAATTTCAAGGCACTTGATAAGAGGGCATCCAATCGAAAACTCGAAACTAAAATTTCTCGTTCTCTATAATCAATTTTAGACAAAATCCTATCGGTAAAAGGACGTTCCTCCAGCGATACAGGAAGTCTGCCAATCTTTCTTATTCCATCCTGAAAAAGAGGAATGAAATCACGATTGACAAAAATCTGTGCTCTCTTTTCATCTACCAAGATATCACCAAATAATTTACGGTCAATTCCTAGTTGGTTGATAATTGTTCCCAATATTTTTCCATGACTCAGTTGCTCAAACTTACTCGGATAGCAAATTTCCAACAAGGCCATTTCAAAGTCTGATATCTCCGGTTCAAAGTAATCTGGATAGAGAAGAACACGAACCGACTCTGTCGGAAGAACATCACCACTACTTTGGCAACTCAGTCCATATGTCCCAGCTAGCACCCTCAAGATCTGTTCCTGATGGGGATTGACAAAAGGAGTAAGTACCGGCGCATAGGTATCTTCTACCCGCTCGATCCACTCTAATCCCTTATCAATAAAGGGGATATCATCTTGGGAAAAATGCTGATAAATGGCTCGATTTACTGTCATAGTAATAGTACTAGTCGTGTTAAGATATTTCCAACAAACTGAATCAGAATTAGCGCTGCCCAAACCGTAAAATCAAGACCAGCAAATTGTAGATTGAGCTTACGAAGGGGCTCAATAACTGGGCGAGCAAGTCTGATGACTAAGCGTCCTAGTTGGCTTTCATAGGCATTTGGAAACCATGAAAGAAGAGCAAATGCAACGAGAATGATGGAATAAATGCTAACCGCATTTTGGATTAAACGAATTAAGAAAATCATTATCTTGCTCTATTTCGTTTAATATCAAAACCAAACTCAGCGCTTTGTGATTCATCTGGAAGCTTGATATCTTCAATATTCACGATAACGTTGACAGGAGTCAATAGATACATCGTACTCGCAACTTTTTTCATATTTCCAGCCAAGACATGACGGGCTCCATCCAAGTAATCAAGGCAACGACGGGCTTGTACTTCTGTCATGTATTGGAAATCAATCAAAATACTTTCATTTCCAGCCAACAAATCTACAATTTCAGTTGCATCTTCATATTTTCTTGGATAGCGAACGTCAATTGTCACTTTCTCATCTGAACGGTGGCTTTGCATTGCCAATTCTTGCTGTCGTGCATGTAGACGAGTAATATTTGCATCTTTTGCTGATCCTGACTGAGCAGGTGCTGGTAATTCTTTAGAAGATGAGATGGCTGGGCTAACTGTTTCCTCTTGTTGAGTCTGGTAGTTAGTTGTTTCTTCTCCGTCTTCTGTAAAATAATCTATAAATTTATCGAATCTATCTTTTAAAGACATAGCTCTCTCCTATTTAAAAAATGCTGTACCGATTCGAACAAAGGTTGAGCCGAACTGAATCGCTTCTTTAAAATCACGACTCATTCCCATGCTTAGCTCTGTCATCGGCATATTAGGGATTTGTTTTTCTCTAATTTCTGCTTGCAGAGCCTGCGTGTCCTTGAAAATTTCTTTCAATTCATCACTGTCTGCCTCAAAAGGAGCCATGGTCATTAAACCAACATACTCAATCTGATCTAACTTAGCCAATTCTGGCAAAAGTTCTAGCAATTCTTCTTTTGAAAACCCATGCTTGCTTTCTTCCCCAGAAATATTGACCTGCAAGAAACACTTGATAACATGATCTGTTCTCTTTTGAATTTCCTGGGCTAACTTAAGGGAATCTAAAGCATGAAAGTAATCCACATATGGGATTACTTCTTTCACTTTCCGTCTCTGTAGTGTTCCTATTAAATGCCAAGTAACTTGGTAATCTTTCAAGGCCTGATATTTTTCTAAAAATTTATCGACTCGATTTTCACCTATATGACGGACACCAAGCGGAAGCAAGGCTTCCGCTGTTTGTACATCTACATACTTTGTCACTGCGATTACTGAAACAGCATCTAGAGCACGGTTGGCTTCTTGACTAGCATCAGCTATTTGCTGAAAAACTAATTCAGTATTTTTTTTCAAATTCATTGATTAACGATTTTTGAAGAATGGAGGTGTATCCAATTCATCTTCATCTTGTGAAACTGGTGTTTCGAAGCGTTCTACTGGTGAAACAACTGGATCTGTTTGGCGAACAATTGACTCACGACGCAAGTCCCAGTCTCCAAAAGCAGACGCTTGGTTTGTTTCAAAACGACGTGGGCTTGATTTAGGCAATTCTGCTGTCTCTTCCAAGTCGAATTGACGGTCAAATGTGTGCGCTTGTGGAGCTTTAGTTGTTGGACGTCCAACTGGTTGGTTGTTACGAGCTCCAACTACTTTTTCCACTCGCTCTTGACGAACACCTGTCGCTACAACAGTAACGCGGATTTCATCCTTCATGCTTTCGTCAATTGATGTTCCAAGCCAGATGTTTACACCTTGGCCAGCTGCTTGGTTGACGATTTCTGAAGCTTCTTCTGCTTCAATCAAAGTCAAGTCAAGACCACCAGTAACGTTGACGATGACATCCTCTGCTCCATCGATAGTTGTTTCAAGAAGTGGGGAGTAAATTGCTTTACGAGCCGCTTCAACAACGCGCTCTTCACCACTACCGATACCGATACCCATAAGGGCATTCCCTTTGTTTGCCATTACAGTTTTCACGTCAGCAAAGTCAAGGTTAATTAATCCTGGGTTCGTGATCAAGTCAGTGATCCCTTGAACACCTTGGCGAAGAACGTTATCTGCTTCGCTAAGAGCTTCAAGAAGTGGTGTTTTCTTATCAACAATTTCAAGCAAGTTGTTGTTAGAGATAATCAACAAAGTATCAACATGCTCGCGAAGTTCGTTGATTCCTTCTACAGCGTACTGGCCACGTTTGCTTCCTTCAAATCCGAAAGGACGTGTCACAACACCAACTGTAAGAGCACCAAGATCTTTAGCGATACGTGCAATAACAGGGGCTGCACCTGTACCAGATCCACCACCCATACCTGCAGTGATAAAGACCATGTCCGCTCCAGTGATAGCTTCCGTCAAAGCTTCTTCACTTTCTTCTGCAGCTTTACGTCCAACTTCAGGACGTCCTCCAGCACCCAAACCACGAGTCAATTTTGGACCAAGTTGGATAACTGTTTCTGCTTTCGTACTGCTAAGGGCTTGTACATCAGTGTTGGCTGCGATAAATTCTACACCAGCAACACCTTCGTCAACCATGCGGTTGATGGCGTTACCACCACCACCACCGACACCAATTACCTTAATAACTGCGCCTTGAGCTGCTGCTGTATCAAATGAAAATGTCATAATTTCTTATCCTCTTTTATTCATCAAACATGCTTCCGATCAAACCACGGAAACGTTCTGTTAGCTTCGGTTTACTTTGAGAACTTGCTTGGAATTCTTCCTTGGGAGCAACTGGAGCTTCCTGCACAGTTTCAGCTGGAGCTGCTTGTGCTGGACTTGGTTGCGCTACTGGATTCAAACGTTGATTTGGAATGCCAAAGTTGATTGGTTTTTGACGAAGGAATTCATCTCCTTTAACTGCTTTTTGAGCAAGAAGATTGACTTCAGTCAATTTACCAGCAAACTCAGACAAGCTAATCACGTGAGCAAATGCAGGGTTGCGAATTCCAACTTGATTTGGTACATAAAGTTTTACGCGAACACCAAATACTTCTTGGGCTAATTCAACAATTCCCGGCAAAATTGCATTTCCACCGATAAGGACGATACCTCCTGGCAAATCCAACAAGTGTCTTCTTTCCAACTCTTGTTTGATTTGGTCAAAGATATGTTTGATGCGTGCTGAGATAATTTCTGCCAAATAGCTTTCTGTTACTTCAACAGGTTCTACTTCACCAATTACTTCAACTTGGAAAGTTTCGTTACTTGCAAGTGGAACGTAAGCTTCACCATAGTTCAGTTTCAAACTTTCTGCAATTTTTTGAGATGTTTTCAAGACTTTAGAAATGTCTTTAGTAACGTAATCTCCACCTTCTTGGTAGATGTTAGTGAACTGCAATTCTTGGTTGCGGATAGTCGCTACAGTAGTCTGACCTCCACCCATATCAATAACAGTTGCACCAAATTCGCGTTCGCCTTCATTGAGAACGGAGTTCACAATTGCCAAAGGTGAAATAATCACATTATCAACATGAATACCTACACGCTCAACTGTCTTACGAAGATTGTGTAGAATCGTACGAGGACCTGTGTAAAGCAGACCACGCATTTCCAAGCGAACACCCATCATACCACGAGGGTCACGAATTCCTTGGAAACCATCCACGATGAATTCTTCTGGAATAAAGGTAATCACTTCACGGTCAGGAGTCATGCTCTTTGTCAAAGCTGATTTGACAACATTTTCAACATCTTGATCTGTGATTTCTTTGGTATCTGAAGTTACAGGAATCATTCCTTGTGTTGGTTCAACCTGCAAGAGGTTTGCTGGAAGACCAACGTTAACAGACTTAATAGAAATACCCGCTTTCTCTTCTGCCTGTGTGATTGCAGATTTGATTGCTGAAGCAGCTGCTTCAATATCAACAATAATTCCGTCTTTTACACCTTTACTTTTGGCATTACTAACACCAATTACATTTACTTCGCCATCTCTATGCTCAGCTACTAGCACTTTAATCGAGCTAGTTCCGATATCTAAGCCTGTAAAAAAACCATCTCTAGTCATTACATCGCATCCTCTCTGTCTTCCAAGTTTCTCACTTCTATTTAATAACTATGTTTGGGCATAGCTATTCAAAGAATATTATAACACAAAAAATCCAATCGTGCTTAGTTTTTGATAAAATTCCTAGTCATTTTTCACTATTTTATTTCTATTTTTTTATCTTAACAGCCTTACTTTAAAAAAGTATCGTTTTTTACAAAAAAAGAAAGCTTATACTTAAGCTTTCTTCACAAGTATTTTTTCTGCTTTCTGCTCTAAAAAAACTTCTAATACTTTCTTGGTCAAACTAATAGCTGTAGCTAATACTAGCGACACAATCAGATAATTAGCAACTAAGCCATGATCACCAACCAACGGTGGCTTTGTCAAGAACCCATAATCTCCTCCAGTCACTAAATTAACCACAAAAATCAGAGCATTAAGTGAAAAGGTTAATAAAACAATCCGCTTAACATCCAATAATCTAGAGTCATACTGTCTAAATAAGTAAACCAAAGAATTTCCTAGAAGAGCTAGGTGACCAAAAATGAAAGACAGGATGGCTATGTGGGGAAAAGGATAGGCATCTGGTACTGGATAAACAAAAGCTGCCAGCGTTCCAAAAATTCCAAGTAGAGAAAAATATTGCTTGTATTTTGACTTACCAGGAAGTAATAGCACTACAAACATCGCCATACGACAATGATAAAATGGTAAACTTTCTGACAGCGGCATGTGATTTCCCCAGTACCAACTATAGAGAAGAATCAACTGGACAGCTTGTAAAATTTGGAAAAAACGTTGATAGACTTTTTTATCGTAATAGCGATAAGAAGCATAGAAGGTCAAAGCTAATAAAGTAAATAAACTTACATACCAGACAAGATCAAATTGGGGTGGTTCTGTGGCTTTCGTCGTAAAGAAAATATCCCATAAATTCATTTAATATTCCTCATTATTTCAAAATCTTCTCACATATTATACCATGTCAATCGAAAAAAATGAATTCAGAAATACGATAATAATCTTCTCAGTCAAGATATTGGTCTCTTTGTCCTTTATAAACCTGCCAAAGAATCTCCATTTGCTCCTTGGTGATGCGTTTTTCAGATAAGGCTGGCAATTGGTCAATGGCAAAAAATTGAAGGTCAGCAATTTCTTGATTTTCTTGAAATTGTCCGTCAAGAAGTTGGCATTCAAAGACAAACTTAGCATATTGTTTGCTCTGTAGTTGGAAACGATTGGTATCAAAAACTGCAAGTAACCTTTCAGTTTTTGCTGTAAAACCGGTTTCTTCTTCAATTTCTTTAAGAATATTTTCGGTTGGAGAGTAGCCGACTTCACCAAAACCACCTGGCAAAGCCCAACTATCCTCTCCTTTTCCTCTAACTAAACAGACTTTTTCATCCTCAACAATCCAAGCACGGACGTCCATCAGAGGAGTTGCATAAGCGGAAGTCGGTTTCATGACTTCTGCCACTTCTTCTGCATCGAGGTCTGATCCCTGATTCAACATTTCAGATAACAGGCTTCGCAAGTCCTCGTAACGCTCACGGTCGAAAGGATCTTTTGTAAAGGTTAATCCAGTATCCGTAATGGCTAGCATTCTTTGCAGATACTTGGCAAAATCACTTGCATTCATTTTGTAAACTTTCTACCAACTTGGCTAGATTCATGGAGTTAGAGCCTTTAAGCAAAATTTGGTCATTGGCACCGAGTCTTTCCTTAACCTGCTTGACTAGGTCTTCAAATTGGTCCTCGTCAGCTGTTTTCTTGAAGTAGAAAACGTGACCGATTGGAAACATTTGACTGGCAAGTTGAGCCAATTCTGCAATATCTTCTCCATAGAAAATCACGGTATCCAGCACATCTGGTGAGAGACTCAAAATCATCTGGTTATGGAGCTGAACAGACTGGTCACCAAGTTCCTTCATGTCTGCTAAGACAGCGATTTTCTTGCCCCCTTCATTAGCTGGAATGGCAGAGAATGTCTCCAAAATCAACTTCATAGCAGTTGGATTGGCATTGTATACGTCAGACAGAATATCTGCTCCATTGGCTGCTTTCTTCCACTCAGTACGATTGCGGGTCAATTCTAGGTTCTGAAAGGTCTGACGAATTTGCTCCTCTGAAACTCCTTCTTGTAGAGCCACATAAGCAGCAATCATAGCATTGGTGGCATTGTACTTACCTGTCACTGGCAAATCGAGGGCTTGTTCCAAAAAATTAGCCTTAAAGGTCAGACTATCCTTGCGCTCAATCAAGTCTGTGACTTCTAACTCAGCTCCTTGCCCAAAACGGATCACTTTTTTATCTATAGGCAAGTAGTCCTCTACAATCGGGTCAGCTGGTGCCAAAAGCAAAGAACCTGGTGCCATACCATCAGCAATTTGCATTTTCCCTTTAGCAATCTCCGAACGGTCTTTGAAAAAGGCCAAATGAGCCTCTCCAACCAAGGTCACAATGGCTGTCTTAGCATGAGCCAATTCAGACAAAAGATGGATATCTCCTAGGTGATCCTGTCCCATTTCCAAGACCAACTTTTCAGTATCATCTGGCATATGAAGAACTGTGTAAGGAAGACCAATTTCGTTATTGTAATTGCCCTGAGTTTTGTAGGTCTTGTATTTTGTTGACAGTAAATGCGCCAACATATCCTTGGTCGTTGTCTTGCCATTTGAACCTGTAACTGCAAAGACATCAACAGCCGTTTTTTCAAGATAGTAGGCTGCAAGGGTTTGAAAGGCAGTCAAAACATCATCTACTAGAATGTAGGGATGACCTTCTACTTCCTTCTCAGAGAGGGTTACTGCTGCACCATTTTCAAAAGCTGTTTCGATAAAGTCATGACCATCACGCGCACCTTTAAGTGGCACAAACAAATCACCTGTCCCAATCAAACGACTGTCAAACTCAGCCTTTTCTAACTGAGCATCCGCAAAAAGACTAACATCATTTTTAGCTCCAACAGCTTGGGCAACTTCATGGATTGTTAATTTCATTTCTACTCCTTTAAAAAGGGTTGAAGTCCGAGAACTCGACTCACCTTGCAGTGATAGTTCCGGCTTCTACCCTCTCTTTCATTTTATAGCAAATGCGCTTCGCGCTTGTCAAAACTTTGCTTAGCAAGGTCAACCAAACGCTCGATTAGTTCTGGGTAGCTGATTCCCATATTGTCCCAAAGTAGTGGATACATAGACCACTGGGTAAAACCTGGCATGGTATTGAGCTCGTTTAGGAAAATCTCGCCCTTATCTGTATAGAAGAAATCACAACGAGACAGACCGAGGCCACCGATTGCACGGAAGGCTGTTTCTGCATTATGACGCATGACAGCTACTACATCATCACTAATCTTGGCTGGGATGTCCATGGTAATCTTGTTATCGATATATTTGGCATCGTAGTCATAAAAGGCAACATCCTTGACCACTTCACCAGGAAGCGTGCTCTTCACATCGTAGTTGCCCAAGAGACCAACCTCGATTTCACGGGCATTCACCCCTTGCTCTACCAAGACACGGCTGTCATATTGGAAGGCAAGTTCCAAGGATTGACGGAGTTCCTCTTGGTTTTCAGACTTAGAAATACCGACACTTGAACCCATGTTTGACGGCTTCGTGAAGACTGGATAAGTCAGTTTTTCTTCAACTTCAGCTATTTTAGCAGTCACATCATCACCTTCGACGATAGCCACATAAGGTACTTGGGCAATTCCAGCAGACTCCAAGACACGCTTGGTCGTGATTTTATCCATGGCAAGGCTGGATGACAAGATATTGCAGCCGACATAGGGCATTTTCAAAACTTCAAGGAATCCTTGAACAGAGCCATCTTCTCCCATCGGACCATGAAGAACTGGAAAGACCACTGCGCCTTCTTCGTAGATGGCACTTGGCGCTATTTTCTTATCCCAATCAATAGTCGCATTGGTCATGAGACGGTCTTCTTGACCTGGGGTCTGGCTAAATTCCTGTGTTTTGATAAAGTCACCTGACTGGCTGATGAAGAAAGTCTTGACTGTGAAACGGTCGTAGTTGACCGCACGCATCACACTTTCAGCTGAAAGGACAGAGACTTCACGCTCTGCACTCCGTCCACCGTATAAAAGAATAATCGTTTGTTTCATATTGCTTGTCCTAATTCTAATAGAATACTCGTTCTTTAGTATATCATATTTGCTTCTTTTTTGAAACTTGAACATGGTACTAGAATTCAAGAAACATAAAAGAGACCTATAACATCAAAGTCGGTCTCCTTGGTTTTTAACTAAATGAATTGAAGTTCGTAAATTTGTCCAAACTTACAACTCTGTCCGATTTTCAATGGCTCGTAAGAGTGTGACTTCGTCCGCATACTCGATATCTGCTCCAACGGCTAGTCCTCGTGCTAGGCGAGTGACCTTGATACCAGCTGGCTTGAGCAAACGAGAGAGATACATCGATGTCGCTTCCCCATCCGCTGTCGCATTGGTTGCCACAATCACCTCTGAAACCTCACTATCCATGAGACGGGTCATGAGACTCTTGAGGTTGATATCGTCTGGGCTGATGCCATTCATCGGAGAAATAAGGCCATGCAAGACATGATAGAGTCCGTGGTATTCTTGGATATTTTCCATAGCAGCCACATCGCGACTATCCTCTAGCACCAAGATGGTTGTTTGGTCTCGAGTCGGGTCCGTACAGATAGAGCAGGGATCATCATCAGTCAAGCGACCACAGATGGAACAATAGGTCAATTCCCGTTTAGCAGACAGGAGATTTTTGGCAAATTCATTGACATCGTCATCAGACATTCCAATGGTATAGAAGGCGAGGCGGGTAGCCGTTTTGATCCCGATACCTGGTAACTTTGAATAGCTATCAATCAGCTTGGCAATAGGTGTTGGATACAGCATAAGTTCCTTTCTAATTCATTGGATGGTGTTGGTGATAAAGATTGATAATGTCGCGCGCAATAGAAGGTCCGACACCGTTTGTTAGGTTGGTGTTATGAGGAAAGACGACTGCAACTGCGATTTGAGGATTTTCGGTCGGTGCATAGGCGACTGCGTTGGTATTGTTGGCTTTTTGACCACCATTAACGTAACTTTCGGCAGTACCTGTTTTCCCGCTGATGGAAACGGCTGCGCCATTTGAAAAGGCACGACCAGTTGTCAGAGCACTCGTTCCATGCGAAACTTGATAGAAACCTTGCTGCAAGATAGCCATATCTGATTCTGAGATATTGACCTTGTTTAGTTCCTTAGTGGCTGTTTCTTGAACCAGACTGCCTAAGCCACCTTGGTCATTGTTTCCATAAACTCCTTCAACGATGTGAGGAGCCAAACGTACGCCATTGTTTGCAATGGTTGCGACATACTGGGCTAATTGCATCGGTGTGTAGTTATCAAACTGACCAAAAGCATTAGTTAAATAATTAGCCAAGTCAAATTTTTGGGGGATAAATCCTGTCGATTCATCTGGCAAGTCAATCCCTGTAGCAGCACCCAAACCATACTCACTAAAAGTTGCGCGTAGTTTTCCCATGGCAGACTCTAGTTGGTCGGTCTTAACTGTCATATCCGGTTGATAGGTTTGGCCCATCATTCCTAAGGCAGTTTGAATCATATAGGCATTGGATGAGTATTCCAAAGCCTCGACTGCTGTAATCGGGAAAGAACCATCATAATAAGGGGTATACCAGGAATTGATAGGCGCAGAACCTTGGAAGACAATTGGTTGATCTGTCAAGGTCTGGTTCCCTGATAAGACTCCGTTTTCCCAACCAGAGCTGATAGTCGCTGCCTTAACAACAGATCCTGGTACAAAGACGTTGGTGACTGTTCCTAGAGAGTCCGAGCTCAGTTTACCTGATTCAACATCATGCTTTACTCCTGACATCGCCAGAACTGCACCGTTTTTAGGATTGAGGGCTACAGCGTAGACTCCCTCCGAATACTTAGCTCCACCATTACTCAACTCCGAGTTAAAGTAGCTCTTAAGTAGGTCATCCACTTCATTTTGGAAAGCTAGGTCAATCGTCAACTTGATATTGTTCCCTTTGCTTCCTTCCTCGACATTTTCTACACTTTCCATGTTTCCATGTTTGTCGAGGTGGATTTCCTTGACGGAGCGTTTGCCTTGAAGAACATCTTCATATTGCTTTTCAAGATAGGAAGTCCCCACTCGGTCATTGAGAGAGTATCCTTTCTTGAGATAAGCATCAACTTCCTCAGCCGGAAGTCCTGACTTTTCATTTGAAACGCTACCGACGATTGTCGATAAAGAAGTGTCCAGTACTTTACGATCCCATGAGGTTGAAATGCTGATGCCCGGTAATTCCTTGGACGCTGATGCAACGAGAGCAACTTGGGTATCATCTAAGGCATCCGTAGAAATAGTTCCTGTCGCAAAATTTTCAACAGCATTGAGCTGACTAAAGAGATAGATTTCCTTTTTCTGGTCATCTGTATAATTGAGCTGACTCACGTCAATACTTTCAACCGCATTATTGTAAAGTGTCGCTTCCGATAAACGGTTCCCATCTGAATCCAGGCGTTTATCGCTTGGCAAGGATTCGACTGTTTTTTTGTAAATATCCTGATCCGCCAAGTAGTAATCTGCAATCTGTCGATCTGTCAGATCAGGGGAGGTTACATTTACATATGTGAGGAGTTTCTTGGCTGTCTCCTTCAATTCAGCTGCCGTCATTTTATTGTTTCGTGTGAAAGAAACAACTTGCTTAACAGTATTTTCCACCAAGGGTTTCCCTGTCGCATCATAAATCTGTCCACGAGCTGAACTGGTTGTTACCCTTGTTTGGCTGGCTGAGGCCAATTTTGTTTCATAGAAATCTTTATTGAGCACCTGCATGTATAACAAACGACCAATAATGGCCATAAAGAGCAGGATGACAATCGCAAATAGTAAATTAAGCCGAATCGGAATTGAATGGCTATTGAATTTTCTCATACAACTAAGACTCTTTTCTAGAAAAATTCCCGATTTCCACCTTTATTTTCCCTAAAATAATAGAGTAAATAGGTGAAGCTCAGTACATTTCATTGTACCATATTTTACGGAGAAACTCTTGGAAAAGTCGAAGCATTTTTTGACTTTTAACTGAAAATGCCTTTTTATTTGGTTATCCTAACTTCTATGATATAATGATAGTAATAGTTAGGAAAGCGTTAACCTTTAAGACTTTGACTCATAAAAAGGAGCCTCATGAACAAGCCAGATATCGCAACCATAATCGACCTCCATTTTGAAGAATTAACCGAGCTAGAGCAAGAAATCGCTCGCTATTTTTTGCAAGCTGAAACGATCCAAGATGATCTCTCTTCTCAGCAAGTTACCCAGAAATTACATATCTCCCAAGCAGCCTTGACCCGCTTTGCCAAAAAGTGTGGTTTTACAGGCTACCGAGAATTCGTCTTTCAATACCAGCATCAGGCTAGTAAACCGGACACTCATTCGCACAAACACAGTCCTTTGACCAAACGTGTTTTACGAAGCTACAGTATCATGCGAGAACAAACACAGGATTTGATTGACGAAGAACAACTGGAACGAGTTGCCCAATTAATCGATGACGCAGAACGAGTTTACTTTTTTGGGACGGGAAGTTCTGGTCTGATTGCCCGTGAGATGAAACTGCGCTTTATGCGTCTAGGTGTTGTCTGTGAAGCCTTAACCGATCAGGATGGCTTTGCTTGGACGACCAGTATCATGGATGAAAACTGTCTGGTACTTGGCTTTTCTCTATCAGGCACTACCCAATCGGTCCTAGATAGTTTGCTGGATGCCAAGGACATGGGGGCCAAGACCATCCTCTTTACCAGTTCTCCTAGCAAAGACTGTCAGGCCTACACCGAAACAGTCCTAGTCGCAAGTCATAGTCAATCTTCTTACATCCAACGTATTTCCGCTCAACTTCCTATGCTCTTTTTAACAGATTTGATTTATGCCTACTTTTTAGAAATCAATCGTGAGAGCAAGGAAAAAATCTTTAATAGCTATTGGGAAAATAAAAAGCTCAACGGCTATCGTAGACAAAAACGTGTTAGAAAATCCTAGTTTGGTTGAACCAAACTAGGATTATTTTGTTTTAATACTCTTCGAAAATCTCTTCAAACCACGTCAGCTTCACCTTGCCGTAGGTATAGGTAACTGACTTCGTCAGTCTTATCTACAACCTCAAAGCTGTGCTTTGAGCAACCTACGGTTAGCTCCCTACTTTGCTCTTTGATTTTCATTGAGTATAGAATGATAATAGGCTCCCAACACACCTGCTGTGTTTTGGTGATGGGCAAATTCTAATCGTAAAATAAAACGAGCTATTCTTCAGAAGTACGTTCTATAAGATTATAGTTTAATGCAAAGTGTAGCGATGTAGTCATTTCCATAAGGTGATAATCGATGTCTTTTGTCACACGATTCATAAAAATCAATCATAGCGAGACCATTTTTAAGTTGTCCTCTAATCTGACTTTCTAAGGTATGGCTAAATTCATATCCATATTCTGGATTGATGGTGATTTTGCCTTCCTCTTCAAGCTCTCTTGAATTAAAAGGTAGTGAAAACTTTAACAGTAATTCCTCATCGGGTTTGTCCCATACAGTGTCAGCATCATACATGTAGATCCAGGGATTCATAAATCCGACCATTAACAAACCACTCTTTTTCAATACGCGAGAGGCTTCTTTATACATGTTTTCTAAATCCTCTATGTATACATTTGAAACCGGATTAAAAACAATATCAAAGGTTTCATCTTCAAATGGAAATGGTTTTGTCATATCGCCTTGAACGGTATTGATTTTTAAGCCTTCTCTTTTAGCAACCAACTCATCTCTTTCTAATTGTGATTTAGAAAAATCCATGATGGTGACATCATAACCTTTTGCAGCAAAAACGGGATCCTGCTGTCCACCACCACAAGCTAAACCTAATATCTTTTTCCCCTTGGCTTTTTCAAACCATTCTGTGGGGACTTTTTTTCCAACAGTTAAGGCAACAGAAATTGGATGTTTTCTAACTTCTTCTAATTCTTCCTGTGTCAATGGCTCAGTGTAGTCATTTTTTACATTATTCCATCTATCTTCATTTAATTTTATATAATTGTTCATCTTACAATCTCCTCGCAATTTTATATGATTTCGACTTCAGGTGAATAGGTTGCCATTACATTTTTCTCACCTCTACAAATTCTAATTTGTCAATTTTTCGTCCATCTCATTATATCATTTTTCCATTTACTCAAGCTAAATATCAATTCAATGGATGATAGAATTGCTCTCGCCTTGTAGTTCATCATCTCGCCTTAACTTCTTATGCAAGGTAGTTATTTTCTCCTAGTTTCTCACGATTACATCCTTTGGCTCAAATTTTTCAATAAAAAAAGAATTAAGCAAAACAGTTTTCACTCAAGTAGTGATTAAGTGTTCTGCTTAATTCTATAGTTCCAAACTAGGATTGTTTTGTTTTAAAATGATAATAGGCTCCCAACATACCTGCTGTATTTTGGTGATGGGCAAATTCCAATCGTGTTTTTTCAGCTAGACTTGGTACCAAGGCCGCCTTCAAGGCTGCGCGAATCTTTGGTTTGATGATAGCCTCTTGCCCCATGATACCGCCACCAAGAATGACCACTTCTGGATTGGCCACATAGCAAATATTTGCCAGACCTTTTCCTAGATAGTCTACCATGCGGTCAATCCCAGCCATACAGATCTTATTTCCTTCGGTAGCTTCCTTGAAAATGCGTCGGCCATTCCACTGGTCAACTGGATCTCCGTGACCTGCTGCCACATATTCTACCAAGGCTGTCGTAGAAGCAAGATCCTGAAAAGCTCCATCCTGCATGTGCATGTAACCGACTTCGCAGGCCGAATTGCTAAATCCATGGAAGACTTTCCCATTCATAATCAAGCAACCACCGATACCGGTTCCAATGGTCAAGCAAAGAGTGACACTCGCTCCCTTACCTGAACCAGATACTGCCTCAGCCAGACCTGCACAGTTGACATCATTTTCAATCTCACAAGGAATAGCAAAACTCGTCTCGATTTCCTTCTTGAACTGGGTTCCTGCATAGTTGGGAATCTGAGGACCAGCATAGAAAATCTCACCCTTATCAGGATCCACCATTCCTGCAGAAGAAATGGCAACACCTGCTACTGGGCCTTTTTCTAAATAGCTGGCTACGATATCTTTGGTCTTTTGTAAAATATGCGGCCCACCCTTATGCGCCTCTGTTGGCATTTCATGCGATTCAACAAGTTGGCCTTCTTGGTCAATCAAGCCATATTTGATGTTGGTTCCACCGATATCAATTGCAACGTAGTGTGTCATAAATACCTCCTTATGGATTAGAGGAAGCGCTCCTTGGTTTCACGAATCAATTGTGCTGCTGCTTCTACAACTGGTCGATCTTCTTCAGTCACTGGTGTCAATGGTGAACGAACTGATCCAATGTTCAAGCCTTCATTGATTTTCAAGACTTCTTTGATGACACCGTACATATTTCCATGTGCAGCAGTCAATTTACCAATGATTGCATTGATAGCATATTGCAATTCACGAGCTGTTTCCAAGTCTTTCTCAGCAATCAACTCATTGAGTTTCAAGAAGAGTTCTGGCATCGCGCCGTAAGTACCACCGATACCAGCTTTGGCACCCATGAGTCGTCCACCTAGGAACTGTTCATCTGGACCATTGAATACGATGTGGTCTTCTCCACCAAGGCTGACAAAGGTTTGGATATCTTGAACTGGCATAGAAGAGTTCTTAACACCGATAACACGAGGATTCTTCAACATTTCAGTGTAGAGACTTGGAGTCAAAGCAACACCTGCCAATTGAGGAATGTTATAAATCACATAATCTGTGTTTGGAGCTGCAGCACTGATATCGTTCCAGTATTTGGCAACTGAGTACTCAGGCAAGCGGAAGTAAATCGGTGGGATTGTTGCGATAGCATCTACTCCCAAGCTTTCCGCGTGGCGAGCAAGTTCCATACTGTCTTTGGTATTGTTGCAAGCTACGTGAGCGATGATAGTCAATTTCCCTTTGGCAACTGCCATGACTTCTTCCAAAATCAACTTGCGGTCCTCTACACTTTGGTAGATACATTCACCAGAAGAACCATTGACATAGAGACCTTGAACTCCCTTATCAATGAAGTATTGAACCAAGGCGCGCGTACGTTCTGGACTGACTTCTCCTTGATCATCATAACATGCGTAGAAGGCTGGAATGACACCTTCATATTTTTTCAAATCTGACATAGATTTTCTCCTAAGATTTCTTTTTTTCTGCTGAGAGCAGTTCTATTTTTTACAAGTTTAGTATACACCTTGTGAAAATCGCTTTCAATATCTTGTATACACTTAGATTTTAGTTTCTACTTGTATTTTAGAAACTGTAACGATTGAAAGTAGTTTCAGAAACACCTCATCCTACTGGTATTTGGCGAAAATTTTCTCCATCAATCCTGCTTGGAGAAAGACCAGCAAACCAAAACCAAAGAGGATAAAGGCTGACCCACCCAAAAGGAGAGTGAAGGCGGATAGATAAAGAACCATCACAATAAGAAAGAGAATGGCTAGCATGAGGAAGAACCAAGGAAAGTTAAAACTTGCCAAAATAAGCCCTTTTTGCAGCACTTCTTTCCATGACAAATCATAGCGCGCAGCGATGGGATAACTAGCCAGCATCACCAGAGTGAGGAAGATGAGAATCCCCAAACAAATAGCTTTCACAATCTGGAAAGGTAAAGCTGTCTGGCCCCAGAAAAGATAGAGGTCTAAAAGACTTAGCAAAACTATGCCCAACTCTAACAGACCCAACTGAAGCCCCAGTTTCAGATTTTGCTTGAAGGCCCTTATGTAAGTTCTAAAGACTGGTACCCGTCTGCTTCTCTTAATCTCGAACATAGTCTCATAGAGGCTGATTTTCGCCACTCCAATCGTTACGATAGGCAAACAAGAGACGACAAAAAGAAGATTGGCTGTCACGATATCCAAGACCTTCTCACTGAAACGCATGAGAAAATTATCTGTATCAAATGCTGCCTTGATAAGGCTTACTCCTTTTTGTGCCATGTTTGCTCCTCCTGATTCTTTTAATCAATCAAAATTTTAAAGAGATATTTGCGAACCTTCTCTTCCATACCTGCATAGCCATTTGGCTGGTGTGGTTCTCCGGGGAAGAAAATCGCAAAATTGTGATAGCCCAGCAAGAGTGGGTATTTTTCATGACAATGGACAAAGCCAATGTCACTCGCTTCGTCGAATGCTACTGCCTCATCTTTGATACGTGAACCGTAGCTCGAATATTCATGTCCTTCTACCAGCAAATGCAAGTCTGCATAGTTCTTATGATGCTCAAATTGATCATTTTCAGCTTGATTGAGGACATTTTCCTGAACAACTAGAAAGACCTTGTCCCCGTCAATCTCATACTTACCGAGTTCGAAAGAATCCTTACGGTGCTGATAGAGATAGTCGATAGCCTTGTCTAGATTGGGATGGATTCCCTTGTAAAAGGCGATGTTTTTCAAATCGTCAAAAATCATACTGTTTCCTTCGTTTCTGATAGTTACTAGTTTTCAGTTTCGAATTATCCTTTCTCTATTTCCCTGTAATAGTGCGGACGGAAGCAAATTCCTTCGGTATTTCATTCCTAATTTTTGAGCCTTTTGCTCTTTCATCGTCAGTCTCAAAAATTCCGTCTAAGATAAGCGTAAGATGCTTATCTTAGATACCACTAAAGCGGGAAATAGTTACCATAAAACGAACCTACTCTAACTAGTATCATGAAAAGAGTTCATTCTTAAGTTTATAAGTGTCTGACAAAACTTCACGAAGCAACTGCATACTCTCCATTTTGTAGACACTTATAACTCTGTATTCTCTTATACTCAATGAAAATCGAAGAACAAACTAGGAAGCTATCCGCAGGCAATACTTAAGTATGGCAAGGTGATGCTGATGTAGCTTAAACTCGATTTTCGCAGAGCATTATCCTTTAACAGCTCCCATAGTGATCCCTTGAGTGAAGGATTTTTGGAAGACAAGGAAGACGGTTACGATTGGCACGGCTGCAAGAGCTGCGCCTGCCATGATCAATCCATAGTTGGTTGCCATTTCGGCCTGCATGGTCGCAACCCCGAGTGAGATGGTCAAGTTTTGACGTGAAGTCAACATAACCAACTGCATAAAGTAGTCGTTCCAAGTATTGATGAAGGTAAAGATTGCAAGGGCTGCAAATCCTGGCTTCACAATAGGGAAGGCTACGCTCCAGAAGGTACGAATCTCACCACAACCGTCGATTTTAGCTGATTCAAGCAATTCTGTAGGGATATTTTCACTGAATTGTTTCATAAGGAATACCCCAAATGGCCATCCAATCAAAGGCAAGATAACTGCCCAAAGAGTATCGTGAATTCCCATGAAGTTAACGATACGTACCAATGGTACAAGGACAACTTGTTTTGGAAGAGCCATGGCAGCGATAAAGACTGCAAAGAGAATGCGCTGACCATAGAAACGTTTTTTAGCTAGTACATAACCTGCTAGGGAAGAGGTTGCACAAACCAAGAACATAGTTACCAATGAAATAAATACAGAGTTCCACATCCACTGCATGGCAGGGTTTTGCACCATGAGTTGTTGGAAGTTTTCCATTGTTGGAGCTTTAGGGAACCATTGTGGTGGGATCATAATGGTATCCGGTTGTGATTTGAAGGCCCCTGTCAAAATCCAGTAGAATGGAAAGATGAACAGCACGGTCAACAAGAGCAAGATAATCGTTGAAATAACAGTAAAAGCTGTTAAGGGTTTCTTTTGTGTAGATTGCATAGCTGTCTCCTTTCTTTAGTATTCTACGTCGTTTCCAAGTACTTTAAATTGAACAAAACTTACAATCGCAATCATAATTGCCAAGAAGACACCGATAGTGTTCGCATAGCCGTATTCTGTCAATTGGAAGGCTTTTTCGTAAAGATAGTACATCAAGGTACTTGTTGAGTAGTTTGGACCACCAGATGTCAAGAGCTGAATCAAGGCGAAACATTGGAATGAGTTGATGGTCGTAATGATTGCGATGTAAAGAGTTGTTGGAAGAAGGCTAGGCCATTTGATTTTCCAGAAGACTTGAAACTCAGTCGCACCATCAACACGCGCTGCTTCAACAAGTGAGTTGTCAATATTCCCCATGGCAGCGATATAAAGGATAATCGGTTGACCAACAGATGTTGTCAAAAGGATAATCATAATCGCTAGCAAGGCCCAGTTTTTATCACCCAACCAAGAAATGTTTTGGCTGATGATATGACTTGACTTAAGGACAAAGTTTAGAATCCCTGATAGGGGGTCATAGATCCATTTCCATACAACCGTTACGGCAACACTACCTGTTACTACAGGAAGGAAGAAGACGAAACGATAGAAAGATCGAGCAATAGCATTTTGATGATAGGTTTGAGATGCTACAAAGAGCGAGAAGAGTACAACAATTGGTACTGATCCGATAACCAGGATAACGGTATTGATCAAAGACTTCATAAAGACAGGGTCTTTAAACATGCGAATGTAGTTGTCCAAGCCCACAAACTCAAATTTAGTCATAGAGTAGTTAAAGAAACTTGTAATGAATCCCATAATCATAGGAGCCAAGACAAAGATGACAAAGAAGAATAACACTGGTGCTAGGAAAGCGTAGGAAATCACTGTTTCCCGCATACGAATTTTATTGACTTTCACAGTCGGCACCTCTCTTTCAAATAGAATAGTTTTTGATTTTCTTGAACTGTTTTAAAACCAAAATGAAATTTTTTAAGATTCGCTTATGTAAGAACTTCATTTTAATTTCGTGACAGTTCCTACCATTTTAAACAAAAGCCCCCCTTTTCTTACACCATAGTGCACAGGGAAAAGGGGGGAATCAATCTGACTTAGTGCTTATTGTTTTGTAGCTTTTTTGATTGTTTCGTTAGCTTTTTCAGTGAAGGCTTTCAAAGCATCCGCTGGTTTTTCGTCACCATTTGATACAGATTGCAACATTGGGAACCAAAGGGTTCTCATTTCAGCAAATCCATCGATAGTGTTGTAGTATGGTGAGTAGTATTTAGTCCAGCCACTGATTGTTTCCATACGTTTGTCTTCATAAAGTTTGCCAAATGAAGTACGAACTGGGAAGGCACCTGTACGAACTACGTCTTTAGGACCCCATTCTTTGTCATCTGCGATGAATTGAACGAATTTCTTAGCAGCTGCGACTTTCTTATCGTCTTTGTTGTTAAATACTGCAAATCCGTTTACAAGGTATTCAAGAGATGGTTTACCAGAGTCTGATGGGAATGGTACTTCTACCACTTCTACCTTACTTGCTTCCAAGAGTTTCGCTTGGATACCGTTTTGAGCTGGTGCCCAAAGGATTGTGTATGAAGTTTGACCGTTGGCAAAGTTTTGGATGTCTGCTCCACCGTCAAATTGTGAACCATTGTTCAACAAACCGTCTTTGATCCAGCTAGCCGCTTTTTCAAGACCTTTGACGAATTTAGGATCGTCAGTTGTATATTTAGTTACATCTTTATCTGTTACAGAACCACCGTAAAGGTTTGCAATGAAGGCACGTGTTCCTTGGTCTCCCCCTTGACCAGCACTGAACAATGAACCTGGAGTGTAGCCTTTATCTTTAAGGGCTTTCAAAACTTTTTCAAAGTCATCAGTTGTCCAACCTTCTTTTACAAGGTTAGCTACACCAGCATCTTCCAACATTTTCTTGTTCATTGCCATGTAGAATGGTGCTGAACTGATTGGATACATGTAAGCTTTGTCTCCAGCCTTACTTGCTTGTACGATGTTTTCGTTGTTCACATCTTTGACGAATTCGTCTGTGAAAAGGTCGTTCAACTCAGCCAATTTACCATTTTTACCGTATTGGATGATACGTCCTGGTGCGTCAAAGAGTACGTCTGGCGCTGTTCCCGCTTCGATAGCTGTTGTGATCTTTTCTGGACCTGACTTGAAGTCGATGGTTTCCAATTTCACTTTTACATCTGGATTTGCTTTTTCAAAAGCTTCGATGATTGATTTTTCATAAGTTCCAACACCGTCACCAGTTTTTTCTTGTGTGAAGACTGGGAATGCCCACCAAGTGATTTCTGTTTTTCCGCTATCGCTACCAGAATTTGCAGCATCTTTGCTTCCACCAGAGTTACCACAAGCCGCAAGGCCAAGAATCGCAGCACCCGCAAGTACTGTACAAGCTAGTTTTCTAAATTTCATTTGTATTCTCCTAATTGATAAGCGTATCCATATTGGATAATGAGCAAGTTTATATTTGTATACGTTTTCATTTTGTCCGACGCATCAACCACTCTCCTCTGTTTTGAGATTGTGTTATTTAAGACCGGCAACAAAGCGCTCCGTAATCTCTTTTGGTCTAGTAATAGCTCCACCAACAACGATGCCTCGCACCCCATATTCAAGGATTTGCTTAGCTTGTTCTGGTGTATGAATTTTCCCTTCCGCGATGACATCGACCCCTGCTTCACACAGTTTTTTGATCAGTTCAAAGTCTGGACCATCCACTTTCGGACTATAAGAGGTGTAACCTGATAGGGTTGTTCCAACAAAATCAATTCCTGCTTCAACTGCAGCTATTCCTTCTTCAAAAGTACTGGTATCAGCCATTAAGAGTTGATGTGGATATTTTTCTTTGACTTGTCGGATAAAGTCCTGAATTTCCAAACCGTCGTAACGTTCACGTTTGGTACAATCCAGAGCAATGACCTCAATGTCGAGTTCAGCCAATTCATCAACTTCTTTCATAGTAGCTGTAATGAATGGCTCCTGTGGCGGATAGTCACGTTTGATAATCCCGATAATCGGGAGTTTCGTAACCTCCTTAATCTCCTTGATATCTCGAACACTGTTTGCTCGGATACCGACTGCTCCACCTTGCTCAGCCGCTTTGACTAGCAAGGGAATGACTCCTCCCGCTTCTGTATAAAGCGGTTCGTGAGGAAGTGCCTGGCAAGAGACAATGATTCCATCTTTGATTTGTTCAATCAAGGCTTCTTTGCTGATCTGTGGCATCCTCTTTCCTCCCTTTCTTGTTCTTATGGGCTTATTATATATCATTTGTTAAGCGCTTTCAATAGCTTGTGGTAGAATAGATTTCAGTTTCAAAACTATTTTATAGAACAGACTATCCTGAAAGTAGTTTCAGCCATCTTATGATTTTGAATCAACCTGAATGTCATCAAAAAAGATAGCAGGCTTGAAAACCTGCTATCTCTTCTGAGACCTAGTCAAATAGCTCTTGCTTATTATTCTTTTCTCTTTTTTCCAAATGCAAAGAGTGATAAGAGGACGCCCGCAAGACCAAGGGAAATCAGTGAGTTTGTTTCCTTGCTTCCCGTATTTGGAAGTTCATCTTGTTTAGCTGCTGGCGCTTGATAGGTCACATCTTGGCCTAGAGACAGTTTGTTGTCTGCAGCTGCCAATACTAGATTGGTCTCTCCCTTATACTCTGGAAGTTCATGGACTGCCGCCTCAGCACCATTGACACCGCCAATGTACTCTGGTAAGTCGTTTGAAGCTGCTAAGACAAAGTTAGCACCTCCTCTATATTCCGGAAGCTCGTTTGAGGCTGCTAGAACTGCATTGACTCCACCCTTGAACTCTGGAAGTTCATGGACTGCCGCCTCAACAGCGTTGACCCCACCTGTAAATTCAGGCTTTTCAACCGTTGGAGCTGCTTCTTCACCTACTGTTGCCATTGGACCTGTATACTCCGGAACTTCATGAACCGCTGCTTCCTCAGCACTGACACCACCTGTGAATTCTGGTTTTTCTACTGTTGGAGCTGGTTCTTCACCTACTGTTGCCATTGGTCCAGTGTACTCTGGTATCTCTGCCACAGCCGCTTCTTCTGCATTAACGCCACCTGTGAACTCTGGAACCTCATGGATAGCAGCTTCACTGCCATTAATACCATCGCTTAGTTTAGAGCCAGCTAAAGAAACTGGTAAATTGTGCATGCTTTCAATTGCACCCTCAGCTAGACCTGTAATCCTTTGTCCCATATCCTCTGGATCTATTGTGAATAGGAGAGTTTTTGTATCGTACTGGGTCATAAAGGTTGCTGTCTTGCCATTTGCCAATTGAAGGGTCGGAGCCTTGTTTACCAATACTTCCGAATCGAACTCCATGGCAATAATACCTGGCCATTTTTGGATAGCATATTTTACTTTTGCTTCTTTAGGAGAAATTCTGTCTTTGCTTAAGAAATCCCAGTTGAATTTCTTATAGGATAAAGTATAATCGTTTTGATTGCCATCCGCATGCTCATAAAGCAAACCATATTCGCCATTTCCGAGTTCTTGGAGTGAGTTGTAAGCAAACTTACCACTTTGTATAGGATTGTGTTTCAGCCATGTCAACTCACCATTCCCCTCAACACGAGCTAGGTGGACCAAACCATTATTACGTCCAGGACCACCAGCATTGCTGAGTAGAATGTATTCCTTTCCTTCATGCATGGTGTGAATAGCGGACATTTGAACATAAACGTCTTTTACTTGAGGATAACGTTTGATTTCCTTATCCCACGTTGCTCCCCCATCATGACTGGTCGCAACCTGAAGATCACCAGTCAACCCACGCATAAAGAGCTTGAGATCCCCATTATTCAACTGAACAACAGTCGACTCCGTATTTTGGGCGCCTGGATTATTCATGGTCGAAGAATGAATGGTTTGGTTGCCTACTGGACGGTTATCATTAACTGCTTCCCCTGCTTGCCATGTTTCTCCATGATCATCTGAATAAATTACACGAGATGATTGTGAACCACTTAGGTAGGAAACGTTGTTTGTTGTATAAACTGGAATCACCAGTCTTCCCTTATGAGGTCCTGTACGCAAGGCAATCCCCGTACCAGGTCCAGTTCCTAGGAAGTGCATCCAATCTTTCCGAATCCCATGAGTAATATCTTTTGGTGCAGACCAAGTCTTCCCATCGTCATCACTGTAGGACATCCATAGATAGTTGGTATTGGAAACTCTAAAAATATTCTTCTCGCTATACTCAAAATAAATATTTCCGATTAGCTCATTCCCTTTATACAAATCTCCCTTATCGCTGTAGGCTGGTTTTTTAGGATCAACGACAACACGATAATCTGTCTTTCTATTTTGAGGGTCGAAAACCTCTCCGTTTTCTCGAATTGTATAGCGACCTGATTCTCCTTGCTTATATAAAACTTGATAAACTTTATCTCCCACTTGTTCATAAGCTTTCGGAGCTTGCCCCGGCAATGAAAATACTGCCTTACTTTCAAGGAACATGTCATAAATTGCAAAAATTCTCTTTGTTTCAGGGTCTTGCACCAAGGCCATATCAATATTGACTGGAGATGGCCAATCTGCATGTTTAGCGTGCTCATTGTCACGAGGATTTGAGATTACAATTCTATCTCCCCATGTTTTTCCATTATCTGAGCTGCGACGAACAACCATCCCAATATCTCCCCAGTCAGAATGGTGCAAACGTCTTTCATCCGTTCCAGCAATCAGTGTTCCTTTATCCGTCTTGAGAAGAGCTGGGATACGATAACTCTTGATACCATCTTTATTTGGTTGATTGTTCCTACCACCTTCAAAGACGTCTTCTTTCTCAGTGACTTTTGCTCCCTCAGGAAGTTTCTGTTCCAATTCACCTCTTTCAAATAATTGACTCCGTGTTTGAACTTCATCTGGGCTTAAAGCACGATCGTAAACGGTTAGGTTTCGAACTTGTAGGTTTGATGCCCAAACTGTTTTATTGCCCCGTTTGGTTGCTCCAAGTTGAGCTTGATTAACATCTGGCATATCTTTAATGAAGTTACCAGATTTGAGACTTGTACGGGATAAGACACCGTTCACATAGAGACGAACTCGACCATGAGGTAACTCTGCTGTTGGTTGTTCAACAGTAAAGGTCACGGAATTCCATTGTCCAGGGCGAACTTTCAATGGAGCATCTGTATACTTATCATAGAACTGCTCCCCGTTAGCGCCACGCCCTTCAATAAGAGCTGTATTATCAAGGACCGACATAGTAAAGTACTCATTTTCCTTGGTTTCACTGGATACAGAGAAGAGATTGTAAAAGCGTGGAGCTGATGCATCTGGTTTGAACTCCATGTGAACTGTAGCATTTTTTAGTTGCTTTAGTTTATTTAGTTCACTTGATAAATCGACTCTCTGACCATTTGCTGCATTGGTTTCAACATCTTCTTTTTCAAGGACAGGATTAGCATTTTTTAAATCTCTTGAGTAATAGTCACGAGGAATAGCCCCCTGATCCTCTGATTCCTCTTCCTTATTTGCTTCTTCTGCAGGGGTTTCCGTAGAGGATGGGGTTTCTGATTCTGCACTCTCATTTTTTTTCAAATGATCTTGGTCCACCTCAACGCCGTTGTCTTGAGCTGCTGCCAATTTACCAGCCAAATCCTTATCCAAATGAGCAAGATCTCCCGAGGACGCTTCTTTTGGCAATTCTGATAAACCTTGACCAGGTTCGACAGTTTCTGTATTGGACCCTGCTGCATTGGCTTGCTCTTGAGCTAAGACTGGATTTGCTCCAAATACCACTGTACCAATCACTACCGATGCTGCCCCAACTGCAAATTTTCGAATTCCGTATCGCTGTTTCCGATCTAAAGATTTGTAATTCATGTTTGTCCTTTCATTTTTCATAAAATAAAGCGCTTTCTTTTTTCTTTAAAAATTTTTATTGTCTCTTCAAGAGACAAGTTTTTACAAGAAAGTAACCAACTCAATGAGAGCTCCCAATCCTCTCCCATTTTCTGCTGAGGAATTCTTTAAGCACCCAGCAGCCTTTTTCCTCCTTTCACAAGTGACTTTTCCTTTATTATACAATAAAGTCTTATATTTACATCTGTGTTCCTACAGAATAGATTTTACTTTTAAGAACATTTTAATATTTTAAATTTTCTAAAAGTACTTTCAGGTTTTGGACATAAAAAAGAGAGCTCCTGGGCTCTCTCATTCATTATCTTACGTACTTAAAAGGAATCTCACTGCCACAGAGCCAGTTATAGACTTGGTCATTGACAAAAACATTCATGGCTTCGTGAGCATACTCTGGCATGATGCGATAGGCCTTGTCGCAAGTTAGGCGGTTGTAAATCGCAAACTGGGTAATAGGATAGCAAACATCGTCATCCAAGCCCGTAATCATCTTGACCTCACCTTGAATACGATGGGCAAGATTTTTCACATCGATATAGGCAAGGGTCGCCATGATTTCCTCCTCTGTTTCATGGAAAGGATCGTGGAACTTGAAATAACGGAAGAGTTCATCATAGGCTTCACTGGTATTGCCAATCTCAAGCACTCGTCTAAAGTCTGACAAGAAAGGATAGATGGCAACTGTTTTCTGAATCCGAGGATTGAGCGCTGCTGCAACCAGGGCTAAAGCACCGCCTTGTGAGGCACCATAGCTAGAAAGTCGCTTTTCATCCACCTGAGGCAGACTGGCAACAATTTCAATCAACTGGTAAATATCCAGATAAACATCCTTATAAAAGAGATGTTCCCTACCCTCAACAGCACCACGGATGATATGTCCCTTCACCGTATTTCCTAGTGGAGAACGCATGCCGTCTTGCGAATAGCCGGACTGGCCACGAACGTCCATAGAAACAACACCGTAACCAGCCACGGTAAAGGCCAACATGTCGGCCCAGTCCCAGCCACGTCCCATATAACCATGGAAATGGAAAATTAGGGGAACTTTACCCTCACTCTTTGGAAGGATGACACGTGCATAAACCTTGCCTTCATTAGTTCCTTCAAAGGTTAGCTCATAGCACTTGACTTGGGGAATGTGGAAATCTCTTTCCTCCAACTGGTAGGCTGGAAGAGATGAAACTTTTTTGACCTCTTCATCCCAGAAAGCATCAAAGTCTTCTGGAACCTCATCCCTTCCTTTATAAGTCTTGATTTCTTCTAGTAAAGCTGGATTTTTCATAGCATGCTCCTTTAGTTTTGTAATCGCTATCATAACTCTAGCATATCTAGGAAAGCAATGCAAGAAAGAAAGATAAACAGAAAGTGAATTTAGATTCTCTTTCCTCAAACCTATCGTCTGAAAGTAGTTTTAAAAATAAAAAGAGCGTTTCCGCTCTCTGTGTATCAATAGGTGCTAGCTCCTTTCTCTTGTTTGATGGTTTGGAATTTCTTTTGGTAGGTTACTTTAATCGTCATGTGAGAGTCCTCGTTTCTTTTTGATGACTCTAGTATAAGGCCCAAACCTAAAAGCTAGCTTAAGTTTTCCTTAGAGAAAACTTATACTCAATGAAAATCAAAGAGCAAACTAGGAAACTAGCCGCAGGCTGTACTTGAGTACGGCAAGGTGACGTTGACGTGGTTTGAATTTGATTTTCGAAGAGTATTAATCTAGATGTTCTTTCTTTTCCAGATGGAGAGCAATCATGCGCCATTCTGGATCCTCTTGCCAACCTTCTATAGAACTAATGTAGCTGGCAACCTTTCTGGCTTCTTCTAAAATCGGAAAATCTTCGATAATATCAGCCACTTGAAACTCTGGAAGTCCTGACTGTCTGGTTCCAAAAATCTCTCCAGAACCACGCATTTTCAAATCTTCCTCCGCAAGGACAAATCCATTGGTCGTTTCTGTCATGATACGCATGCGGTCCTTCCCAGAGTCCGTCTTGGGATTAGCCACAAGAACAGCATAGGACTGCTTGTCCCCCCGACCAACACGACCTCTGAGCTGGTGAAGCTGACTGAGACCGAACCGGTCGGCATCCATGATAATCATGACGGTCGCATTGGGAACATTGACCCCAACCTCAATAACCGTCGTCGAAACCAGAATATCCGTTTTTCTCTCTTTGAAATCCTGCATGATCTGGTCTTTTTCATCACTCTTCATCTTACCATGTAGAAGAGCTACTTCAGCCTTGCCTGCAAAATGAGCTGTCAACTCCTCAGATAAGGCAATGGCATTTTTCAAATCCAAAGCTTCAGATTCTTCAATCAAGGGAGAGATGACATAGGCTTGAGAACCTTTTTGAATTTCTCCCTCTAACCAAGTCAAGACCTGAGGCAGCTGCTCATGCTTAATCCAGCGCGTCACAATCGGCTTCCGCCCTGCTGGCATCTGGTCGATAATGGAAACATCCATATCCCCAAAGGCTGTGATAGCAAGAGTCCGTGGAATAGGAGTCGCCGTCATCATGAGAACGTCAGGATTGTCCCCTTTTTCCCGTAAAATACGCCTTTGCCCCACACCAAAACGGTGCTGCTCATCGATGATAATCAAGCCAAGGCGAGCATAATCCACCCCATCCTGTATCAGAGCGTGTGTTCCGATAATCAAATCAGCCTCCCCCTTGGCAATAGTCTCCAAAACTTCTCTTTTTTCTGCAGCTTTTAAGGAACCTGTCAAGAGAGCGAGTTTCAAGTCTGGAAAAAGGTTCTGTAAACTCTCAAAGTGCTGCTCTGCTAGGATTTCTGTCGGTACCATGAGAGCAGCCTGGTAGCCAGCCGTCACCGCCGCAAACATGGCTAAGCCAGCGACCACCGTTTTTCCGCTCCCCACATCCCCTTGCAGAAGACGATTCATGTGATGGTCGGACTTCATGTCGGTCAAAATTTCCTGCAAACTCTTTTCCTGAGCTTGGGTCAGGGCAAAAGGCAAACTTTCTTTAACCGCCGACACTTTTTTCTGAGACCAATTCAGAACCAGACCGCTTCCCTGAACTCTATTTTCAGACTTGAGCGTCTGCAATTGCATTTGGAAGTAAAAGAGTTCCTCAAACTTGATCCGACGAAGGGCCTGCTTGTATTCTGCCAAATCCTTAGGAAAATGCATAGCACGGACAGCCTGGCAACGGGACATGAGTTTGTATTTATCAAGTAAAGACTGGGGAAGATTTTCCTCAATCAAGAGGTCCAACCCCTGATCAAAGGCTGTCTTAATGACCTTGACCAGACTGGCCTGACTGATTCCCTGAGCCAGACGATAGACCGGCTGGAGGTCATCTTCCACTTGAGCCAGAACCTTCATCCCAGTCAAACTGGCCTTGGCACGGTCCCATTTCCCAAAGACAGCAAGAGTTGCACCTAACTCTATCTTATCAGCCAGATAGGGCTGGTTAAAAAAATTCACCGCAAAAACGACCTCTCTCTGCTTGAGGCTAAAACGTAGGCGATTGCGCTTGAAACCATAATACTGGACACTAGCAGGAGTCACGACTTGACCAGACAGAACCGCCTTTTCCCCATCTTCCAACTCTAGCACCTGCTTGGTCTTAAAGTCTTCATAACGGAAAGGAAAGTAGAGCAAGAGGTCTTGCAAGTTTTCAATTCCTAGTTTGGCGTACTTCTCTGCTGACTTCGGTCCCACACCAGGTAAGACATGCAAGGGTTGGTGTAGATTCATGCTCCACTCCTTTCTTTTTTAATAATATTCTCTCGGAATGCGATCACTGAGGAGACAAACTACCTCATAATTAATGGTTCCACGGTAGGTCGCTACCTGAGTTGCTGTGATTTCTTTATCTCCGTCGGAGCCGATCAAGATTACCTTGGTTCCTAGCGGGTAAACCTTAGGCAGCCGAATAGTGATTTGGTCCATAGATACTCGTCCGACGATTGGGCAAGCTTGGCCATCTACCAAGACAGTGAAATTCTGCATATCACGTGTCCAACCATCCGCATAACCGATTGGCACCGTCGCAATGACTTGCTCACTATCCGCCTGATAGGTCGCCCCATAGCCCATGCAAGCTCCAGATGGAACTGTCTTGACATGAACAAGGGCAGACTCCAAACTCAAGGCTGGAACCAAGTCATAAGGCAAGTCCAAAACCTCTCCACTAGGATTCAGGCCATACATGGCGTCTCCCATACGGACTGCATTGAAAATAGTCTCTGCATGCCAGAGGGTCGTTGCCGAGTTGCTGGCATGAACCAGCTCTGGGACTTCCTTCATACTTACCAAAATAGCTTTAAAGCATTCTAACTGCTGATTAAAGTAGGTATCTGATTCCTCATCTGCAGTCGCAAAGTGGGTAAAAATCCCCTCAACGAGAGCACCATGTTGCTTGAGCAAGTCTTGAGCCAGATCAGCTTCACTGGCCTCTCTAAAACCAATCCGTCCCATCCCTGAGTCAATCTTGAGGTGAACCGTTAAGCCAGATAAATCTGTCTCCCTAGCTAAGAGCGCTTGAATCCACTCCAGTCCAGCCACTGTCAAGGTGATGTCGTATTCTTTAGCCAGAGAAACAGCTTCGATTTCAGAAACTCCTAAAATGAGGATTTTCTTGCTGAGTCCAGCCTGACGAAGTTCGATGGCTTCATCAATATTGGAAACACAAAATCCATCAACATCATCTTGAATAGCTGTGGCAACAGCTACTGCCCCATGACCATAGGCATTGGCCTTGACCACTGCCCACTTGAGCGTTCTTTCAGGGATATGAGCCCCCATTTGCTGAATATTTTGTCGAATAGCTCCCAGATATATCAGAGCCTTGGTTGGTCTATGTGGACTAGCTTTCATGATTTTCCTCCAAAATGACACTGGCTGTCACAAACTGATCTGTATGGCTGATAGATAGCCAAATTTTTCCTGAAAATGGTGCTTGACTAAAATAGGGAGCCCCTCGTTCATTGTTCAAAACTTCCAAATCCTGAAAGGTCAGTTTGCCAATACCAGTTCCCATAGCCTTGGAGAAAGCCTCCTTAGCCGACCAACGTCCTGCCAAGTATTCGATTTGTCTGCGCCCTTTGAGACTGGCAAAGCGCTCCATTTCTTTAGGGGTCAGCACGCGCTTAGCAAAGCCCTCACGTCGTGTAACTGCGTTTTCTATCGAAGCCAATTCTTCGATGTCAATTCCGTGTCCAACTATCATACTCATAAAAGGAGCTGAGATTCCCCCAACTCCATCCTTTTCACTTATTTTGTTAAGGTAGTATAAATTTCTTCTACCAAAGCTACTGTATTTTCCCAACCTAGACAAGAGTCAGTAATAGAGCAACCAAAGACCTCTGGTTGGTTTTGGCGACCATCTGCTAGGTAAGATTCAATCATAAAGCCTCGAACCGTCTTTTTAATCTTTTCATTCCAATCACGATTCAGCAAGGCTTGACGAACAATGCGAATTTGTTCCATATACTGCTTGCCTGAATTGTCATGATTGGTATCGATGATAATAAAGGGATTTTCAAGTCCCATAGTCTCATAGCGATTGATGGCATTTAAGAGGGTTTCATAGTAGAAATTGGGTTCATTTTTACCATATTCGTTCATGGCACCACGAAGAATAACATGGGCCAAAGGATTTCCTGAAGTTTCCACTTCTTGGCCATGGTAAAGGAAGGTTTGCTTGTTTTGAGCCGCATAGATGGCATTAAACATGACCCCAAGATTTCCAGATGTTGGATTTTTCATCCCAACCGGAGCATCAATCCCAGACGCTACAAAGCGGTGTTCTTGGTCTTCCACTGAACGAGCCCCTACAGCATGGTAGCTAACCAGGTCATCAACCAAAACGAGATTTGACGGATAAAGCATCTCATCAGCTGTTGTCAATCCAGTTTCGGTAATCACTCGGTAGTGTAGCTGACGAACAGCCTGCAAACCATTGATGAGACTAGGCGCTTCGCTGGTATTTGGTTGATGAATCATGCCCTTATAGCCATCTCCATTAGTACGAGGTTTGGCCGTATAGACACGCATCACGATAAAGATTTTATCCGCAACTTTTTTCTGCAAGTCTGCTAAGCGACGAGCATATTCGAGTACTGCTTCTTCATTGTCTGAAGAGCAAGGCCCCATCACCAAAAGGATTCGGTCGTCCTCACCCGAGATGATGGCTGCCAACTCTCTATCGCGGGCTTCTTTCTTTCGCAAGGCTTCAGGCGATAACTGGGTCGCAGCCTTGATTGCTTCAATATCAATTTCTTGACCTTTTTCGATAAATGCCATCTTACTCTCCTAGCGTTTGGTAAATTTCGCGAACAAGTGCTTCTGTGTTGTCCCATCCGAGACACGGATCTGTAATGGACTTACCAAAAACTTCTGGCTCATTTTGACGTCCATCTTCTAGATAGGACTCAATCATAAAACCACGAACATATTTCTTGATCTTCTCATTCCAGTCACGGTTAATCAAGGTCTGACGAACGATACGGATTTGATCCATGTACTGCTTGCCTGAATTGTCATGATTGGTATCGATGATGATAAAGGGATTTTCCAAGCCCATCTTTTCATACTGATCAATGGTATCCATCAAATTGTCATAGTAGTAGTTAGGAATATTTTTCCCATATTCATTCAAGGCGCCACGAAGAATGGCGTGGGACAATGGATTCCCCGTTGTTTCCACCTCTTTACCGAGGAAAAGGAAACTCTGTTTATTTTGCGCTGCGTAAATCCCGTTAAACATGACATTGAGATTTCCAGATGTGGGATTTTTAAATCCTGTTGAAAAGTCTGCTCCACTCGCTACAAAACGGTGCTGTTGATCCTCTACAGAACGGGCTCCAACAGCCATATAAGAAATCAAATCATCCACCAGCGGAAGATTTTCAGGATAAAGCATCTCATCAGCTGTTGTCATTCCCGTCTCGGTAATCACACGGTAGTGGAGCTGACGAACAGCCTTGATTCCATTAATCAAACTAGGAGCTTCTGTCGCATTTGGTTGATGAATCAAGCCCTTATAGCCATCCCCATTGGTACGAGGTTTAGCTGTATAGACACGCATGACCATAAAAATACGGTCTTTGACCTCTTCTTGCAAAGCAGATAGACGCTTGGCATACTCGAGAACCGCCTCTTCATTATCAGATGAACATGGTCCAATCACCAAGAGAATACGCTGGTCTTCCCCACGGATGATGGCTTCCAATTCCTGATCACGTTGATTTTTTCTCGCAAGAGCCGCTCCCTCCAATTTAGATAAGGCGCGAACTTCTTCAATGTTAATTTTAGGACTTTTAGCTTTAAATACCATGATTCATCTCCTTATAAAGCAAACGGACACCAAGCAAAAAATGATTTTTACCAGGTATCCGCCTGTATCTTATCTCATATTATTGTCTCTTACCATGACAGTTCTTGAATTTCTTACCTGATCCACATGGGCATTGGTCGTTTCGTCCGATTTGGCTCAAGTCCAAATCTTCAGGAAGGCTTGCCTGCTGCGCTGCGATATTACGAGTCGCAGTTGTACTGATATTGTGTTCAGTTTGCGGACGTTCCTGTTCATGGATTTGTGCTTTCATCATCAAGCGCGTCACATCGAATTCAATTGATCCAATCATGTCGTTAAACATGCGGAAACCTTCTGCTTGATATTCTACAACAGGGTTGTTTTGGGCATATCCACGAAGACCAACAGCATTTCGTAACTGGTCAAGGGCGTCGATATGGTCTGTCCACTTGTTGTCTACAACACGTAGAATCAAGACTTTTTGGAATTCTTTCACTGCATCTTCGTCACGAAGCTTAGCAACTTGGCTGTCATAGACTTTCAAGGCACGTTGGAAAAGTTCATCTTTGATAGCTTGGTCTGACAGACCTGCAAGATCTGAACGGCTAATTGAATCTTCTGGAAGCAAGTTATACTTAGCGAAGTTCAAAATTGCTTCCAATTTTTCATCTTCTTTCGAACGAGCATGTGCATCCACGATACGTCCAATTGTACGACGGATCATAGCATGGATCTCTGGTGCCAAGTCACGGTCTGCTGTAATGACATCATAACGTTGCGCATAGATGATCTCACGTTGTTCACGCATAACGTCATCGTATTGAAGGACTTGTTTACGAGTGTCGTAGTTGTTTCCTTCGACACGTTTTTGAGCTGCTTCAACTTGACGCGTCAACATGCGAGATTCGATGGCTTCGTCTGACATGTTGAGTCGTTCAAAGACACCTTTCAAACGTTCAGAACCGAAACGTTTCATCAAATCATCTTCAAGAGACAAGTAGAATTGTGACTCACCTGGGTCTCCTTGACGTCCTGAACGTCCACGAAGCTGATTATCAATACGGCGACTTTCGTGACGCTCAGTACCAATGACGCAAAGACCACCAAGTTCACGAACCCCTTCACCAAGCTTGATGTCGGTACCACGACCGGCCATGTTGGTTGCGATGGTAACTGCGCCACGTTGACCAGCGTTCATGATGATTTGCGCTTCTCTGTAGTGGTTCTTCGCATTCAAGACTTCGTGAGGAACACCTGCTGCTACCAATTTTTTAGAAAGGAAGTCACTCGTTTCAACGGCAACTGTACCTACCAAGACCGGCTGACCTTTTTGGTAACGAGCTTTTACATCTTCAACAACAGCCTTAAATTTCGCATCAAGACTTGCATAGAGAAGGTCTGAGTGGTCGATACGTTGAATTGGACGGTTAGTTGGGATTGGGATAACACGAATGTTGTAAATTTCGCGGAATTCTTCTTCTTCTGTTTTACCAGTACCTGTCATACCTGCCAATTTCTTATACATACGGAAGAGGTTTTGGTAGGTAATAGAAGCTGATGTCTTGGTCTCATCTTGGATTGGCACACCTTCTTTTGCTTCAATCGCTTGGTGCAAACCATCAGAGTAACGACGACCTTCCATGGTACGACCTGTAAATTGGTCGACAATCAAGATTTCCTGCTCTTCACTAACCACATAGTCGATATCGAGAATCATGATATAGTTGGCACGGAGGGCATTGTCAATAAAGTGAGTAAGAGCTACATTTTCAATGTCGTAGAGATTTTCTAGTTTGAAGTAGCTTTCTGCCTTGTCAATACCAGAGTCTGACAAACCGATCGTCTTAGACTGAACGTCAATGATATAGTCGTCCTTGTCCAAAGATTTCACGAAGTGGTCCGCCATATGGTAGAGTTGGCTTGTTTCAACTGCATTGGCGCCTGAAACGATCAATGGTGTACGAGCTTCGTCGATCAAAATTGAGTCAACCTCATCGACCAAGGCATAATTGAGTGGACGTTGCACCATGTTTTCTGCACGAACGACCATGTTATCACGAAGGTAGTCGAAACCAATCTCTGAGTTGGTTGAGTAGGTAATATCGCAAAGGTATGCCTCTTTTTTCTCCATTGGAGATTTGGCTGCCAAGTTAATCCCTACTGACAAACCGAGCCATGAGTACAATTCACCCATTTCAGTCGCGTCACGTTCTGTTAGGTATTCGTTGACTGTAACTACGTGAACCCCTTTACCTGCAAGGGCATTGAGGTACACTGGCATAGTCGCTGTCAAGGTCTTCCCTTCACCGGTACGCATCTCTGGAACGTCACCATGGTGAAGAACAATCCCACCCATGACCTGAACCTTATAAGGGAAAAGCCCAAGGACACGTTTTGCAGCTTCACGAACTACTGCAAAAGCCTCATATAGCAATGAATCAAGTGATTCACCCTTGTTGTATCGTTCTTTAAATTCGTCAGTTTTCGCTTTTAGTTCTTCGTCTGACATTGCAGCCATTTGGCTCTCATAGTTAAGAACCTTATCAGCCATCTTTTCCAGACGACGAAGTTCTCCTTTATCATTTTCAATAATCGTTTTTAAAATATTAGCCATGATTTTCCTTACTTTTTATTCTGAATATTTTAGAATGTTCTTTTAATTTTAGCATATTTACCATTATTTTTCAAGAAAGAATCCTTAATTTACAACGGAAAAGGCCAGTCAAAATTCAGCTTTTGTTGCATAAATCTTCTGCGGCTACCTTTTTGTTTTTTGTTCGTGATGCATGTTTGATAATCCAAGCACAACTTGGACTTAGCTCCTCCTTTTGCCAAGTTTGAAGAATCCTTTCAAACTTATCAGGATCTTCCTTGTATAAATCATTTAAATTATTAGCTACACTTTTTTGAATGGACTTGTCTCTATCATCCTTTAGATTGGTCAGAATAGTGGTGAAATCCTCAAAATAATCCAATACCACGGTTTGTCTCTTAGCCCAAGGCAGACGGATACGCATACATTCGCTGGCAAGTCTGCGAACGCGCAAATTTTCATCCCGACTCCATTCTAACAGCAAAGCCATTGTAGCCTTAGGATAGCGAGCCAGCAAAGGTCTCATAGAAAATTCTCCAGTAAATCGCTTGGTTAGTTCCTTACTAAAGGCCGCGCTCAATTCAAATTCCTTGTCCCCATATAGCTCTACATATTTTCCGATTGGCCAAAGCCAATATCCTTCTGAGAACATACCTAAACCACCCTCTAACTCAGGACCCAAAATTTTCTCAAAAACCTTGAGAGAGTCCTGATAAGATAGGGGAAGGCAATCTTTGATACTTTTAGCCAAGAGTTCTTGACGCTGACTAAACTCCAACTCTTCCAAGTCTTTTTCTACCAACAACCTAAACTTTCGCTCATCAAAGGCAACGGACGCTTCTTTCAACCGTCGACTCAAATCCATAGCATAAGCCAAGTCATAATAATCTTTTACTTTTTTAGCCATTTTTCAAATCCCTTAATCTTCTTTTTACGGGACTTATTATATCATACAGACAGCTGTCAACAAAATTATTTTTATATCTCCAACTATTTTAATAAGAAAGAAAAAAGGACTAGAAGCTAGTCTAGTCCTTTATTTTTTAATGTTTAATTTCCCAAGAATACAGGCAATATCCCAAAATACCAAAAGAGATTGATCCAGAAGGCCAAGCAAAAGATAATTCCAAAGATGAGAAGACTGAATTTTTTAATCAGCACGGAGTATAAGATAGATAAAACACCAAAAACCACAAAGAGTTTTCTCATAACGAAATAATATACTGAAACTCCTCCTATTTGCCAATCCCAAGGAAGAAAAAACATGAGGAACCAGAGAAGGCAAATCGTAAGGATATATCTCTTGTAGTGCGCTTCAAGAAAGGCTTTTGTTTTCTCCATAGCAAACCTCCATTTGAGTCACTGTCTCTTCCCTTTTATTATACCAAAAAAACCTGGAAAAAGCTTTCCAGGTTCGGTTGGAAATCACTAGTCACGCTAGAGAAATTCCTTTATTCATAGGCTGATTCACTTTATTGACTTGATGAAGAGGTTCCAAAATCAACCTTAGGAACTGTCTTGGCTTCTTCTGTTTCCTTGAAGGTTTCAGCTTCTTTAAAGTTCATCATATTCGCAAATAGCACGGTTGGAAAACTTCTCAACTTTTGATTGTACTCGGCTGCGACTTTATTATAATCCTTACGTGCTACAAAGATACGATTTTCACTTCCTGAAAGTTCGACCATTAGTTGCTCAACATTTTGATTGCTCTTGAGTTCTGGATAATTCTCCGTCAAGGAAATCAAGCGGGAAAGAGCAGAGCTCAATTCTCCCTGAGCCTTTTGGTTTTCTTCCGAAGTTACTGAGCTACTACCGATTTTAGCTCTAGCATCAGCAATCTTGGTAAAGACTTCGGTTTCATGATTCATTTGTCCTTTAACGGACTCCACCAAGTTACCAATCAAGTCCGAACGACGTTGAAGGGCTGTTGAGACATCGGCCTGAGCCTGCTCCACCTTAGTCTGTTCACCAACCAGACCATTATAGGTCGTCACTGCGGAACAACTTCCCAGAACTAGTAGTCCAAAGAAAATCGCCACTATTGAGATAATTACTTTATTTTGTTTCATATCAAAACCTTAACACTTTCTTTTATCAACTTTTCTGAGAAAATACTCAGATTTTAAATCAATTTCCCAAACTTTGTTTTTATTTTTAATTAAGGAGTGAACTCTTGCAAAGAAGTCATCTTACTGTATGGAGAAATCGGTTTGAGCAATATATGATCACTCACCAGTCATCAGACGAACCACCGCCATCAAAGCCACCGCCGTCCCAGCCTCCAGATGAGTCGGAGCCTGAGTCAGACCAAGAGGAGCCCGAATCAGACCAAGAGGAACCTGAGTCTGATGAGTCACCGCCCCACCAGCCACCGCCAGAATCATCTCCACGTGAACCACGACCACCAAATAGAAATCCGATAATCATCACGATGAAGTAAATGAGAACTCCAAATACGATAACTCCGTCGCTCGAACTGCTTTTTCGATGACGTCTCGAAGAACTACTCTCACCAGCATACCTTTCAAGTTCCCTTAAGCGACTAGAGTTGGTAGTATAGTCGTAACTACTTTTAGAACTTGAAGCAGTCGTACTCGATCCACTATAGAACATGTAGTTGAGATTATTGACTATTGAGAGAACACCCTTGTTATAGTCACCATTTTTAAAGTAAGGACGTGCTGTTGTCAAGAACCTGTGAGTCTGATAGTCAGTGATCTTACTGGCCACATTATTACTGGTTTCAATCCGTGATTTTCTATCTTGGACTGCTACCACAATCAAGACACCGTGATTGTCTCCCGAGTAGCCAATCTTCCAAGCTCTAGCTGTTTCATTGGCTACAGTCTCGATTGTTTCTCCATTTAGGCTTTTCACAACGTAAACACCCATCTGGAATTTTTCTGATTTTTTACTATTTACATTATTCAATTCCCGAATCTGACTTATAGTCTCATCCGTTAAATAATGATCCGGGTCATAGATCCCGTACTCAGGTTTTTCAGGTGCTGTGAATGCTGACAAGAAGAGAAAGACCATCAGCAACCCAAGCAAGCGAACCAACAAACTATGTTTAAATAATCTGCTTTTTTTCATAATAACCTCCCTGATAAAGGAAAATTGATTTAAGGAATTATAGCATTTTGATTTTTACAAAGAAAGTGCATTTTCATTACAAATAGATTACAAAAGCTGGGAAAATGATTGAATTTTGATGACAGATTCTCCTCCAATTTGATAGGTTCTTTTCTCCCCTTTTAGTATAGAAAAAAGAAGACTATAAAGTCTTCTTTTAGTTTATTTTTGTAGAAAAACAAGCAAGACTTACTTGCGTTTTCTTGCAATCAAGTGAATCGGGGTTCCTTCAAAGACGAAGGCCTTGCGGATTTGATTTTCCAAGAAACGCAGGTAAGAGAAGTGCATGAGTTCTTCTTCGTTGACAAAGATGACAAAGGTTGGTGGTTTGGTTGCCACTTGGGTAGCGTAGAAAATCTTGAGTCGTTTTCCTTTGTCTGTCGGTGTTGGATTGATAGCAATGGCATCCATAATCACATCGTTCAAGACTGCTGATGGGATACGGGTGTTTTGACTTTCACTGATTTGCTTGATCATCTCAGGCAGTTTATGGAGACGTTGCTTGGTAAGAGCGGATACAAAGACAATCGGTGCATAAGGCAGATATTGGAACTGCTCACGGATATCTTCTTCCCATTTCTTCATGGTGTGGTTGTCTTTCTCAAGGGTATCCCACTTATTGACCACGATAATCATCCCTTTACCGGCTTCATGGGCAAAACCTGCGATACGCTTGTCGTACTCACGGATACCTTCTTCGGCATTGAGGACCATCAAGACCACGTCAGAACGGTCAATGGCACGCATGGCACGCATGACAGAGTATTTCTCCGTATTTTCGTAGACTTTACCAGACTTACGCATACCAGCTGTATCAATCATGGTAAACTCTTGTCCATCCGTATCTATAAAGTGGGTATCAATGGCATCACGCGTTGTTCCAGCTACTGGACTAGCAATCACGCGGTCTTCTCCCAAAATGGCGTTGATCAAACTTGATTTTCCAACGTTAGGACGGCCAATCAAGCTAAATTTAATCACGTCTGGATTTTCTTCTTCGACTTCGTGTGGTAGATTTTCCACAATGGCATCCAGCACATCACCGGTACCGATACCATGGACAGACGAAATTGGCAGTGGTTCACCCAATCCTAGCGCATAGAAATCAAAGATATCATTTCGCATTTCTGGGTTGTCAACCTTGTTAACGGCAAGGATAACAGGTTTATGGGTCTTATAAAGTTTACGAGCTACGTACTCATCTGCATCTGTGATTCCTTCTTTCCCAGACACCACAAAGACGATAACATCCGCTTCTTCCATAGCGATTTCTGCTTGGTGCTTGATTTGCTCCATGAAGGGAGCATCGACGTCGTCAATCCCTCCCGTATCAATCATACTAAAGGAACGATTGAGCCACTCACCCGTCGCATAGATACGGTCACGTGTCACACCCTCGACATCTTCTACGATTGAGATCCGCTCACCAGCGATCCGATTAAATAGGGTTGATTTCCCAACATTGGGACGTCCCACAATGGCAATAGTTGGTAAGGCCATGTTTTCTCACTTTCTACAATAACTTTTTCTGTTCTAGATTCTTCCGAGTTGAACTAGGTTCGGCTTGACCAAACTGCTCAGCCAAACGTTGACTCCAAGAGGTCGTCGCACGCGCACCAGCATAGTCTGCCTGTACTTTGTCATAGTCCAAAATCGCCGCTACTGGCTGTTCTTGGTATTCTTCTTCAAAAACCACTTTGTTCAAAGGCAGTCTTGGTTTGACATCATGTTGTTGATTTGGCACACCAAGGGCAATCCCAAAAACAGGGTAGGTATAGTCAGGCAGGTTAAAAAGCGCTGCCACTTCTTCTGACTTGTAACGGACTAAACCGATGATAACACCACCATATCCCAGACTCTCCGCTGCAAGCAAGGTATTTTGACCAGCAAGCGCAGCGTCTACAGACGTGATAAGGAGACCTTCCACCCCTTGAGGTTGGAAACTGTCCGTATGAAGGCTTGCTCCCTTTTCAGCTCGATTCAAGTCACCGACAAAAAGCAAAAAGGCTGCTGACTGGCGAATGGCTTCCTGGGGAACTAATTCATAAAGAGCATCTTTCTTTTCTTGACTGCGCACAAGAATCACAGAGTAGGATTGGAAATTTTTCCAAGATGACGCCATTTGTCCAGCAGTCAAAATCTCGTCCAAGTCTGCCTGAGGAATTTCTTGCTCCTTAAAGCGACGAACTGAAGTATGAGATTTCATCAGTTTAATGGTTTCTGTCATCGGCGATTTTCTCCTTCTAGTCTTGTCTCCTCTGCTAAATAACGGATTCGTTCCATGACCCGTCTAGCTTCCCAAGTCTCGTCATTTCCATTCTTTCCTTTGGCAAAATGTTTTTCCAAATCTTGGAAATTAAAGTTGGAAGTAAAGAAGGTCGGCAAATCTTCCTGCATACGATACTGGAGAATAACTTGGAGAATCTCATCACGCACCCAAGGTGTTGACTGCTCTGCACCAATATCATCCAAGACCAAGACTTCTGCTAACTTGATGTCATCCACCAAGGTCTTCACAGATCCTTCACCGATGGCATTTTTCACATCAATGACAAAGCTTGGATAGTGGAGAATGGTTGTTGAAGCACCACGTTTTTCAGATAGGTCATGGGCAAGAGCCGCCATCATGAAACTCTTACCGACACCAAAATCTCCATAAAGATAGAGACCTTTTCGTATACTTGGGTAAAGGTCAACAAAGGCATAGAGTCTCTCAAAAATCGGCAAACGACCTAGATCATCTAGGTCAATCTGAGCTAATTTCGCTTTCTTGAGACTTGCTGGAAGATTGATCAACTTGAGACGATTTTTGATTGCCGCCTCTTTTTCAGCCGCGATTAGTTCTGGTGTTTCTTCATAAGATACATCTGCATAGCCGTGATTCATGACCAAGATAGGCTTGTAGCCACGCGCTATATAGTCAGCATCCCCACGAAGAAACTTATCCCGTTCTGTGATATATTGGTTGAACTTGGAGATGCTACGATTCAACTCCTCTGGACTGAGGGATTCTTTCTGGATAAAAGCCGCTACATCGGGGTCCTTCATGATCTGCTGGACCAAGTCCTTATACTGAAAACGACTTGTCTGACGTTTGATTACATCACCAACGCTTTCCATCTAGTCTCCTCCTTCTTCTAATCGGGCTAACATTTCTTGTTTTTTACGTTCTAGTTCCAGACGAGTTTCCTCACTGGTTTGATTCTTGTATTCGGGATTGCTCCACTTGGGAACATTTGTCTTAGTCGAGCTAGTTTTCGATTTTTGGTCTTCTTGGCCTTTTTGCTGGTGTTCTCGAATCCGAAGCACAGCTTCTTCTGCTGTTCGAATTTTTTGATAAGCATAGTCATTTGCGACCTTCATGGCATATTTTTCATTGACATTAGCCGAATCAACCTTGTTAAAGGTTAGGAGCAAGACGATATTGATGACTTCATCCAACAAACCTAAAGACGCCATCTGATGAAGGAGTTCTCGCTCACTCTGGGTGATGTTCCCCTTACGCGTTTGCTTGATTTCCGCTAAAAATTGTAGGGGAGTTTTATTTTTGGCTTCCCTGATAATGGTCATTTCTTTGGGGCTGAAATCAGAAGATGCTGGTTTTTGTGCTATCTTTTCACGCATGCGTTTGACTGAAATAACCCGAGACACTGTAGTCGCCTTGGCTAATTGATAGGTTTCAAACCAGGTCCATTTTTTTTCGTCTGCGATGGCAAACAATTCCAAAACATCCGTTTGCTCGTCTTCAAAACGCAAGCCATCTCGAGCCATCAGCCGCTGGAAATGTTCCAAGTCAAAATCATTTTTTAACTTGCTTTTAGACTCGGTTGGAGTCTCTTCTTCGGTCAAGGTTGGAAATACTTGGCTCAAAGAAACAGAGAGTGCTTCTCCCTCACTTGGAGCCTGCTTCATAGCAGAAACAGCTGTATCCCCAATCTTTTTCTCTAATAATCTACTATAGACAGAATGACTTAAAAAAACCTGACTGGAAAGGGGAGAATGAAGCTGCAATTCATAGACCTCCCCCTTCTGATAAAGGGTCAACAAATCCAAAGCAGATAAAATTTTAAAGGATTGGAGCAAGGTCGGCATGCCAAAGTTTAAGTGGTTGAGGATATGGGAAAAGAGATGTTCCTTTTGTCCACCATCCCAGAAGGTAATGGCATATAGATAGAGGCTCAGCGCCTCCTGACCGATAATCGGGAGGTAGCACTGCACCAGAGAAGAGGTATCTTGCGACACCCGATTATTCTTTAGAAAAGAAAAACGGTCATTCGGCTTCATTTATTTTTCCTTTTTCTTCTTAGAGGACTGGGTGATTTGCTGGAGCAGACTCTCCAACTCACTCACATCCTTAAAGCTACGGTAAACACTGGCAAAACGAACATAGGTAATCTCATCAAGCTCTGCCAATTCTTCCATGACTAAAGACCCAATATATTCACTTTGGATCTCATTCTCACTGCGACTACGGAGTTTTTGCTCGATGCGATTGACCACCATACCGATTTCATCACTCGAAACAGGGCGTTTCTGGGCTGAGCGGATAATCCCATTAAAGATTTTATCTCTCGAAAACTGCTCTCGCGTACCGTCTTTTTTGACGACAACCAGTGTTCTTTCTTCTACTCGTTCATAGGTTGTAAAACGATGCTGACACTCATCACACTCACGTCTTCGACGGATGGTATTTCCTTCTTCGGCTTGTCGACTATCAACAACACTAGACTTGGTAGCCCCACATTTTGGACAACGCATGCATTTCCCTCCTTGTCGTTTTCTTTTCATTATACCATTTTTTGAGCAATTCCCAAAACAATTCTTATTTTTACTTGACAAGTTTTTTGTTTTATTGTATTATTTGACTAGAACAAGCAAGACAAAGAAAGGAGACTATGATGTCCTGGTCATTTGATAATACAAAACCGATTTATTTACAGATTATGGAAAAAATCAAATTACAGATTGTTTCCCATGAACTGGAACCCAACCAACAGCTCCCTACCGTGAGAGATTTGGCGAGCCAGGCTGGGGTCAATCCTAATACCATTCAGCGCGCCTTGTCTGACCTTGAACGTGAAGGATTCGTATACAGCAAGCGGACAACTGGTCGTTTTGTCACCGAGGATTTGGACCTCATCCTTCAGTCCCGCAAACAACTTTCCGAGGAGCAACTGCAACACTTCGTCTCTTGCATGCTCCAATTTGGCTACCAAAAAGAAGAACTGCCAAATGTATTAAGCGACTATATCAAAGGAGTTTAAGACTATGACACTACTAGCACTTGAAAATGTATCAAAATCATATGGAGCAACTGCGGCACTTGACAATATCTCACTAGAGATCTCAGCCGGAAAGATTGTCGGGCTCCTTGGACCAAACGGATCCGGAAAAACAACCTTGATCAAACTGATCAATGGTCTTCTTCAGCCAGATAAAGGACGTGTTCTCATTAACGGACAGGATCCAAGTCCTGCTACCAAGGCGATCGTCTCCTACCTACCAGATACAACCTACCTCAATGAAGAGATGAAGGTTAAGGATGCTCTAACCTATTTTAAAACCTTCTATCAGGATTTCAATCTCGAAAGAGCCCAACACCTTTTAGCCGATCTCGGTATTGATGAAAACAGTCGCCTCAAGAAACTATCAAAAGGGAACAAGGAAAAGGTCCAACTCATCTTGGTTATGAGCCGTGAAGCCCGCCTCTACGTTCTTGACGAACCAATCGGAGGCGTGGATCCAGCTGCCCGTGATTATATCCTCAATACCATCATCAACAACTACTCACCAACCTCTACGGTACTGATTTCAACCCACTTGATTTCAGATATTGAACCAATCTTGGATGAGATTATCTTCCTCAAAGACGGAAAAGTCGTCCGCCAAGGAAATGTTGATGATATTCGTTACGAGTCAGGTGAATCCATTGACCAGCTCTTCCGTCAAGAGTTCAAGGCTTAGTTAAAGGAGATTATTATGTTTTGGAATTTAGTTCGCTATGAATTTAAAAATATCAATAAATGGTATCTTGCACTCTACGGTGCTGTGCTTGCAATTTCAGTTTTGATTGGAATTTTTATTAGCAGTCTTAGTCCTAGTTACAACCCTGATAATACAGGCTATCTCATTTTCTTTTTGATTTTAGTCTTCGGAGGACTCAGCGTCACACTTTGGATTGCAACAATCTTTTTAATCATCCGAAGATTCAAGGGCAGTGTTTATGACCGCCAAGGGTACTTGACCCTGACCTTGCCTGTCTCTGAGCACCAAATCATCATCGCAAAACTTTTAGGTGGTCTTGTCTGGTCCATCTTAAGCTATATCGTCTTTATCTTAAGTATATTGATTATCTTCTTCTTAACACCAATAGAAAAAGACTTCACTGCCCTCTATAACTTCATTTCCCCTTACCTCAGCTACGGCTGGCTGTATGCCCTATCACTATTTGTCGGGTCAATCGCATGGATTTTATCCATTTACCTCTCCATCTCTATCGGACAACTCTTTAATGAGTATCGAACAGCTATGGGAATTCTAGCCTATATCGTTATTTCCATTGTTATTGGTTATATCACTTTCTTCTTAAGAGTTGACAATGATTTTAACATGATGGCTGGTACAGAAATTCTTCGCGATCTCTTTTTATCAGCTATCTACTATCTCGGAACCTACTATATCTTAAAAAACAAGGTTAACTTGCAATAAAAAATGCCCAGCTAGAAAGCTGGGTTTTTCTTTAACTCAATATCAAACTGGCTACGATGGGGCTGACAAATACGTAGAGTATACCGGTGACACCGATAGCCAAGCCACCCATGGCTCCTGCTATTGAGCCGTATCGAAAGGCTGTTCCCGTTCCGACAGCGTGTCCTGTTCCCCCAAGAGAAAGTCCCACAGCCACTGGGTCATCGATCTTCAACCATTTCAAAAGGGTTGGTCCGATTACACTAGTCAAAATCCCAGTTGCCACTACGACGACCAAGGTTACAGTTGTTAATCCTTGCAATTTTTCTGTGATTCCCACTGCCATGGCGGTTGTCACTGACTTGGGAAAGAGAGAAATGGCTAGGAAAAAGTCCATGCCAAATATTTTCGCTACTATGGCAGTGAAACAAGTATTGACAACTACTGCTAACAGACTACCAAAGAGAATACTCCGAGCATGATGCTTCATCAGGTGAAAACTCTTATAAAGCGGAATCCCTAAAGCCACGGTCGATGGGACAATCAAGTTGTTCAGATAAACCCCACCTTGGTAATAATCTTGATAAGAAATACCCGTCGCCTTAAGGAAAATAATGATAAAAATAGCTGACAAAAGCAGGGGCGTTGTCAATGGATGGGGAAAACGTCTGTAAATCAAGATCCCCACTAGATAAGCTAAGATAGATAATGCAATCCCAAATAGAGGATTGGATACAAATTCGCTCATTTGGCATCTCCTTTCTCATAATCTCCCTCAAATCGTCGCTTGATAAACTGAACCACTAGAGCGATGAGGATAATGTTGATGACAGCCGCAAAAAAGACAATCAAGACGATGGGTAAGAGATAAGGAGCAATCACATCGAACTTTTCCATGATACCCACTGCTGGTGGCAAAAAGAGAATGGTCATATTGGCCAGCAAGAAATTCCCGACCATATTGACATGCCTGGTCCTTAGCCACTTGAACTGTAAGGCTAGAAAGAGAATAATCAAGCCGATAATACTGCCTGGGATGGGCAGATGAAAGAAACTAGAAATTCCCTCTCCGATAAGAGAAATCACAAAGAGAATCATTAATTGAACATATAATTTCATCCTAAACTCCACGAAATAGACTTCTTGCATACCAGTTTACTCTTTTTTCAGAAAATTTCAAGGAAATATTGCAATTCTTCTCTCTTGCAAGGATTAGTTAAAAGTAGTATAATCATTGCATGCGCAATCATCTTGTGTTGTAGAGACAGTCAGTAATGACTTTGTGATTTTTACTTTGAAAAGAAAGGAGAAAGCAATGACTTATTTGGAAAAGTGGTTTGACTACAACCGCCGTCAAAAGGAAATGGAAGCCTTGTTGGAAGAAACTATTGCCCAGCAGAGTGAACAAAGGTTGACCTTGAAAGAGTTTTACCTGCTCTACTATCTGGACCTAGCTGATGAAAAATCTTTACGGCAGATTGACCTGCCAGATAAACTCCATCTCAGTCCGAGCGCTGTTTCTCGAATGGTGGCTAGATTAGAAGAGAGAAACTGTGGTTTGCTTAGTCGCCGGTGTTGCGATCAGGATAGACGGGCTAGCTTTATCTGCCTGACTGACGAGGGACAGACAACTCTAGCTTACCTGCAAAAGGCTGTCGAAGAAAGACTGGAGACGAGTCTTGATTTCATTTCATAATCAGATTTTTTAAAAAAAGTTGCGTGCGCAATCATTTTTCTTGACATTCCTCTTTTCAAGGAGTACAATAAAGTCAAGATCGAACAAAGGAGTTTTATATGATCGAAATTACTTATCTAGACGCCAGCAAGCAAGAGAGAACCATGACTTTCGAGTCTTACCAAGACTTTGAACGTTCTCAACATGCCTGCCTCATCGGCGTTGCTGATTACTATACTGTCCAAAAATTAACCTACAATGGTCATGATTTGGACTACCATGGGACTTATGGAGATGTCTTCTTCTATCTCATGAAACAAGATTTAAGCCAATATAACTAAAAAAGGAGAAATACAATGGCAAAAGCAATTACAGATGCAACATTTGAACAAGAAACAAAAGACGGTTTGGTCTTGGTAGACTTCTGGGCAACTTGGTGTGGTCCATGTCGTATGCAAGGTCCAATCTTGGACAAATTGTCTGAAGAACTTTCAGAAGATGTCTTGAAAATCGTTAAAATGGACGTTGATGAAAATCCAAACACAGCTCGTGCCTTTGGAATCATGTCTATCCCAACCCTTCTCTTCAAAAAAGACGGCCAAGTGGTGAAACAAGTTGCTGGAGTACATACTGCAGAACAAATCAAGGCTATCGTTGCTGAATTGAGCTAATCACGAAACACTCCCATTCCAAAAGGGAGTGCTTTTTTGTTTGCATAGAAAAAGCCCTGTTCCTCAAACTGAGAACAGGACTCATTTTTCGTTTCTTATTCTTCTGTTCCAAGGCAGTTTTTTGCAACAAGAGCTGCAAGAACGCCACCAACGATTGGAGCAAGGATGAAAATCCAAACTTGTTGAAGAGCTGCGCCACCGACCAAGACAGCTGGTGCCAAGCTACGAGCTGGGTTTACTGAAAGACCAGTAATGTTCAATCCCACAAGGATCATGGCCATCAATGACAAACCGATTACCAAACCAGCAATCGCACCATTGCCCTTGCTTTCTGAAGTCACGGTCATGATAACTAGGACAAACAAGAAAGTTGCGATAACTTCAAACAAGAAACCACCAAAGACAGTTACTCCGTTTGCCAAGGCATTTTCACCAAGACTTGCAGTTGACATACCTGAATTCGCCAAGAGGAAGAATACTGCAGCTGACGCAAGGAAAGCTCCAACTACTTGTCCAAGGATGTAGTTTACAAGTTCCGAAGATGACAAACGTTTGTTTACAAACATAGCGATCGAAACCGCTGGGTTCAAGTGAGCACCTGAAACAGTTCCGATTGAGAAAGCTGCAACCACAATTGCTAAACCAAAGGCAAAAGCAATTCCAAGGTGTCCAAGACCTTCAACACCATTTCCAAAAACAACGGCTCCTGTTCCGATGAACACAAGCATAAATGTACCGATTAATTCAGCAACAAATTTTTTCATGATAAGTCTCCTTTTTTCAAACTATGTATTAGTCTATCAAAAGAAGGAAAGGGTTTCAAGAAAATTGACTGGAAAGTTATTTGAAAATCATGAAACGACTCGCTTATCCTTAGTACTGAAAAGATTGAATGGCTTCTTTCAAGGCATCTTGTAAACTATTTTTCTGGTCAAGTTGAATATAGACTTCCAACAGACAGGATCTGAAGTTGGAAAATTTATAAAAATCTTCCCTGTCTTCTATCGGAAAGTCAACAGTTTTTATCCAAGAAGCTACTTGTTCCTGCTCTAATTTTCCTTGCAAAATAGGTTCATAAAGTACTCTCGCTAAGCGCCAATCCTCATCATTTGTAAAACGAATGGGAATTCTTTTAAATAGTTGACCCAGTACATCAAATACTTCGGAAACTCTGTTACTAGGAAAATCTGGATGACAAACGACTTCAGTCAAGAGATCCGCTCCATGCGCAAAAGCGTGAACCCAACCATACTGACTTGAAAAACCTGTCGTATCCTTTTCTTTTTTTAGGTAATACAAACCTTGAGATAGCATAGCATTTCTTATATCAGCTTTTAATCCTTTATAGAAAAGAGAGTGCTCGTTACCATCTGCAAACAAAAGATTGGCATAAATAAGCGCCCTAAAAGAACGTTTAAGAGCTGAAACTCCTCTACTATCAATCTCTTTGTATAGGCCTTCATCAGAGGAGACCTCTTCTGAAATAAACTGAAACTGCTCAAAGGAATACAACTCTTCTTGAATCCCTCTAGCTAAACTCGTAAAAACAAGTTCATCTCGAATTTCTGGAGAGGGATCTCCCAAATGCTCAAGCAACCACTGAATTTCTTCTCGACTATAGCTTGGTTTTTCTTCTGTCACTTTTCTTTGTAATTTTTCATACATCTCTAGCACCTCTACATTTCTAGTAACTTGTCAAAAAGTCATCCGAAGATGACTTTCTGTTCTTTAAACTCCGAATTCAGCACATACTCTATAGTAGGTTTAATTCTGACATCCTGTTTCTTTACTCCCCCAACTCAGCACTGTAGGCGATAATCTGGTCAACTGTGTCTGACAAAAATTGGATGGTATCACGGAGTGGTTTGTCTGTTGAGATATCCGCTCCGATAATCATGGCTGACTCAAGCGGTGTCTTACTACCACCTGACTTAAGGAGATTGAGCCAATCTTCAGCTCCGGTTTCTGAATGTTTCAGATGAAGGTAACCAGCTGTTGAGATGACAAGGCCAGCAGAGTAAGTGTAACTATACAAGCCCATGTAATAGTGAGCTTGTCGCATCCAAGTCAAGGCCGCATCGTCATCAATCTCAATGGCATCTCCCCAGAAATCTGTCAAGACTTCCTTCATAATGCTGTTGAGCTTGCTTGCTCCAAAGGTCTCCCCTTCTTCAATCAGTGTATATACCTTACGCTGGAAGGCTGCTTCCAAGAGGTGTGTAATAAAGTTATGGAAGTAGGTGTCTGTCAAACGGTGGGCAAGAGCAAAGCGTTTTTGACGCGGGTCGTCCGATTGGTGCTCCAAGTAGTCACTGAGAAGCAATTCATTGAAGGTTGATGGAGCTTCGACATAGTAGGTCGACATGTGAGCGTTGAAATAGCTCTGGTGGTTGTCTGAAAAGATAAATTGACCAGAATGCCCAATCTCATGAATCAAGGTATAGACATCGCTCAAACGGCCAGTCCAACTCATGAGAACATAAGGATGCACACGATATGGATCCGCCGCATAACCACCAGAATCCTTACCACTATTGGCAGCAAAGTCCACCCAGCGCTCTTCTTGATAGCGAGCAACTTCCTGACAATATTCTTGTCCTAAAGGCTCTACCGACTTCATGACCAAATCATAGGCATCATCAATGGTCACTTGAGGATTAAGAGCGCTGTCTAAATCCAATTTCCAGTCTGCAAAGGTCATCTTTTCAAGGCCATTGACCTTGGCAACATGCTTGAGGTATCTCTGAGCAACTGGCGCAAAATCCTTCATGATAAGGTCAATCTGACGGTCAAACATGGCACGGTCCACTTCTTGCTCAGCTAGAAGATAATCAAAGACAGAGTCATAGCCCTTCATATCTGCCAATAGTTTTTCAGACTTGACTTGGGCTAAATAGGCTGCTGCAGCTGTATTTTGGTGCTTACGAAGTCCCTCTGAGAAGGAGCGGAAAGATTTCTCACGAACCTCAGCGTCTTCGTGGTTTTGGTAGAAATTTTCATAGGTCACAAAGCTGTTTTTGTAGGTTTTTCCATTGGCTGCAAAGTCAGCCATTTCGAAATCCCCAGCTCGCATCTTGGTGTAGATATCCTGTGGACTGTAGAAAACTTCACCGAGATTGGTCAAGGCCTTCTCCACATCTGCCCCTAGATAGTGGGCTTTTTTGATTTTGGCCTGACGAATGGCTGCCGTCAAGTGAGGCAATTTACCCAAACGGTCCAAGACCTCCTCGTCTGCTGCCACCAAGGAGTCGTCAAAGAAGGTCAAGGCTACGCTGGCATCTGTTTCAAATTCCATCCCAGCTTGAGCAATATTAGCAAAATCTTCATTGCTATAGTCTGTCGTCTGAGGCATAAAGGCATAATTGCCGATATGGCTCATCTGGATGTAGATTTGCTCCAATTCCGCAAAGGCCTTCTCGAAATCCTCAAAAGTATGAAGATTATCCTTGTAATCACGGATAAATTGGTTGATGTCTTCGCGAGCTTTCTCGATTGCACGCAAGAAATCCTCACGATCTTGGTATAGGGCTGTTAAATCCCAAAGTTCCTTTTCGGGAAATTCTGAACGGTGTTTTTGTTCCATTTTCTTCCTCTTATTTCTCTAATTCTAATAAAACACTAAGGGCTGATAAGGCGTAAAGTGGCGCTGTTTCTGCTCGCAAAATCCGAGGACCAAGGCCTGCCAAGACGGCTCCTTTAGTTTCAAAACTTTCGATTTCTGCTGGTGAGAGACCGCCCTCTGGGCCAAAGATAAAGAGTAATTTGGCTCCTTTTTCAAGACCAGTGACTGCTTGCAGAAGCGCAGCGGCTTCTCCCTCTTTTGCTGATTCTTCATAAGCCACCACAATTGAGTCAAACTGGTCCAGCTGGGCTAGAAAATCTGCTTTTTTCTCAAAAAGTTTGACACTCGGCACCAGATTTCGTTTGCTTTGCTCGGCTGCTCCAAGGGCGATTTTTTCTAGTTTTTCAACCTTTTTGCCCAATTTCTTGCCATCCCACTTGGCGACCGACCAATCAGCAGGAAAGGCCCAGATTTGACTGGCACCAAGTTCCGTCACTTTTTGAGTGATAAACTCCAGCTTGTCCCCCTTGGGAAAGCCAGATGCGATGGTTACTTGGATTGGTAGTTCCACATTGTCAGCTAATTCTTGGACCAACTCAAACTGACGATTTTCCACATCTACCACGCGCGCCAAGCGCTTGATGCCATCATCAAAGACTAAGGTTACCTCATCCTCTTCTTTCAGGCGCATGACCTGAAACATATGCTTGCTGGTTTCCTTGTCCTCGATGGTGACCGGAGAGATTGCACTGCCCTTGACAAAATACTGTTGCATGCTAACCTCCAATCACACCTGAAATATCCTTAGTTTTCTTAAAGACACAGGCATTCCATTCCCCTTGAACCATGTGAGTTTCGAGGAAAAATCCAGCTGACTCAGCCGACTCGCGCACCATGTCCCACTTGTCCTTGATAATGCCACTCATGATGAGGTAGCCTTCGTCCTTGACCAAGCGATAAGCATCATCCGTCAGATGAATGAGGATATCCGCCAAGATATTAGCCACAATCACATCTGCTTCAATCTCCACACCCTTGAGCAAATCTCCAGCAGCAACATGGATATTTTCCATACCAGGGTTGAGTTCAATATTTTCCTGAGCGACACGAACTGCCACATCATCCAGGTCATAGGCAAAAATTTCCTTGGCACCAAGAAGCGAGCTGGCAATGGAGAGAACACCTGATCCAGTTCCCACATCCAGCACCGTTTCGCCGCCACGAAGAACCTGCTCCAAGGCAAAGAGGCTCATCTTGGTCGTTGGATGCGTCCCAGTACCAAAAGCCATACCAGGATCCAGCTTGATAATCTTTTCTCCCGCAGTCGCCTCATAGTCTGTCCAAGACGGCACGATGGTCAAGTCATGAGTAATGCGAGCTGGTTCATAGTATTTCTTCCAGTTGTCTGCCCAGTCTTCCTCAGCCAAGGCAGTCGTCCCCATCTTGACCTCACCCAAATCCATAAAGTCTGTCAATTCTGCTAAGCGAGCCTCTAAGTCCGCCTCAACCACTGCCACATCAACCGTATCAGGGTAGTAGGCTGTCACAACGATTTCTTCTTGCTGCTCAACCTCTGGGAAAATCTCACCAAAGCGGTCCACATTTCCCACATAGTCCATGCTGTCTTCAATCGCAACACCTTGGGCACCCAGCTCAATCAAGAGATTAGAGACCAGCTCCTCTCCCTCACGCTTTACTGTAACTTTTAACTCTTGCCATGTTTCCATCATTAAGATACCAAGCCCGTAAAACACAAAGCCAAAATAGGAAACTCTCTGAAGACGCTTGTGTCTAAGAGACGTTTATCTTTTTGGCATAGTGTTTAGGGCGGGTTCAGTTTAGAAATGTAACCGAACCATCCTTTCTATTTGTCAATCAATTTTTTCATGTAAACCATATCCATACCTTCTTTTTCAGGCTCGATATGGGTTTGACGGTAGCCATTTTTCTCATAAAAGGCGACCATGCCCGCATCCTGTAATACCGTACACAAATCCCACTGTTTAATCGTTGGAAATTCCTTTTCCAGTAATCTCAATCCCTCAGAACCATAACCTTTTCCTTGATACTGGGGCAAAATCGCTGCCGTTCCCAACCAAGCCTCCGTCAATTCCTCATTGGTCTGAACTCGTAAAAATCCGATATTTTCGTCCTTTTCTTTCAAAAAGTAGTAATAACTATTGGGACGCTCAACCAATTTCCACTTGATTCGTTCACGATCCTCTAGATAGGGATCATACTCATCTTGATATTTCTCATAGACAGCCTTAAAGCTAGCCCTTTGAATTGCAATTACGGTTTCTAAATCCTCTGCTCCTGCTCGATCAAGTCTAATCATAGCCCCTCCTCCAAATAATCCCTCACTCTATCCTGCAACTGAGGTACAACCTTATCTGAGCTAAGAAACTCATCAATGCTCATCAGTTTATAGCCCTGTCCTTCATCACCAAAAACGATACTATCAAACTGTTCCTGCCTTAACTTACCAACCAGAAAGACGGATTCCTTTCCCTCAAAAAGCATACTTGGGTAAACCTTACTCCAAAGCAAACAATCTTCAGTCAAATGTATCCCCAGTTCTTCAAAAACTTCACGCGCCGCGCACTCAAAAGGACTTTCATCACCCTCACGGCCACCACCTGGCAATTCCCAGGTATTAGGGTATGGAATGTTTGATTTGTCATCACGTAAGATAGTTAAGAGCTTATCACCACAAAAGAGGGCAATTTTACAGCCTGTGAAATTAATTCTTTTATTCAATAATTCCATGATTAAGTCTCTTCCTATGATAACAAACTGCTCTATGCTAGCATTCTACTTAGCTATTCTTGAATCAATTTTTGACAATCTAGATCCCAGTATGCCTGCCATCTCCCCTGATTCTTACTAAAATAAACCGTAAACTCATCGTTTACATTATCTGCAACATAGCGAAGACTAGGTGGAGCCTCCTCGCAACTCAGTATCCATGGATGAAAATAAAAAAATTTCTCTCGCCTCTCTCGACTATTGTTCAACTTTTTCTTGTTCTGAGGAATGGAGTTTTGAAACTCCCTTTCCAAACTGGACTGGATGGCATTATCAAAGTCGTTTAAAGAAGCTATCAACTGCTCAAACTGTTTCTCTTCACCAGTCTTAAAGTAAATCAAAAACTCAAATTCTCCAAAGCCTTCAGAAAACTCAAGTTCCATGATTTTTGCGCTCTCGTCATAAAGTCCCCCTTCATTAAAAAATCGGCGGCTTTCACACTTCAACACTCTCTCAAAATCTAAATTTTCAAATCGATTGCGTGGTAGAGAAATCCCATACTCTTGCGAGTTTGGGCTTATTTTCCTAAATAGCTGCTTGAATATATGAAACATTTTTCCCTCTTTTCTAGACTTCAAACCCTCTTCAGAAACACCAGTTAGATCCCCTTCTCATTTATATCAAGCAATCAAGCCGATTGAAACAAACCTAGCTTGTCAGCTTACAACAGAGTTTTCTTCATGGATTTCTTTCTCCAACTCTGCTAACCAGTTTTCATAGTAGCGTTTCTCATCTCGCAACATGCGACTAGTATTCATTTTCTGTTTAGCAATCTTCATAGCCTTGCGAGTTTGAGCCATGTCTTTCCTTGCCTTAAATTGATACCAGGCTTGAATGATCTGCATGTCTGCCATTTTTAGAGACAAAAAGGATTTAACTCCTCGATTACTTGCATACTCCTCCGCTTTTTCATGATCTCCTTCTAGCAAGGCAATGTGAAGAAGGTATAATTGAGAAATCGTTTTAGACATTGGATTATCTGTTTTCTCTAGCAAAGACTGAAACTGTCGCTTAGCAAGTTCTATATTATCATCCAATATGAATACCAAGCCCTGAAAGATCTGAACACTTTCAGCAAAACTCCCTCTCGCATCCTCATCAACAGACATGATAAAGTCTTTCAAATCATATTCTTGAGGAGCTAGCAAGGTCTGGGCAGAATGCCTCAACACCAAGTAGGCGTATTTCGTATTTTCAGGCTGTTGTAGCAATTCCCAGATTTTCGATCCATCGGTAATCCCAACTGGCTTTGCATTGATGAGAAGAAAAGATAGATTTAGACAAATCCAAGTAGCTGCAAAATACCAGTTAGCTGTCAAAATTCCATACAATAGGGCCAATAAAATCAAGCCAAGATGAACCATCAAGCCTCCTGCAAGCATCAGGATGATTCTTTGGTCGCTTTCATCTTCTTTCAATCCAATATACTGAGCACCAACATTTTTCAGAACGGCTGTTCGACTCAGATGAAACCTGCCTGACTTTTTGGTCAAAAGAAAGTTTCCTAATCCAAAAGCCACCAGGCGATAGCCTGTCAGGTAACCGCAAAATGCATGACCTAGCTCATGAAGGATAAATATCAGATAAATGCTGAGAAAAGTAAATAGATAGCCTGGAACAAAGACTAACGAGAAATCTAACTCTTTAAAGGCAATCGTACCAAAAACAAATCCTAGCATCAAAAAAACTAAGGACAGACCAGAAATACAAGACAAGACTATTTTCTTCATATACTTCCTCGCTAGTTCCTAATATCTCGGGTAAGGATAAAACTCCCCTTCCTCCAAGCCAACTTTTCCTTCTTCAAAGACTTCTTGGTTCCATTCCATGACAAATTCTTCTGCTTCTGGGTCTTCCAAAAAGTCCATGAGCGCATCCAGCCCAACCTCAGCAGTATCTTTGAGGAAAAGTGCAAAATAAGCTAAAAACTCACGAGAAAATCCTTTTTTAGGTAGGTAAGGGATGACCGTCAGATAGTCTTCTGCGTTAACCGTTGACTTTGCAGGATTGTAGAAAAGGACTGCTTCTTCAAAGAGGATATCGTCTGACGAAACCTCTCCGTCCTCATCCACCATCTCCACACCTGCAGCGTTTTGCGCTTCTAGTAAAAAACTCACTTCAACCGCATGATTGCGCTTGTCCCAACTAATCTCATAGTCAAAGGGAAAGTTCTTGTCCAACTCTTCCTGTAAAACATCTAAAAATCCGTATGTTGCCATTTTGTCCTCTTTCTATGCGACTCTTTAATCGCCCCGATTGCTCGGAAATATGCTAAAATAGATACTACCATCTTACCACATATACATCAGAAAATCCATGTTAGAAAGGACTGCTATGCTAGACAATCTCGCGCTTCGCATGCGCCCCAAAACCATCGACCAGGTCATCGGTCAGGAGCATCTAATCGGACCTGGAAAAATTATCCGTCGCATGGTGGAAGCCAATCGTCTGTCCTCCATGATTCTCTACGGACCTCCAGGAATCGGAAAGACCAGTATCGCCTCTGCCATCGCTGGAACAACCAAGTATGCCTTTCGGACCTTTAATGCGACAGTCGATAGTAAGAAGCGACTGCAAGAAATCGCGGAAGAAGCTAAATTCTCCGGTGGATTGGTCCTACTACTGGACGAGATCCATCGACTTGACAAGACTAAGCAAGACTTTCTTCTACCACTCTTGGAAAGTGGTCTGGTCATCATGATTGGCGCTACGACTGAAAATCCTTTCTTTTCTGTCACTCCAGCCATTCGTAGCCGTGTTCAGATTTTTGAGTTAGAACCCTTGTCCAATCAAGATGTCAAAGGAGCGATTCAGATAGCTCTATCTGACCCTGAACGTGGCTTTGATTTCCCAGTTGAGCTAGATGAGGATGCTCTGGATTTCATCGCGACCTCTACAAATGGAGACCTGCGTTCTGCCTTTAATTCACTAGATTTGGCTGTTCTCTCTACTCCCGAGAATGACAAGGGCATCCGCCATATCACACTGGATATCATGGAAAATAGCCTGCAGAGGAGTTATATTACCATGGATAAGGATGGGGACGGTCACTACGATGTCCTCTCAGCCCTACAAAAGTCCATTCGTGGCTCGGATGTCGATGCCAGTCTCCACTATGCTGCCCGCTTGATTGAGGCTGGGGATCTTCCTAGTCTCGCTCGTCGCTTGACCGTTATCGCTTATGAAGATATCGGTTTGGCCAATCCTGAAGCTCAGATCCATACTGTAACTGCTCTATATGCTGCTCAAAAGATTGGATTCCCCGAAGCTCGCATTCTCATTGCCAATATCGTGATTGACTTGGCCCTTTCACCCAAGTCCAACTCAGCCTATGTGGCGATGGACAAGGCCCTTGCTGACCTCAAAACATCAGGGCATTTGCCTATCCCTCGACACCTGCGCGATGGCCACTACAGTGGAAGCAAGGAACTTGGGAATGCGCAAAACTATCTCTATCCGCACAACTATCTTGGAAACTGGGTCAAGCAAGACTATCTGCCAGAAAAAATCAAAGACCAGCGCTATTTCACTCCGGAAGATACTGGCAAGTACGAACGGGCCTTGGCGCAACGCAAGGAAACCATTGATAAATTACGGGACTTGTGAAATCCTTTTCAAATAATTGCATTTTCCTCTTGATTTTTTTTGAAAAAGTGGTATCATATAAACATAGAAACGCTGTGGTGTACGACTTCACACTTAAGTGTTGACCGACTATTTTTTGTATTATTAGGGAAACAAAAGTCTTCTAACAGCATGTAGGCCGTCTCACACGGAAACAGCTTCAGTTAGAGCGAGTTGCCCACCTGCTTAATTGCGCGGGTTCAATACAAACCGTGAAGTTTCGGCACCAATACAGCTTTTTCTTTGCCTCCTTAGCTCAGTTGGTAGAGCAGTAGACTCTTAATCTATGGGTCGCAGGTTCGAGCCCTGCAGGGGGCATCTAGATACAACAGGAAAAGCCTTGGTTTCAAGGCTTTTTTGCTTAGTTTTTTAGGATATTCTGAGTTTAGTATAGAGGAAATTCTTTTCTTATAAAACAAAAAACGCTATGTAGCGTTTTTTGTTATTCCTAGTTACTCGTCTAATCGAATAAACATCATTGCGTTAAGCAAAGAGATGAGAGCGACTGTATTGACATTATTAGAATAGATCAGTCTCTTATTTTCAATAGGAGGAATAATAAAATTAGAAATAATGATGTCGTAAGGTGATTCTTTTAGAGCATCAAGTGATAACTCTAATTCACTCCAGACCTCCAGTTCAAAATTGTTGCTGCAATAGTAAGAAAGTGTCTCTGCTACTGATTTAGCATGATACTGATCAAAATTACTCATAACCAAAACCTTTAATTTAGGTTGGTTTTGTAAAAGGTTTAACACCAAGTGTTTGCTATGGGTGATAAACGTATAGGTCAAATGATTGACCTTCATTGAACTACGATCCATATCCAAAGCCTCTAGATAGTGTTCAATCCCTTCCTTCACTTCTGAAACGAATCGAGGGAAAATATTTTGAAAGTTCTTGATTGTATTGCCTTTTTGATCAAATAGGATAAACTCTGTCGATAATTCCTGACGATGCAGATGTGCCGTATTATGCAGATGCCAAATCAGATTGTCTTTATTGTCTACTTGGAGATTATACTCTCTTGATACCTGATCTACTAGATCTCCCAATAACTGATACGATTTTTTCACATAGCTGTCTGTTTTTGAATGGTTCAAGAATAATTCTTCGTCTATGAAAAACATTTTTTGAAAATAGGATACAAACAGTTGACCGATCACTTCTTTATTCAAAGAGATATGATATTCAGAGTCAAAGCTCGCTACAATGTCTTCGATTCCTTCTGCCTGCATGAAAGATTCCAACAATTGATTGTTAAAAGAATTTTTCTCAACTTCCAAGAAATGGCCAAACTTTATTCGGTATAAATTTGTAACGAGGAGCAACTTTAACATTCGTTGAGTTGCGAAATTGACTGGAAATGCAGTTTCTTTATAGACCAGTGCCAACAGCTTACACAAGGGTTCTACTGAAAAATCTTCAAAGGGCCATTCAAGGAAATAATATTTCTCTGAAAAATACTGGGCAAAAAAGTATCGGATATCAATTTCATTTCCAGTGATCCGAACTGGATTGAGGCTAATTTCAAAACGATATTGTTTCTTAATAATTTTATTAATGTGACGGATGATACGGTAAAGAGAGGAAGAACTGATATAAAACTCTTTGCAAATACTATCAGTATCACATCCTTCATTAAAGAAGATAAATTCTAAAATTGAAAAGTGGGTTGAATGCTTAAAAAAATGATGATAGACCATCTCAATATCACTATCATCGGTATTAATGATACGGATGCCGTTTGTTGAGGAATGAAATATGAAGTCAGGAAAAGAAGATCTGACATGGGACAAGTCATCTTTTACAGAACGTTCTGTACAGTGCAATAATTCTGCTAGTTCTGAAATATGAAACCAGCGTTTGTTTTCAAATAGTAATTCTAATAATTCTAATTGTCTGTGACTTTTTTTCGATAATAAATCTCTCATGTATAACTTTTCTTTCTTTATAATAAACTAAAGGATTGTCTTTCAATCTTCATGCAATTATACCACATAGAGTGTATTTATCCTCTTACAACGACTTTAGCTTGCTATGAAAAGACTCGCTTCATCACCTAGAAACTCATTAGAATCAAGCTTTTCTTATTTATCTGTATCTAGAGTACATGTTTACAGTACGGTTTTTAAGACGAACTATTATGCTTCCAAGTTGAGATAGTATATAATTAGTTCAATCAAAGATGTTGATTCTTTGATTTAGAAATAGAAAAGGAGGATACACTATGTTGTGGTCCATTATTGTAGGAGGTCTTATTGGTCTCATCGCAGGTGCAATCACTAAAAAAGGTGGTTCAATGGGATTGATTGCAAATATCTTTGCAGGTCTTATCGGTTCATCTGTAGGGCAATCACTTCTAGGAAGCTGGGGACCTTCATTGGCTGGAATGGCTATTATTCCGTCAATCGTAGGTGCAGTGATTGTTGTTGCAGTCGTTTCATTTCTATTTGGTAAAAAATAAGCATTACCTAATAAGAAATTAAAAGTGATAAGCCATAATTTTGAATATTGCAGACGGGTAAAATTATGGTTTAAAGCTTTTCATTTGAAAGGATTTAATATGTCAAAATCAAAGAAAATATTGTTACTTATTTTCTGTATTTTAATCTTGGCTATTTTCCTTCCTATTCTCATAGATTATCATCAGGTCAGTGATTTAGATATCCACTTATTCAGTTGGAGAGAACTCTACGCTGAATTTCTGATTGCTAGATATGTCTTTTGGGGGACACTTGTCCTATCTGTTTTAGTGTTAATTTCAATGCTAGTAATACTCTTCTATCCTAAACAGTATTTAGAGATTCAATTAGAGACTCAAGAAGATACATTAAAACTAAAAAATTCAGCTATCGAAGGCTTTGTTCGATGTTTGGTCATTGATCATCAGTTGATCAAAGAACCAACAGTCCATGTAAATAGCCGCAAAAATAAATGTTTCGTTTATGTTGAGGGCAAAATTCTTCCTTCGGACAACATCTCAAATCGATGTCTTGTCATCCAGAATGAAATAACTCATGGATTAAAGCAGTTCTTTGGTATTGAACGTGAGGTAAAACTTGAAGTTAAAGTGAAAGAATTTGAACCTCCAAAAACGACCAAAAAGACTGTTAGTCGTGTAAAGTAAGGAAGTAAAAAATGGAATGGTTTAAAAAATATCAGTATCCAATTATTGCAGGTCTAGTAGGTGTCATTCTCGCTTGCTTTATCTTATCCTTTGGCTTTTTCAAAACACTATTTGTACTAATTTGTGGAGCCCTAGGAGCATTTGCTGGATACTATGTTAAGGAAAAATATTTAAATAAATAAAGGAGTCTCGTATGTCAAACGTAGATAAAAATGTAGAAAAAAAAGATGTTGCCGTTGTTTCTCAAAATGTTAAAGGGGAACTCACTTATGAAGACAAAGTAATCCAAAAAATCATTGGTCTTTCACTTGAAAAAGTACCTGGACTTTTGGATGTGGATGGAGGATTCTTCTCTAATCTAACAGAAAAAATTATCAATACAGATAATGTCACTCATGGTGTCAATGTTGAAGTTGGGAAAGAACAAGTTGCAGTTGACTTGAACATTGTTGTTGAGTACCAAAAGAATGTCCCTGCTTTGTACAAAGAAATCAAAGATGTTGTCGTATCACAAGTTACAAAAATGACGGATCTAGAAGTTGTTGAAGTCAATGTGAATGTTGTTGATATCAAAACGAAGGAACAGCATGAAGCAGATTCAGTTAGCCTTCAAGATCGAGTAACTGACGTGGCTTCTTCAACAGGAGAATTTGCTTCAGAACAATTTGAAAAAGTGAAATCTGGTATCGGTTCAGGTGTAGCTGCTGTTCAAGAAAAAGTAGGCGAAGGTGTTGAAGCCGTTAAAGGCGAAACAAAGGAAAATGCTCGCGTACACTAATTTATCTTGTCAAAATCAATCAATTTAAAGGAGGCAGAATCATGTCAACAGAAGAAAAATTAAACCAAGCAAAAGGTTCCATTAAAGAAGGTGTCGGCAAAATGATCGGCGATGAAAAAATGGAAAAAGAAGGAACAGCTGAAAAAGTTGTTTCTAAAGTAAAAGAAGTTGCTGAAGATGCTAAAGACGCTGTCGAAGGCGCTATTGAAGGTGTGAAAAACATGCTTCACAAGGATGAAAAATAAGGCTAAACGTTAATTGACCTTTTCATTATAGTAGTCAAAAAGAGGACCGTAAATGTCCTCTTTTTTTGTAGATCGGATTCTAAACACGCTTCCCATTTTTCGTTAAAAGAGATTCTTAATAGGAAAGGCTCTGGTTTCAAGGCTTTTTTGCTTACTTAAAATAATATCTCCCTTTTAAAGAAAGAAAATTTAAAAGCTTACACACTACTAGACGTGCTTACTTATCCACCACCTGAGCCTCAAATTGGGCTGGTTGGTTGTCTACATTGGTAATGGTTATCGTGTAGGGCTTGTTATTGGTGGCATCAAAGACTTTTTCACCTTGGTAACTCAGAACAACTCCATCTTTTTCTAAATAAATATCTGGTTGCTTGTTTGGAAGTTCTTCATCCTTCTCGTCGAAACCATGGCTTTTTATAATCTTTTGTTTCTCTACTCCATAATATACATCACCATTTCTCTCACTCCAAACACTAGAGCCAGTTAATTTAATTTTACTTGAATCATTTTTCTTCAAGATAAAGATTGAATAGTATTCCAAATCTTGTGTTCTGGGATTTACTCTTAAGTTGACGGATTGACCTGGTTGAAGAGTGTATTTGCCATAGTTCAAAACGGAAAAGACAAACCAGACTAGCAGCAAACTATACAAGACTCCTATAATCATTCGTGAGCGCCTACTTTTAAACAAAGGTAAAAGTAACACAAAAGAGACAATAAAGAGCAATTCTGTAAACATTTTATCCCCCCTTTCTCATCATCGTTGACATCCTAAACAGAGTCTCGCATCCATTTCTCACTAGTAACATCAAGCATACAAAGTCTGATACATCTTGTCTAGAAAAGCTTTCAACTCTTTTCGAACAATCTTTAATAGGCGTTCTTCTTCGGCTTGAGAGATGTTCACATCTTCTTTTTTTTGATTACTAATATAAGAATAGTATCTACGTTTTAGGGTTAATTGATTGTCTAAAATATAGTAGGCATTTATTTTTTCCCCATTTACCATTGTTTCAAATAAAACCGAGACTTCATCCCTTCCAGGATTCAACATTTTCAAATCGATGTCTCCTTTTATCCCTATAGAGTAATTCCTCCATCCAAGCGAATGGCACCGTCGGGAGGAACAATATAGCCTGCTTTTCGCATGTCAGACGCATATTTCCCTGACGCCGTTAAATGTTTTAAGACGGCTATAGTGTCCTTTTCTTCAAAGGAAGTCTTTAATTGGAACCGTTCTTGGTGGCTTTGATACTGAGAATAAAGAGTGATACCAACAACTAAGGCAAGTACAGAAGCGAGCAAGATTCGTATTTTTCTAGGTCTCGACATTTTTATCTCCTCTATCTTAGAAATCATAGAAGTCTTATTTCTAACTTTGAAAGATAACTTCTTTATCCTTGAAAATCCTTGGGACTCTAGCCCCATGTGACTGTTATCTGCCCTTTTTCATGATGTATTTTCGTATAGGTGTTTCAACCATTTGAACGGTTTCAAATCCTTCTTTTTGGTAAAGATTGTAAGCTGTTTGATTTGCCTCGTAGACATTTAGAGAGACAGTATCTATGTCTTCATTTTCAAAGGCCAAACTAACAAAATTCCTTAAAGCCTGACTACCTAAGCCCTGCCCCTGTTTCTGGGGATTGATAAAAAATCTCCCGATATGAAGATTCCTGTCTTCTAGCCTGATTTTCTGGATAAGCCCCACAAACTCTTGTTCATCAAAGATTGAAAAGATTCCTTCCAAATCTTGTAAGACTTGAATTGTCAAGGGAAAAGGAATCATTGTTCCCATCCATTGTTCTTGAAAGGATTTGCCAAGAGAGTTAGACCATTGGCATACGAGTTGAGCATTTTCTGGGCTCACATTTTCTTCAAAACGAATTGTCATCTTGACCTCACCATCTTATCTATGTTTCTTTATTATACTACTTCTCCTATTTTTTACGAATAGATAAGTATGATTGATCTTTATTCTTTTCTCGTCGGGAGCATTCTCGCTTCTTTCTTGGGTTTGGTCATTGACCGTTTCCCTGAGCAATCAATTATTCGACCAGCTAGCCACTGCGATTTCTGTCAGACTCGCTTGCGTCCACTAGATTTGATTCCTATCCTCTCTCAGCTCTTCAATCGCTTTCGCTGTCGCTATTGTAAGGCTCACTATCCTGTCTGGTATGCCCTTTTTGAATTAGGCTTGGGTGTTCTCTTTCTGGCTTGGTCTTGGGAGTGGATTTCCTTGGCTCAAGTCATCCTCATCACTGCTGGCTTGACCTTGGGAATCTATGACTTTCGCCATCAGGAATATCCTTTACTAGTCTGGCTGACGTTCCATCTAATCCTCATGGCTTTCTGTGGTTGGAATCTGGTTATGATTTTCTTCCTTGTCCTTGGAATCATGGCTCATTTTATCGATATCCGCATGGGCGCAGGTGATTTTCTCTTTCTAGCATCTTGTGCGCTCGTTTTTAGTGTGACAGAATTACTCATCTTGATTCAGTTCTCTTCGGCAGCAGGGATTTTAGCCTTTCTTTCGCAAAAGAAAAAGGAAAGACTTCCTTTTGTGCCTTTCCTCTTGCTTGCTGCTTGTTTGATTATTTTGGGTAAGTTGATATTGTAAATATTATTACAAAATAGTATACTAGATATAGTAAAAAATAGGAGATATAAATATGAAATTTGAGTTTCCAAATCTCAATTTTGAACTGCCAAAAATTGAGATGCCAAATTTAGAGATACCAAAAATTGATGAAAATTCTATGGTGCAAGTTCTTGACTGGGCATACGATACAACCATTAACGGTATTCCTGGACAAAAAACTATTCAAGAATTAGCAGATGACTATCTTAAATATGATGATGTTGATACTGCCATTTCAAAAATGATTGCTTTTCAAACTAGTAAGGCCGCTCTGTCTGGCTTTGTCACTGGTTTCGGTGGTATTTTGACACTACCAGTAACTATTCCTGCAAATATTACATCTGTCATTCTCGTTCAAATGAGGATGATCGCGACCATTGCTTATATGCGTGGGTACGACCTTAAAAGCGACCAAGTTCAAACATTCGTTTACGCAGCACTTGCAGGAACTTCAATCGCAGAAATTACTAAAAAAGCTGGTATTGTATTCGCTGAAAAATTTGCTCAAGGAATGATAAAAAAAGTTCCAAGAGAAGTTCTTAAAAAAATTAATCATGCTGTTGGATTCAAATTAGTTACGAAATTCGGAGAAAAGGGAGTAGTAAATTTAGGAAAAATGATTCCTGTTGCTGGTGCTCTTATTGGGGCAGGGGTTGATGGTGTGTCAACTCAAGTTATAGCTAATCATGCGCTTAGTATTTTTACACCTAATGGAATTAATCTTGGAGATGATTTAATTATTGATATGGATGAAATACAATAAAAAATCTTATATTCTTTTATTATCTTCATACTTATCGAATAAAATTAACATAAATTTCTGCCCTCAAAGAGGGCTTTTTATTTTTTACATGCATCAAATTATCTGATGGCTATCATTTTTTATTTGCTTCTACAACTGCATTCTAGCCTTTCTTTCGCAAAAGAAAAAGGAAAGACTTCCTTTTGTGCCTTTCCTCTTACTTGCTGTTTGTGTGATTATTTTTTGTAAGCTACTGCTTGTTTGATAAAGTCCTCAATCGGCTCTCCTTGGTGGAGAGCTTTTACAATTTTCGAACCGACGATAACGCCATCTGACACCGCATTGAAGCGTTCTACATCAGCCTGACTAGACACACCAAAACCTGTCAAGACTGGGATGTCAGCTACTTGATGCAATTGCGCCAGGTGCTTGTCCAAGTCTGCACGGTAATTTCCTGATTTCCCTGTCACCCCATTGATGGCAACAGCATAAACGAAGCCTTCAGCTCCCTTGATCAACTCTTTTTGACGGTCGAGTCCTGTTGTCAAGCTAACTAGGGGAATCAAGGCCATGTCTGTATCTGCCAAAAAGGGCTCTACAAAGTTGGCATGCTCATGAGGCAGGTCTGGGATAATCAAGCCCTTAACTGCTGTATCTGCCAGATCTTTGACAAATTTGTCCACACCGTACTGAAAGAGCGGGTTGAAGTAGGTCATGATGACCAGTGGCACCTCAGTCTGAATGATTTTCAAGGTTTCAACCAAAGCCTGAGTAGAAGTCCCGTGAGCTAGACTGCGCAAACCTGCTTCTTCGATCACAGGTCCATCTGCAACAGGGTCTGAAAAGGGAATGCCCACTTCAATAGCTGAAACACCCAAATCTTCTAAAAAGTGGATTGTTTCACCAAGACCATCTAATCCTTTCTCATGGTCCCCAGCCATGATATAGGGAACGAAAATTCCTTTTCCAGTTGCTTTGATAGCGTTCAATTTTTCTGTTAGTGTCTTAGGCATGGACTTCTCCCTTCTTTGCTGCATCTGCTTCCAAGCGGTCTTTGACTTGAACTACATCCTTGTCCCCACGACCGGATAGGCAGACAATCATAGACTTGTCTGGTCCAAGTTCTTTGGCCAATTTCACCGCAAAGGCGATAGCGTGACTAGACTCCAAGGCTGGGATAATTCCTTCCACTCGAGACAAAAGTTGGAATCCTTCCAAGGCTTCTTCGTCCGTCACAGGAACATAGCTGGCACGTTTGATATCGTGGTAGTGAGAATGTTCTGGACCGATACCAGGATAGTCCAATCCTGCTGAGATAGAGAAGGCTTCAAGAATTTGACCATGAGCATCTTGGAGCACATCCATGAGAGAACCGTGAAGGACACCCGGACGACCCTTTGTCAAAGTCGCTGCGTGGTGCTCTGTATCCACACCAAGTCCAGCTGCTTCAGCCCCATACATAGCTACAGACTCATCTTCTACAAATGGATGAAAGAGACCAATAGCATTAGAACCACCACCAACACAGGCTACTAGGGCATCTGGCAAATCTTGACCTGTTAAGTCACGGTACTGTTGTTTAGCTTCTCGACCGATGACACTTTGGAAGTCACGAACGATTTCTGGGAAAGGATGAGGTCCCAAGGCAGAACCAAGGATATAGTGGGTATCATCGATGTTAGCTACCCATGAACGAAGGGCTGCATTAACTGCATCCTTAAGCACGCGCGAACCATCTGTCACGGCCTCAACCTTAGCTCCCAAAAGCTCCATACGGAAGACATTAAGGGCTTGGCGTTTGACATCTTCCTCACCCATGTAGATGGTACATTCCATATTAAAGAGGGCTGCAGCTGTTGCAGTTGCTACACCGTGTTGACCAGCACCTGTTTCTGCGATAATTTTCTTTTTACCCATACGTTTAGCCAGAAGAACTTGTCCCAAGGCATTGTTAATCTTGTGGGCCCCTGTATGGTTGAGATCTTCACGCTTGAGATAAATCTTAGCTCCACCGGTATGCTGGGTCAAGTTTTTTGCATAGTAAAGGGGAGTTTCACGCCCTACATACTGGCGCAAGAGCTGGTTCAATTCCTCTTGGAAACTTGGGTCTGCCTGACTTTCACGGTAGGCTTTTTCCAACTCCAAAACTGCTGTCATCAATGTTTCTGGGACGAAACGTCCGCCAAATCTTCCGTAAAATCCATCTTTATTTGGTTCTTGATATGCCATGCTTTACCCTCTCTATAAATCTTCTAATCTTTTCCTGATCTTTTTGTCCATCTGTCTCCACTCCGCTCGATACATCTACTGCATAGGGAGTAAAGTGTTGAATTGCTTTTGCTACATTGTCTTCATTAAGCCCACCTGCGATAAAGAAAGGCTGAACTAGTCTTGTCGTATCTAGTTGACCCCAGTCAAAGGTCTGGCCACTCCCTGCCACAGGGGCATCAAATAGTAAATAATCTGCCTGAGAATTGGGCACATTCCCATCTCCATCCACCTGCACAGCCTGAATGCTGGCACAAGGTAAATCCTCAAACAAATCATCTGCCACCTGACCATGAACTTGAATCAAGTCCAAGCCAACTTTTTCAATCGCTTCTAGCAGTTCTGCTCGACTTGGTGAAACAAATACACCAACCTTTTTAACATTAGTAGGAATGAGCTTTGCCAGCTCTGTAGCCTCTTCCAAGGTCACCTGTCTTTTACTAGGTGCAAAGACAAAACCGATATAGTCTGCCCCTGCTGATACGGCTGTCTCTACCGCTTCTTTGGTCGACAGTCCACAAATCTTAACCTTTGTCAATTTGCAACTCCTTGATTCTCTGGGCTACATCTTCTGCCTGCATGAGAGCTGTTCCCACCAAAATTCCATTAAAGTATGGTGCAACGCGTTCCGCATCCTGCCCTGTGAAAATAGCAGATTCAGAAATGTAATAGCGCCCTTCTTCAAAGTGCTGGGCCAAGTCTACACTGGTCTTCAAGTCGACTTCAAAGGTGGTCAAGTTGCGGTTGTTAACCCCAATAATCTCAGCACCCAGTCTGTGGGCCACCTCTAGTTCAGCTAGATTGTGAGTCTCCACCAAGACTTCCAGACCAAGATTTGTCGCGTAGTCATATAGTTCCTTGAGGCGTTCTTCTGACAAGGCAGCGACAATGAGCAAGATGACTGTCGCACCTGCATTGCGGGCGCGGATGATTTGCTTTTCGTCGATGATAAAATCCTTGTTGAGCGTTGGAATGTTTACCTGACTGGAGATCTCACGTAAATAATCCAAATGCCCTTTAAAGAAAACTTCATCTGTCAAAACCGAAATCATCACTGCGCCGTTCGCTTCATAAGTCTGGGCCTGTTGCACAATATCCACATCTAGATTGATATCTCCCAGACTAGGGCTAGCCTTCTTGACCTCAGCGATTACCTGCAAACGGTCCCGGTGATTCTTCAAAAATGCTGCTAAGCGATAGGTCTGGCGCAAGGGCTGGATTTCCTCCAGCTCCATTTGCTCGACTTCACGCGCCTTCTGCTCCAAAATTCGTGCTAAAAATTCCTGACTCATTTTTGGTACTCCTGTAACAGTCTGAGTTTTTCAAGGGCCTTGCCACTAGCAATTACTTGACGGGCCAAGGCAACTCCTTCCTTGATACTAGCTACCTTACCATTAGCATAGAAACCAAGACCAGCATTTAAAACTGTCGTTTCCAAGAATGGGCTTGGTTCGTTTTGAAGAACACTAAGCAAAATTTCTGCATTTTCCTGAGCATTGCCACCACGGATATCTTCGATAGCGTAGCGCTCCATCCCCAAATCCTCTGGAGTGAAACTTGACAAGGTGATTTCGCCATTTTCAAGAAGAGCAATCTTGGTTGTTCCGTTCAAGCCAGCTTCATCTAGTCCTTCTGGTCCAGCAACCACGATGGCACGTTTGCGACCCATATTTTTCAAAACCTGAGCCGTACTTTCTAGCAGTTCTGGACGACTAATACCAAGCAACTGTGTTTCCAAAGCCATTGGGTGAATCAGGGGACCAGTCAAGTTCATGATTGTTGGAATTCCCAATTCCAAACGAGCTGGCATGATGTACTTCATAGCTGGGTGCATATTTTTAGCAAAGAGAAAGACGATTCCAGTTTTATCAAAGATCTTACCTAATTCAGCTGGTTTGAGGTCAAGATTGATGCCCAATGCTTGAAGGACATCTGCCGAACCCGATTTAGAAGAAATCGAACGGTTACCGTGCTTAGCCATATGAATGCCACCACCAGCCAAGACAAAGGCTGCAGTTGTGGAAATGTTAAAGCTGAAAGACTTGTCCCCACCTGTACCGCAGTTATCCATGGCATCATGAATTTCAGTTGGAATGTGTTGGGCATGTCCTCTCATGACTTGTGCAATGGCTGTACGCTCTTCAGGTGTTTCCCCCTTCATCTTAAGGGCCAAGAGGAGAGAAGCAATCTGAGCTTCGGTTACACGCCCAGTTACGATACGCTCAATGACATCCGTCATTTCCACACCTGATAAATGTTCAAATTTTGCTAATTTTTCAATAATCTCTTTCATCCTAGTTTCCTCACTTTACAACCTTCTCGATAAAATTCCGAATAGAAGACAAGCCATCTGGCGTTCCGATACTTTCTGGATGGTACTGGAAGCCATAAATCGGCAGGCTTTTGTGTTGAATTCCCATAATAGCTTGGTCATCAGTCGAACGAGCTGTCACTTCAAAGTCTTCAGGCATTTCTTCAATCAAAATACTGTGATAACGCATGACTGGACGACCATCCTCAATGCCTTGATAGAGAACAGATGGCGCTTCAAAGCTGATATGGCTCTGTTTCCCATGCATGACCTTGGGAGCCAAACCTAGCTTTCCACCAAAGACTTCTGCGATGGCTTGGTGACCCAAACAAATCCCTAGAATCGGCTTCTTACCTGCAAAGTCACGAATCATGTCTTCCATCTTTCCAGCATCAACCGGCCAACCAGGACCGGGAGAAAAGACCAGACCATCTGCTTTTTCAGCTTCTTCATACAGCTTGGGATCATCATTTCTCAAGACCTGCACTTCTGCAAAATTCCCAATGTATTGAGCCAAGTTATAGGTAAAAGAATCATAGTTGTCAATCAATAAAATCATGGTCTTAGTTCTCCAATTCTAGTCATAGATTTAGCCTTGTTAATGGTTTCTTGGTATTCGTTTTGGGCGATAGAGTCGTAGACAATCCCTGCCCCAGCCTGCACATAGGCTGTTTGATTTTTGAGAATCATAGTTCGGATGGCGATGGCGAAATCCATATCACCAGTCGCAGACAAGTAGCCGATTGCTCCTGCGTATACACCGCGTTTTTCCGTCTCCAGTTCATAGATGCGTCTCATGGCCCGAATCTTTGGTGCTCCTGAAACTGTTCCAGCTGGAAGTGTAGCTTTCAAAGCATCCATGGCAGTGAGGTCTGGAAGCAAACGTCCCTTGACCACGCTGGTCAAATGCATGACATAGCGGAAGAGCTCCACTTCCATATACTTGGTAACTTGGACACTCGCCGTTTCAGAGATGCGGCCAATATCGTTACGACCCAAGTCTACTAACATCCGATGTTCTGCTGTTTCCTTCTCATCAGAAAGCAGGTCTGTCGCCAAGGCCTTGTCCTCTTCATCTGTAGCTCCTCTTGGTCGTGTACCCGCAATCGGATTGGTTGTCACGATGCCATTTTTGACAGAAACCAAACTTTCTGGACTGGCACCGATGATTTGATAATCTCCAAAGTCATAAAAGTAGAGGTAATTTGATGGATTTGTTACTCGGAGATTTCTGTAGAAGTCAAAAGGATTTCCAGTTACCTCTGCGGAGAAACGCTGACTGAGCACGCATTGAAACATATCTCCATTGCGAATCAAGTCGCGAGCTGTTTCTACCATTTCTTCAAATTTCTGAGGTGCAATATGTGGTCTAAACTGAAGTGGAGAAACGTCCAAGTCTTCAAATTCGTTTGGAGCAGGGATTTTCAACTCCTCTAAAACCTGATCTAAAGCCGCTTCTAGTTCTTCATTGCTTCGATCACTGTAAAGAGCATCCTCGATGATATGAATTTTTTCTTTCTTGTGGTCAAATACCATATAACTCTCGTAAACAAAGAAATGCATATCTGGCGTCCCAATCGTATCCTCAGGAAGCTGACTAATTTCTTCATAAAGAGAAATCATATCATAGCCAACAAAGCCGATGGCTCCACCACCAAAAGGTAGGTCTGAATGGTGCTGACTCTTATGAGTCACCTCATAAAGAAAATCCAAGGGATCACGATCAATGACTTGCCCATTTTGATAAAGAACTCCATTTTCAAACTGAATCTCAAAAACTGGATTATAGGCCAAGATAGAAAATCGAGCATTTTCCTTTTCTCTTGGGATACTTTCAAGTATGACCTTGTGTTGTCCGTTCAAGCGCATATACGCCAAGATTGGTGATAAAACATCTCCATGAATGATTCGTTCCATTGTAATTTCCCTTTCAGTTCTTCATAAATCCTGTGGTGATTCTACAAAAAAATCCCCACGCAAAATAACTTGCGTGAGGACGAAATTCGCGGTGCCACCTCAATTATAGGATTTCTCCTATCTCTCATTCCTGTCTCAGAACCTTCCTGTAACAGGTTGTGCGATAAAGGGCACTCCCTTGAGAATTATGAATTCTTCTCTCGTTTGAGATGGACCCAACCTTACAGCTTTCTCTGCTTGTTTTCAGCAACCACAAGCTCTCTGAGAGAGAAACAGCTGTAATTTTTCCATCTTTTATTTTTTAGCTTCTAGGTAGTCTGCAATCGCAGCTACGTCCTTGTCTCCACGACCAGAGACATTGATGATGATAATCTCATCTTTACTTAGTTTCGGTGCACGTTTAACTGCTTCTGCGATGGCATGCGAACTTTCAATCGCTGGGATAATCCCTTCAGTCTTGCTGAGAAGGAGCAAGGCTTGAACAGCTTCTTCATCTGTCGCTGCTACGTATTCTACGCGACCTGAATCTTTAAAGTAGGCGTGCTCTGGGCCAACCCCTGGATAGTCCAATCCAGCTGAGATAGAGTAAACTGGAGCCAGCTCTCCATCTTCCTTAAAGACTGCATAGGTCTTCATACCGTCGACAATTCCGATACTACCTTTTGTCATAGTAGCTGCGTGCTTGTCTGTGTCAAGTCCGTGACCGGCAGCTTCGACCCCAACCAATTTGACTTCTTCATCAGCCACATACTGCGAAAAAGCACCGATGGCATTTGAACCACCACCTACACAGGCAATGACGTAGTCTGGTAAACGGCCTTCTTTTTCTAAGATTTGACGACGAGATTCTTCACTGATGACCTTTTGGAATTCATGAACAATGGTAGGATAAGGATGAGGACCTACAGCAGATCCCAAAACGTAGAAGGCTTCAAGGTCATTCATCCATGCTCCAAAGGCTGCATCAACCGCGTCCTTGAGAGTTCGAGTTCCCGTTTCAACCGCGTGAACGGTCGCTCCCATCATCTCCATACGGAAGACATTGAGACGTTGACGCTCCACATCTTCTGCCCCCATGTAGACATCACAGGCCATACCAAACTTAGCTGCAGCAGCTGCTGTCGCAACACCGTGCTGACCAGCTCCTGTTTCTGCGATCACTCGTTTTTTGCCCATACGTTTGGCAAGAAGAATTTGCCCTAAAACATTGTTGAGCTTGTGAGAACCAAGGTGGTTAAGATCTTCTCGCTTGAGATAAATCTTAGCCCCACCTAGGTGATCTGTCAAACTTTCCGCAAAATAAAGCGGTGTTTCGCGACCGGAATAATCCTTCAAGTAATGGCGAAATTCTGCCAAAAATTCTGGATCATCCTTGTATTTGTCAAATGTCACTTCCAACTCATCCAACAAAGCCTGAATCGGCTCCGGTACAAAACTACCACCAAATTGTCCAAAATATCCTTTAGTTGTCATAAAATTTTTCCTCTTTCCATATTAATCCGGCCGTTTTGTTTGCTTTTAGTAGTAGGCAAGGAGCTGCAGATAGAACTCAAGTTCATCAAAGTGACTTAACGCCCTAATAAAAGATAAACAAAATGACCGAAAGAAAAAGCCCACACACAGAAGATTATTCCATGTGAGGGCGTTGGTAACGCGGTGCCACCTCAATTATAAAGGGACTATTCCCCTTTACATCTCTGCCTTGTCTAACAACAAGTTGCACTGTAAGGTGTGCGCACCGAATTTTCATTGTTTCAAATTCATTTTTAAAATCAGCCCACTTTCACTACTTCCAACCACCTGTTCACAATCACCACAGGCTCCCTGAAGATCAAACATAGTTACTTTTCTGATTTGTTGAGAATATTATATGCTATTGTCCACTTTTTGTCAAGATTTTTTATGATTTTTTTCCTGATCCGAGGATTTCTTCGGAAATTCTCACCAAAGTCTGAACGATGTAATCCACTTCTTCATCGCTTAATTTAGTGTGAAGAGGGAGGGTAATTTCGTTTTCAAAGAAGGCATAGGCTCTTGGATAATCTGCCATATCAAAACCAAGATTCTTATAGGCTGTCAAGAGAGGAAGCGGTTTATAGTGTACATTACTTGCAATTCCTGCTTTGGCCAATTCTTGGATGATTTGGTTACGCTCTTCTAGGCTAGCACCTTCTACATGGGTGATGTAGAGGTGGCGTGAAGATTCGACACTATCAGTCTTGTGTGCCAGTGGGTGAATACGAGTACCCGCAAAACCACCATCATAACGGTCCACGATGTCCTTACGACGTTGTAGCAACCCAGGGTAACGGTCCAATTGTACCAAACCAATCGAAGCCATGATATCGGTCATATTGCACTTGTAGGCTGGTGTAACGATATCGTATTCCCATGAACCCAATTGCATCTTGGCAAGAGCATCCTTTGTTTGACCGTGAAGGGAAAGGATTTGGAATTCCTTGTACATCTCTTCGTCGTCAATCGCTGGATTGGCTTTCCAAGTCGCACTTCCTCCCTCAGCAGTTGTAAAGTTCTTAACGGCATGGAATGAGAAGGAAGTAAAGTCAGCGATAGATCCAGCTGGTTGTCCTTTGTAAGTAGATCCCAAAGCATGGGCACTATCAGAGACAATCACGATACGGTTAAAGGCTTTTTGCCACTTGCTTGATGCAGTAAAGAGGTCACGTTTCTTCTCCACAACTTGGAACAAACGGTCATAGTCGCAAACAATCCCTGCAAGCTCAACCGGAATAATCACCTTGGTCTTTTCAGTAATAGCTTGCTCAAGCAAGTCATAGTCCATCTCAAACGTATCTGCTTGGATATCCACCATGACAGGTGTTGCTCCTACGTGTGTGATGACACTGCATGAAGCTGTATAGGTCATAGCTGGAACGATGACTTCATCACCAGGTCCCACTTCCAAAACACGTAAAATCAACTCAAGAGCGGCTGTCGCAGAGTTGAGGCAGACAGTCTTAGGTGTCTGTGTGTATTGAGATAAGCGGCGCTCTAGTTCTTTTGTCTTTGGCCCAGTTGTAATCCAACCAGAACGCAGGGTATCCGCTACTTCAGCAATTTCAGCTTCGGTAATATCGGGAGGTGAAAATGGAATATTGTAATTTGGCATTGATTTGCTCCTTTTATCTGTACTCATTTTCTCATGACTACTTTATTTTAGCACTTCAAACACGGTTTGAAACATGATTTTAATATCTCCAAGGAAACTAAACTCTCGGAGATAGGCGAGATTATAGCGCATCTTTTCAGGAAGAACATGCTCTACATAAGCCTGGTCAACCGACAGACCTTTCTCTGTCATCTGACTGATGATGGTGTCCTCATCCTTGTAGTTGATACTGGCAGGAGAGGTGATTCCTGCTGGCAAGAGCAAGGTCGCCATCATTTCAGGGCTATACTGCTTGGTGTAACGTGGCACTTCAGGTCGTGTGCCTACAAAGGACATCTCACCTTTAAGGACATTGACCAGCTGAGGCAGTTCGTCCAAGCGCACACGGCGGATGAAATTTCCAACCTTGGTAATGCGACTATCGTTAGCAGAAGTCACCAGGCTTCCTTTTTTATCCGCATCCGTTACCATAGTACGGAACTTCCAAATCTTGAACGGACGGTTGTACTGGGTCACGCGCTCTTGCTTGTAAATGACAGGTCCCTTGCTATCCAACTTGATCCAAATGCTCAAGATAAGAAAGATGGGAAAAGTCAAAACTAGCAAAAACAAGGCCAGAACCCAATCCAGGCAACGCTTGAAAATCAGCGAACCCTTCCTTTTAGAGACAAGCTGGTAGTAAGACTCAACCTCGCTTGATTTCATTTCCACGGGCAAGTCTTCCCATTTCAGCATGCTGTTTCTCCTTTGTTTTTATTATACTATTTGTCAACATTTTTCATTATACCACAAAATGGAAAAGGCGGTGCAAGAAATCTGTAATTTTAAGGATTTCCTTCTGGTGCTCAATGAAAATCAAAGTACTGCTTTGAGGTTGCAGATAAAACTGATATGATTTGAAGAGATTTTCAAGGAGTATTAAGACATGGCCCCTGCCTGCAAGCTATACATCTTGTGATAGGTTCCTCCCAAGGCCAAGAGTTCCTCATGGGTTCCACTCTCGATGATGCGTCCCTTATCCAAGACATAAATGCAGTTGGCGTCCTGGATGGTCGAAAGGCGGTGGGCGATAGCAATGGTTGTCCGCCCCTTTCTCATCTTAGCTAGGGAATCTTGAACCAAACTTTCTGTTTCAGAGTCAATATTGGCTGTCGCTTCATCCAAAATCAGGATTTTAGGCTGACTGGCGACAGTTCTAGCAAAGGCAAGAAGCTGACGCTGGCCAGTAGAAAAGCTAGAACCACGCTCGGAAACGGGGGCATCATAACCCAGCGGAAGGTCCTGAATAAAGGAATCTGCATCAACAAAGACAGCCGCAGCCTGGACCTCTTCATCACTAATGTCTTGGTACATGGCGATATTGGACTTGATGGTTCCATGATAGAGGAAGGGATCCTGTAAGACCAGGCCGATGTTTTTTCTCAACTCTTCCTGACTGTAGTTTCGGATATCCACACCATCCAAGAGAATGCGGCCTGACTGAAATTCATAAAAGCGCATGAGGACATTGATAATGGAAGACTTCCCTGAACCTGTATGACCTACAAAGGCAATGGTTTCTCCCTTCTTAACCGAAAAGGAAATATCATCCAGAATCGGATGTTTGCCATCATATGAGAAGCAGACATGTTCAAAACGGATATTGCCTTCTTGGACTTTGGCTTTCCCATCTTCTTGAAGAGGCTCATAGGTCGTCTCGTCAATCAAGGCAAAGACACGACCTGCAGATACCATGGACGTTTGAAGGGTTGAAAAGTTTTGCGTCACCTCAATCAGGGGATCAAAAAGGCGATTGATGTACTGGATAAAGGCATACATGGTTCCGGCCGTTATCCCGATAGAAAGACCACGGTAACCAAAGTAGGCCATCAAAACGGCGTAGCCTAGGAGTTTCAGCAAACTCATGGCAGGCCTCAAAAAGAGGGCATCCAAGGCTACAGAACGGTTGGCATAGACCAAATGTTCTTGGTTGATTTCATCAAATTCTGCCTGCAGGCGCTTCTCTTGATTAAAGGCCTGGATAATCCTGATCCCCTCGATATTCTCTGCCAGCTTACTATTGATATCCGACAAGAGACTTCTGGTTTTCTCGATGATTTTCACTGACTTTTTCCGGTAGAGATTGACCAAAAGGAAAATCAAGGGTAGAAAGAGCAAAACTAAAGCTGTCAAACGAAAATCCAGCACCAACATGGTATACAGAGTTGTCAGAAAGATGAAAACTGCTGAAATAAAGCTGGATAAAATCCCCGAAAACATATCACTGATGGTTTCGGTATCATTGGTCAAACGAGAAACGATGGAACCTGCTGGCGTCTTGTCAAAATAAGACATGCCCAGTTTCTCCATATTGGCAAAGGCATCCCGACGAATATCTCTGACAATACTGTAGGACACCCGCGCAAAGAGAAGATTTCCAACATACTGGACCAGAGTTTGCAGGATATAAAGACCATAGTAGGCCAGCAAAACTGTCACAGCAAGTTGGTTGAGATTGCTGAGATACTGGTCGATAAAGTGGGAGGCCACAAGGGGAATGACACTTTTAATGACAGTAGTCGCGAGGAGAAAACTGAGTGCCAAAAAGGTCAGGAGGCCATAGGGCTTGAGATAGGACATCAAGCGCTTCAATACAGCCCATTGTTCTTTCTTATTCTGCATCTTCTTCTCCTTTCATTTCCAACTGCTGAGACTGGTAGGTTTGGGCATACCAGCCATCTAGAGCTAGCAGGTCTTCGTGTGTACCCCGTTCGATAATTTGACCATTTTGTAGAACCAAAATCAGATCTGCATGGACGACTGCACTGAGACGATGGGCTGTGATAATGGTTGTCTTATCCTTCCGTGTCTCCTTGAGATTGTCGATGATCGCATACTCTGTCTTGGCATCCACGGCGGACAGGGAATCATCTAAAATTAAGATATCAGTGTCTAAAATCATAGCTCGACTCATGGCTAGGCGCTGCTTTTGCCCACCTGAAAGACTGACTCCTTTTTCACCAATCAACGTATCAAATCCCTGAGGCATATCTACAATATCTTGGTAAACTTGGGCTAACTTAGTCGCTTCCTCAACTGCTGAAAGGGGCAAGTTAGGATTTCCAAAGCGGATATTGTCTAAGATAGAGGTCGCAAAGAGGAACTGGTCCTGAGGAACATAGCCCATGAGACTACGAAGGTCTGTCAGACGATAGTCCCGAATATCGTGACCGTTTAGGTAAATAGCTCCCTTATCCACATCGTATTCTCGCAAGAGAAGCTTGATCAAGGATGTTTTCCCAGAGCCTGTCTGTCCGACCAAGCCAAGAGTTTCCCCTTTTTCCAAACTAAAGTGAATATCCGTCAGTGTTTCCTCATTTTCAAAGGCAAAACTATCAATATCGTACTCCAAGCGTCCATTTTCAATACCGTCCAGAGGACATTCAGGATCTTTTACAGGTGATTCCTGAGATAAAAGTTCCTCAATCCGTTGGTAAGAAACCTTGCCTCGCTGAGTGATATTAAAGAGGAAGCCAATGGCCATAAGAGGCCAGACCAACATATCCAAGTAGCTGATAAAGGTAACCAGATTCCCAACCGTGATTTGCCCTTTCTGAACCATCAAAGAGCCGACCAAGAGAGTTAAAACATAGGACGAACCAACAAACAAGAGAACCATGGGGTCAAAGAGACTATCGTATTTCATGGTCTGGAGGTTCTTTTGGAAGGTCAATTCATTGACCGCCTGAAAAGACTCAAGCTCATCAGCCTGATAACCGAAAGACTTGGTCACTTTGATACCTGATACAGACTCCTGCACCTTGTTATTGAGTTCAGAAAAGGCAGCCTGTGACTCACCAAAGGCCTTATGGGTCTTTCTCCCTAAACGACTGGTGGCATAAGCCATGAAAGGCAAGGGAAGAATGGCAACCAGAGTCATCTGCCAAGAAATGCTAAAAAGCATGGTCAGCAAAGTCACCAAAGCCGTGATAGAGGCATCCACCGCAGACATAACACCTCCACCTGCGAGACGAGTTAAAGCATTGATATCATTGGTGGCGTGTGCCATCAAGTCCCCCGTCCGATAGGTCTGATAAAAGGCTGGCGACATCTTGGTAAAATGCTCAAACAAGCGAGACCGCATGATCTGTCCGAGACGATAGGAAGTCCCAAGGATATACATGCGCCAAACATAGCGCAGATAGTACATCCCAAAGGCTGCCAGCAGTAGATAAAATAGATTAAGAAGGAGGTCCTGCTGAGTTAGTTGCCCCGACGTAATGGCGTCAATCACCCGCCCCATAACCATGGGAGGAATGAGATTGAGGACGGAAACCAAGACCAAGGCCACAATCCCGACTAGATAACGGCGCTTTTCTAACTTGAAAAACCACCAGAGTTTTTGAATAATGGACATAAAATCCCTTTCTGATTGCAAATGGAAACCTGAGGCCAAGACTCAATGAAAATCAAAGAGCAAACTAGGAAGCTAGCCGCAGGCTGCTCAAAGCACTGCTTTGAGGTTGTAGATAGAACTGACGAAGTCAGTAACCTACATACGGCAAGGCGACGTTGACGCAGTTTGAATTTGATTTTTGAAGAGTACAAGACCCCAGGTTTTTCTTATTCATAAGTTACGACTGAGACGACACCCTTGTCATACTCAGCAATAAAGATATTGGCCACATTATCATATCCTTGTTTACTGAGGTTATCAAGCAGCCATTCTTCGCTCCGACCAATGGTCTCCAAAATTTCGACTTGGATCACACCGTCTGTGACAACAGGATACTTGGGATTCTCATCTCCCATTTGGACTACGATGAGTTGACCGTTTTGCTCCTGCATAGCGCGTTTGACCTGTTTCATTTGGAAAATTCCCTGACTACGAAGCTTAAGTGCTACGTCCGCTGCTGATAAACCAACCGAACGGCAGGCTTCTGGATCAATCTTCCCATTTTTGATGAGCAGGGTTGGCTTCCCATCAATCAAACGTTTCACAAAGTGAACATTATTATTCAGCCATTTGAGAGTCAAGACCAGAATGGTCCACATGATCAAGATGACTGCATACTGAAGGATACTGATGGCGCTATTGTAAATCACCCCACCGATGATACCCCCGAGTACATAGTTCTGAATTTGATCTATTGCTGAGTTAGGCGCTAGGTTGCCCTTTCCGGTCACATTGATTACAAAAACCAGAGAAAAGAGACCCAAGGCTAGTTTAATTAAAATTTCGATATAATTGAGTGTCATTTGTTCACCTCCACCAGTTCAATTGCATCTGTTTTATACAATTCCACTTTCTCTAGCAGGTACTTGTCTGGCTCACTGCCGTTCAGGGCACGGTAATAGCGATCACCTACCTTGATAAGTGCGCCATCCGTGTCCGCAGAAGTATTGACATAGACCTCTGACTTGTCTACTCCCAATTCTTTGGAAACAAGCTCGATGAAATGAAGTGAAGCTTGAAATTTATTATTAGAAACTTGATTGTTTTGATAAGTCGTGATGCTGACCAAAAGGAGAGCTAGCAAGGTCAAGGCTGAAATCATGACCAACTCACGAAATTTGGTCCCCTTTTTATCATGGTATGCCTTAAAAGCTAAAAATCCTGTCACAGCTAATAGGACAATCCCTAAACCAAGCATGATGCCATTTTGCTGACCAATTTGGCTGAGGACATAGTCATAAGAATAGAATTTCATGTATTTTCACTCCCTTTCATAAAATCATTCTTCATTATAAACGAAAGAGGGTGATTTTTCAAACCATACGTTGGGGAAATGCGCCTTTTTTTGGTATAATATAGTCTATAATCTGAATGAAAAAGGTAACTTTATGAAACTCATCTCATGGAATATTGATTCCCTCAATGCAGCCCTAACAAGCGACTCAGCTCGTGCAAAATTGTCCCAAGAAGTCCTACAAACCTTGGTCGCTGAAAATGCTGATATTATCGCTATTCAGGAAACCAAGCTTTCTGCCAAGGGCCCTACAAAGAAACACCTAGAAGTACTTGAAGAACTCTTCTCAGGTTATGAGAACACTTGGCGTTCCTCTCAAGAACCTGCTCGCAAAGGCTACGCTGGAACTATGTTCCTCTATAAGAAAGAACTCACACCAACGATCAGCTTCCCAGAAATTGGTGCTCCTTCTACCATGGACTTAGAAGGCCGCATCATCACCTTGGAATTTGATACATTTTTCGTGACCCAAGTATACACTCCAAACGCTGGTGATGGTCTCAAACGCTTGGAAGAGCGTCAAGTCTGGGACGTCAAATATGCTGAGTATTTGGCGCAACTAGACAAAGAAAAACCAGTCCTTGCGACTGGAGACTACAACGTAGCTCACAAGGAAATCGACCTTGCAAATCCTGCCAGCAACCGCCGTTCACCAGGATTTACAGACGAGGAACGTGCTGGCTTTACCAACCTCTTGGCAACTGGATTTACCGACACCTTCCGTCATCTTCACGGCGATGTCCCAGAGCGCTACACTTGGTGGGCGCAACGTAGCAAGACTTCTAAAATCAACAATACAGGCTGGAGAATCGACTACTGGCTCACTAGCAACCGCGTGGCTGACAAGGTGACCAAGTCTGACATGATTGACTCGGGTGCGCGTCAAGACCATACGCCGATTGTATTGGAAATTGAACTCTAAGGAGAAAACTAATGGACTATCAAGCTGTCATTCCTGAATTTGTAGTATCTGACCTCGAAAAGTCACGCCACTTCTACTGCGACTTGCTGGGATTTTCTGTCGAATACGAGCGTCCAGAGGAGAAATTTCTCTTCCTCTCGCTTGAAGACTGCCAACTTATGCTAGAAGAAGGCAGCACAGAAGAATTAGCCCAACTAACCTATCCTTTCGGGCGTGGTGTCAATATTTCCTTTGGTATTGAAGATGTCCCTCAGCTCCACCAAAAACTGCTGGAGGCCAACTATCCTATTTATCGTCCTTTGACTAAGAGAACATTTCGTGTTGGGGATCACTACATCTATCCTCACGAATTTGCCGTTTTGGATCCTGATGGTTATTTTTTAAGATTTAGCGAATAGAAGAATAAAAGGCTACAATACTATCTAGCATTGCAGCCTTTTATTCGTTCGCTTTTACAATCTATTTACTAACAAAACATTTGATTTATAAAGCTAATTGGTGTAAAATAAAAACATTGGCAGCGGCCTATTTAAAATTGAATATCATTTTACTTGTTTATGTCGTGAATTGGCACGACGTTTCTACAAGGTGCCGGAACACCTAACAATGAGTATGTCAGCTGAAGGTATGGTGTTGGCTATGCCTATTTTGGGGACTTACTTAGGGGATTAAGTAGGTCCTTTTTTAGTATTTTGCTAAGGCTAGCCTTCAAGGTTAAATATAATATTTTTAATATTTCCCTTATTTAGTGCGGACGGGAGCAACTTCCTTCGGAATTTCATCCCTAATTTTTGAGCCCAAAGTCTCAAAAATCCCGTCATATACAATAACAAGATTATTGTATATGATACCACTACAGCGGGAAATATCTAGTAAAACTCGCTTCGCTCGCACTAGTATTATACATATACATTATTAGCAAACTAAATCACTATAGAAACATTTAGACAAGCAAATGAAGCATCTTTTAGACTTTAGGAGGTCTTATGAAATTATTAGAAGAGCGCATCCTCGAGGATGGGCATATCTTGGGGGACAATATCCTCAAGGTGGATTCCTTTTTAACCCACCAAGTTGACTTTAGCTTGATGCGAGAGATTGGTAAGGTATTTGCGGAAAAATTCGCTTCTGCTGGCATTACCAAGGTCGTGACCATTGAAGCTTCAGGCATTGCCCCAGCCGTTTTTACATCTGAAGCCTTGAATGTTCCCATGATTTTCGCCAAGAAAGCTAAAAACATCACCATGAACGAAGGTATCTTAACTGCCCAAGTCTACTCCTTTACCAAGCAAGTGACCAGCACCGTTTCCATCGCTGGAAAATTCCTTTCACCAGAGGACAAGGTCTTGATTATCGATGATTTCCTAGCAAATGGACAAGCTGCCAAAGGCTTGATCCAAATCATCGAACAAGCTGGAGCAAAAGTTGAAGCGATTGGTATCGTGATTGAAAAATCCTTCCAAGACGGTCGTGATTTGCTTGAAAAAGCAGGTTACCCTGTCCTATCACTTGCTCGTTTGGATCGTTTTGAAAATGGTCAGGTCGTATTTAAGGAGGCAGATCTCTAATGCAAAAACAAGAAAAACACTCGCAAGCAGCCATTCTTGGCTTGCAGCACTTATTAGCCATGTACTCAGGATCTATCCTGGTTCCCATCATGATTGCGACAGCCCTTGGCTATTCAGCTGAGCAGTTGACCTACCTAATCTCCACAGATATCTTCATGTGTGGGGTGGCCACCTTCCTTCAACTCCAACTCAACAAATACTTCGGAATTGGACTACCAGTCGTTCTCGGAGTTGCCTTCCAATCCGTCGCTCCTTTAATTATGATTGGGCAGAGTCACGGTAGCGGTGCTATGTTTGGTGCCCTTATCGTTTCTGGGATTTATGTGGTTCTGATTTCAGGAATTTTCTCAAAAGTTGCCAATCTCTTCCCTTCTATCGTAACAGGCTCTGTCATTACCACGATTGGTTTAACCTTGATTCCTGTCGCTATTGGAAATATGGGAAATAACGTTCCAGAGCCAACTGGGCAAAGTCTTTTGCTTGCAGCCATCACTGTTCTGATTATCCTCTTGATCAACATCTTTACTAAAGGATTTATCAAGTCTATCTCCATTTTGATTGGCTTGGTCGTTGGGACTGCTATTGCTGCTACCATGGGCTTGGTTGACTTCTCACCTGTTGCGGCAGCACCACTTGTCCATGTCCCAACTCCCCTCTACTTTGGTATCCCAACCTTTGAAATCTCCTCTATTGTCATGATGTGTATCATCGCAACGGTGTCTATGGTTGAGTCCACTGGTGTTTATCTGGCCTTGTCTGATATTACTAATGACCCAATCGACAGCACGCGCCTGCGCAACGGTTACCGTGCAGAAGGTCTGGCCGTACTTCTCGGAGGAATCTTTAACACCTTCCCTTACACAGGATTTTCACAAAACGTTGGCTTGGTTAAATTGTCAGGCATCAAGAAACGCCTGCCAATCTACTACGCAGCTGGTTTCCTAGTCCTCCTTGGACTCCTTCCTAAGTTTGGAGCCCTTGCCCAAATCATTCCGAGCCCTGTTCTTGGAGGGGCCATGCTGGTGATGTTTGGCTTTGTTTCCCTTCAAGGGATGCAAATCCTTGCCCGCGTTGACTTTGCTAACAATGAACACAACTTCCTTATCGCAGCAGTTTCAATCGCTGCAGGTGTCGGACTCAACAATAGTAATCTCTTCGTCAGCATGCCGACAGCCTTCCAAATGTTCTTCTCAAACGGAATCGTCGTAGCCAGCTTACTGGCCATTGTCCTCAATGCGGTACTAAATCATAAAAAGAAATCATGAAAGTCGCATAATTAAAAAGCGGTTGTCAACTTTTCGTTGAAGACCGCTTTTTTGTAGCCTACTTGTTTTAGTAAGTATACTTTTGATTCTAACTTATATAATTTCTTTAGACAGATCGCTATAATATTCACGCTTTAATAATGGGCTTTCTATGTTAACCTGATTAACTTTCGAATCAACATATTTCAAATTATCTCTAATAATCGAAAAGAACGTTTGACTTTTTAAACTTAGAAATTTTGAATTTATTGCGTCGAACATTTTTTTCAAAACCTTTTCATCAGTTTCATTTTTTACGAATGAATCAATAGCAAATGGCAGACTTGTAATAGATTTACTATCAATCAAGTTCATATAAACGAGAAAAATTACCAATAAATCTTTATTTAAATTTGTTCCACTGCCCTTTAACTTATCAAAATTACGGAATTTTTTATCTGTGATACCTGTTGAACCAATTAGAATTGAAAGTTCATTTTTAAGTGCTTCATAATCTCCTTCAATTGTTTTCGCTCTCTGATTAAGCTCTTTTTTGAGCATCCTTATTTCTTTTGTAATGTCACCAATCAATTTGTCAAGATTTGATTTTTCCGAAGTTTCTTGAATCTCTAACTTTTTTAGTTCAGATAAAACATTTTGATTCACATACTCATCAATATCAGATAATTGTTTCAGTTCAGTTAAACGTTCATGATATTGATTAAACTGTTCTTGTAGCTGTTTTATAGCTTCTTCTTTTTCTTGAACTATTCTTTTAGATTTCATAATTTGCTGAGAAATATTATCTATTCGACTCTTGATTGCAAGTTCATTGTCTTCCAGTTCTAAGCGTGTTAGGGATTGTTGTCTAGTTAAGATAGAATGGCAATAAACACATTCATGTCTAATTTCAGAAAATCTCTCCTTAATCTTACTTGATAACTTTTTAAGCTCTTCTAAATCTTGATTTAATATATCAAGATTTATCTTTTCTTTAGATAATTCCCCAGTCTTATCGGTAATTTTTATAGAAAACTTATCTGTTTCGGTAATATAAAAATCTAATTCTTTTTGTAGGTCTTTGAAATCTTTAGGAACTGTCTCAGTAATTTTATTTTTAGTACGATACGTTTTATATACTGATTGAACCTGATTGATTCTTCCATTTACTAATTCTAATTGCCTTAAATACTCATTTTTTTTACTTTCTTTATCAACGATTTGACAATCAGATATGCCTAGATAATAATCAAAAACATTTTTGGGAAAATCATTTGATTTATACCGTCCTAAACTTTCAAATGAATCTTTAAATAATTTACCATCCCATGCTTTATCCTGATCAATATACATTGGACTAAAAAGGGCTTCAACAGAAGCTAAACTTGCTTTATCACTGCTTTTGTTGACTAATTCCAGCCTCATTTTAAGTTTCTCTTGAAACCACAAATAGTATTCTGCAAAGTTTTCAAACAGTTTGACTTCATTATTATCTAAAACAGAAATAACTTTATTATGTCTCTTGATCAAAAATTCATTACCATCAATAAAAACTTCTAATTGAAAAATAAAATTGTCCGCATTCCAACCCTTGGGAAATGATTTGAGGTTTGCTCCTAAGGAATAGTAAATTGATTTAACTAGACTAGATTTCCCTTCACCATTCGTACTACTAACTATTAGGTTTGCTGAATCAGAAAATACAAATTTGTTCGCTTTTTCGTTCTCGTAATCTGCTATTAAAAGACTTTTTATGGTCATCCTACTCATTAGCAATTCCCTCCAAAATATCGCAATACGCCGATATTCCTACAGCATATCTACTGTTTTCTGATAATGTTCCCATTTCAGATAACATAAATGTTTTAGGTATTAACGTTGTTACCGATTCATTTTCTAAACTATTTTTATCACTGTTCAAAAAATTAACGACAGATTTTTTAGCAGTTATATATTCTAATATAATCTTTTTTTCTTCTTTCTTTATTTTCTCATTCTTAATTTCAGTAAAACCAAATTTATCAAGTTCTTTATCAAATCGTGCCTTTGCAGTTACTTTTTGTAAGATTAAATTTAGCTCTTCTGATGTAATCTTTTTGAGTTCTTTATCTGCAATCGTATGCACTTCTTTTTCAGATTTTTGGACAATTTGCTGCAATAATTCGTTAATAATTACATCATCTCTATTATCAATAGAAACCCTTTGATTTGCCATCTCTCCCTTTAAAAATGTTTTAGCATTGATAATGTTATTATCAAAAGCAGTTTTTACCAAAGCAAAATTATCTACCTTCGGATTATTAACTTCCTTCTTTTGATTATCAGATAACAGCCATGAACTAGAAAAAAGTTCTTCTGTATCTATCTGTTCTTGCATTTCTTTTAAATCGCTTTCTTTAAAATTATATACTACAATTTTATAAATAGAATCGCTTGTCCCTGAAGAAAGATTCTTTTCAAAGATAGAAGGTCGTTCCTTTGTTTCTTGTAATAACTTTTTGAGACTCATGTTTTTCTGACCTTTGACCTGTATATAAGCATGATAGCTATCATCATAAGTAACTTCAAAATCCTCATCCGTCTCAACATATATTGAAAAATTGGACTTATTATAGTTTCTAATCGCAACTAAAGATATAACACAATTTTGATAATTGAATCCCTTTTGCGCAATTGCTCCACCATTGTCTTTTGCCATAAAACGTCTCCATCTTGCTAAATGTTTAAATCAATTACTTCTGTACTACCAAACAACAAATTTCTTTGTTTGTTTTTTATCCGCCAAGCATTACCGTGATTTTTTCCTGCATACTTTCCTGATAGCGTTGTATATCCTCGCCAGTCATAGGTAATTGCTCCTGATTTTATCAGGGAAAGAAAAGTCATAAATTGTGGTGAACGGGTTAACTCAGCTTCAATATATTTGAATTGTGCTACTTCATCGTCCATCTTGGATTCAACTTTCACCCATAAGGTAGCTGGGTGTTTTTTATGTAATTCTTCCTCTAGTGCTTTAAATGTCCAAAAGGCAGCTAGAATACTTTTCTTGTTTTCCTGTTTCCGTAGCTCAACAATATTATCTCTATCATTAACTTCCAGATAAAACCCTTGATTATTTTGAGGATTTTCCTCTGAACCTATTGTAATGTATAGACTTTTATATCCCAAATGCTTATCTGAATCATAGCCATACAGGCGAGCAAATGCTGATACCCTACTTCTATCATTCGGTTCAAACTCTGCAACAGGTGTTCCTTCAAAATTGGGACGTAGAGTAAATAGAGTATCTAGTGTTTTAGCAGATTTTGATTTCAGCTCGATGATTCCTTCAAAATCAGCTTCTTGGCTATTATTGGTTTGAATTCCCAAAAGTGATTCTAAGGTATCTCCGGCGTCTTTCGGTGCAATCTTACCTATCCCCTTAGAATTATTATGAAAGCCTTGTCTTGCTATGGCTTTAATCTGTGGAATTAACCTATTTAGTGAATCTTCAACTTTATCTTGTCCAAATAGTTCTATAATAGTGCTATTTTGAGGAATGCTATGTGTAACATTAAATAATGTAAGTTCTTTTTGATTATTTACGGTTATATAAATCAAGTCGTTTACATGGATTTGAGATGACTTAATGAACTCTCCCAATCCAGATATCCAAAATCGCTCATCGCCTCTTTTATTGGCTTTATAGAAGCTTATTTTCACTTCATGTTGCTGGTCTTCCAATACAAGATTAGCCATTAAATAAACTTTGTCAGTCAATTTTTCGAAATCCAATAAATCATTATCTAACAACAACTTCCTTAAAAAACCATTTGCATCGATAATACTTTTACTTAACATAGTTTGCGTCAGTCTGATAACAGTATAATCATTAGAATTATACTTATGTATAGCGTTGATAACTTCTAATTCGTCGTCATATGGAATAAATTGCATTAGTTTTCTCCTCTCTTAAATAAATCAGCCAGTGAAACTCCCATTTCATCTGCAAGACTTTCTATTGTTGAAAAATAAATATCTGAATATTTACCATTTACAAGATTGCTTATAGTAGACTCTCTAACTCCGTCTGAAGTACTCAATGAAAATTGATTCCATCTTCTCAAATATAGCTTGATATTTTGTATAAGAATATTTTGATATTCCTCCACAGAATTAGAAAAAAATTCTTTGGAAGCACTTATCTTGTCGGTTCTAATCAAAAGTTCTGGAAAATTGATTGATAAAGCATTAGCAATCACTACCAAGGTTGAAAGTTTAGGACTATAATTAGTATTTGGAGATAATAATTTGTTAATCGTCTGCCTGCTAAGTCCTGTCTTTTTCGATAACTCACTTTGCGATAGTTTACTCGAATAAAGTAATCGCTCAATATTTTCTTTGATATGACGCTCCATAACAATTCTCCAATTATCATTTTCTTTATTTTATAACTTTCAACATAAATAAAATTCACTTTAGTTTACATTTTTACTGGTTTTTTCAAATATTTAACGAATATCTATTATAGGGGAGTAACTCCTGGACTTTTCAATAATTTTCTGATATACTACTAAGGTAGAAAATACAAAATTCGAGGTAAATTATGCCGTATGCAATAGACTTATTCTGTGGCGCTGGAGGATTTAGCGAAGGAATCCTACAAGCTGGATTCAATATTATCTTCTCCAGCGATAAAAGCCCTATGGTAGAAGAAACATATACAAACCGACATCAACAATTAGGCTTAGTTGACGGGGTTGACACTCACTTTGAACTTTCTGATATAAAAGAACTTACTTCTGACAAAATATTTCAATCAATAAACTCATTGAAATATGGAAATATCTTTGAAAGAGGTTCTGTAGATGTTATTTTTGGTGGTCCTCCTTGTCAAGGCTTTAGCCGTCTAGGGAAAAGAGATTCTAAAGACCCTAGAAACATGCTCTTCCACGAATATTTGCGTATCATTAAAGACGTTATGCCGCGTTATGTCGTTATGGAAAACGTAACAGGTATTTTAGATATGCAGATGCTTGACTTTCCAAGCGTACTTGATGATAGAATTTACAAAGGACAGAATTTAGTTCAATCCATTCTTAGAAATGAGTTAGACGAGTTAGGATATACTCTACTTGATGTTCAGGTTCTAAACGCTGCAAACTTTGGTGTTCCACAACAAAGAAATCGAGTTGTATTTTTAGCATACCGTAACGATGTAACTCCTATCGAATATCCAGAAAGTGACAACGATATTCCAAGCGTTACTGTTTATGATGCTTTAGGTGATCTTTATGACGGGGAATTTGATTACGAAACAGATTACTCCGTACAAAGCCGATTAGGAAGAACTCCTAACACTGATGGACAGCCTATTATAAATGCTAATCTGTTAAATATGGAATTCTCAAGACATGATGATATTGTCACACAACGATTTTCACTATATCAGCAAGGTGAGAACAGAGCCAAAGCTGCAAATAGAATCCAATTGGAAGGATTGGAATTACAAAGAGATTGCCCACATTTATTCACAGAAAGTTTATTTCAACTCAATGGTAAAACAAACCAACCTATCATTCTAAAGCAACTAAAAAAACAAGGTTTGCTTCAAGAAAATTTTCAATCTGAAAAATGGCTACAATTTACAAATCGCCAACTAGGTTTATTGTCTATGAATGATAATGACAACTTAAGAAAACACCATATTTTAAAATCACTTGCTCTTAGATTAAAAACATCATTTGAAGATGCAGAACTCTTTTGGAATGAAATCAAAAATCGGCTGAATACAGAAATCACTGAAAATCAATTTTCAAACATGTTGAGAAATGGAGAATTAACTCCTGCAGCAATTGAAGCAATCTTTACTAAAAAGAGTATTCGAGTTCGTCTTAACCAAGATACCGTTTCTCCAACCATGGTAACATTACCAGATGACTATATCCACCCATTTTTTAACCGTGTGTTGACTGTAAGAGAAATGGCGCGTCTACAATCATTTGACGATAGTTTTGTATTTCTAGGAAAGCGTACTACTGGGGGCGATAAGCGAGCAAAAGAAACACCTCAATTTACTCAGGTAGGTAACGCTGTCCCACCGTTGCTAGCTAAAGCAATTGCTGAACAAGTCATGATAGCAATAAAGCAATAACAATATAGATAGAGGCTTGGGGATTCTCCCCAAAATAAAATAGAACCATCAGTCCAAAAGTATCATTCTGACCTTTACTGATAGTTCTATTTTTACGATAGTGTGTATACACTATCTGAGATCGCAAAGACCTGAAATCATATTTTTAGGTCAATTCTAAATTTCCCGTGCCAGACACGGTGGCTGACATTGTCAGACGACCATTTCATCGGAAGAACACAATCATGACCACCCGTCTAGCGGGTGGTTTTTTTGTCTCGCACCTAACGGAGCGAGACGGACTGAAAGTCACATAATAAGAAAAAGAGGTGTGAGCCTCTTTTTTGTTTATCTATATCCTTACCTGTCTATCTTCTGACCGCTGGCCTGTGACAAACATGGTGAAGGTTGCCTTGCAGACATTTCTGCCTTCTTGATTGGTAATATCGACATCCACGACACAGGTTGTGCGTCCATGATGGACACATTCTCCTTTAATGGTCAGCACATCGTCGAGTTTTCCTGCCTTGAGGTAGTTGATAGAGGATTGGAGCGTCACTCCATCAAGCCCCAACGAGATAACCACTAGACCACTAATCTGGTCACAAAGGGTAAAGAGATAGCCACCATGGGCATTGCCATAGTAGTTGAGCGACGAGTCCACTACTTTTGTCGTCACCACAACATGACCATCTCTCATTTTTTCTATTTCGTAATTTTCAAAGGCAGATATAGCGTCAAAATGAAAATCTTTCATCGTTTCCTCCTGATATTTCAAACGACACTATGATACTACTTTTTATAGGACTGTGCAAGGAGAAAGCTCCTAGTCTGGCAAAATTCCGACCTGTTCTACAAAGCGCATAAAGGCTGCTTGTCCTTGTTCTGTCTGCTTGTAAACCCCTGCGTCCTCCAAAACACGCGCAAAGATAGTACCTACAGAGTCCTTGACGATTTCAATGGCTTTTTCTTTATCTTTTAGGTCTGGATGTTGAGCTTTGAGCTGGTCTGCCCATTCCTGATGATAGTCTGCAACTGCTTCATCATCTCCTACAAGATAGCTTGCAACTTGCTCCACTTCTGCTTTCAGGCGTGGTGGCAATATAGCCAAGCCCATGACCTCAATCAAGCCGATATTTTCTTTCTTGATATGTTGGACATCCTTGTGGGGATGATAGATACCATCAGGATGCTCTGGCGATGTCTGATTGTCCCGTAAGACCAAGTCCAACTCAAACTGTCCATCGCGTTTACGAGCAATCGGTGTGATGGTGTGATGCGGTGTCCCGTCTGTTTCTGCCAAAATCTGCACTGCAGGATCTGAATACTGGCGCCATTCCTGTAAAATCTTGTCAGCCAAATTGATCAAATCCTCTTTGGAATCCGAGGTCAAACGTAGCACTGACATAGGCCACTTGACAATCCCAGCCTTGACCTGCTCAAATCCAGCAAAACAGAAAGTCTTTTGCAGAGGAGCCAATTCCATAGGAAATACGTGACGGCCTCCCTGATAGTGATCATGAGTTAGAATAGAGCCCCCCACAATTGGTAAGTCCGCATTTGAACCTGCAAAATAGCCCGGAAACTGCTCTACGATAGCCAGCAGACGCTCAAAACTCTGACGACTAATGGCCATGGGACGGTGCTGGCCGTCTAAGAAAATACAGTGCTCATTAAAATAAGCATAGGGCGAATACTGGAAGCCCCACTCCTGCCCAGCCATTTCAAAACGGATAATACGGTGGTTGCTACGAGCTGGATGGTTGACACGACCATGGTAGCCTTCATTCTCTATACAAAGCTGACACTGGGGATAATTGCTAGCTTGCACCAACTTGGCTGCCGCAATCTCCTTTGGATCCTTTTCAGGCTTAGAGAGGTTGATGGTAATCTCAAGCTCTCCGTAATCAGATGGAACGCGATAAGCAATATTTTTAGCAATAGCCTTGAGCTTGATGTAGTCGTTTTTCTGGCTAAGTTGGTAAAAGTCTGCTATTGCCTGCTCAGGAGATTGGGCATAAGTTGCCCAAAAGTCACGATTGACCTGACTTGGACAAGGGGTTACCAAGTCCATCAGTTCAGCACCAAGGATTTCACGCGCAGTCTGACTATCCTCAATCGTCTCTAATCGAACCGCCTCCTCGACCAGCTGGTCCTTGAGGTCAATCAACTCATCTAGATCCGTCTCAACTTCCAAAACACCTTCACCCACTCGCGCCAAAACACGATTGGTTAAGTAGATTCGATCCATTTCCTCAAATGAACTTCCAGCAATGACTTTCGTGATAAATGCATCTAGAATTCCCTGACTCATTGATTCTCCTTCTTACTTTCTAAATAGTCTTTGACAGCATCTAAATCCTGAAAAACTTGTTCTGTTTTATTTAAGAAAGACTGTGCAGGTATTTTTAAGTCTGGAATACAAATAACTGGTATCCCAGCTCTATACGCTGCTTCAATCCCTGCTTCACTATCCTCTAATACTAAGCAATTCTCTGGTAAAACATTCAAATCACTACAGGCCTTTAAAAATATATCAGGGTAAGGTTTGCTTCGCTTTACATCTTTTGCAAAAACTAGATGGTCAAATAGGGACAGTATACCATTACTATCCAAAATCATTCTAGCTCTAGATTCAACACTTGAAGTTGCTAGAGCGATTGGAATACCTTCTCTTTGCAAAAAAGCAAGCAAATTTTTAGCACCTTTTTTTAAATTTACACCTTTGGCTAATATTCGAGCTTCCAGTTCATAAACTTTTTCCAAGGTTTGGTCAAAGTTCCAAGGTAAATCATAGGTATCTAAAAATCGTTGAACATTCTCCTCTTCCCTATGTCCACTGTATTCTCTAGAATATGTTTCTTCTGTGAAAGGAATTCCAAAATCTTTAAGCAATTCTTGATAAACTTTTAGAGAAATGACCTCAGTATCAGCTAATAAGCCATCTAAATCAAATATTACAGCGTCCATTTACTTCTCTCCTAGTCTAAAACGCGACTGCCGCCTGCAACTTCAGCGATATAGAAGCTTGGAGCATATCCAACGACTTCCTCGTAGTGCTTGCCAACAGCTCCTTTAAAAGCCTCAACAGCATCTTTTTGCACCAAGGCAATGGCACAGCCTCCAAATCCTGCCCCTGTCATACGAGCACCAAGAACACCTTCCTGAGCCCAAGCAGTGTGAACAAGGGTATCCAATTCCAAGCCAGTTACTTCATAGTCATGTTCTAGAGAAACGTGAGAAGCATTCATCAAGCGACCAAATGTTTCCAAATCACCTGCTTGAAGTGCTGCTTGAGCTTTAAGAGTACGTTGGTTTTCAAGCACAGCATGGCGAGCACGTTTTAAGCGATTTTCATCTTTAATCAGATAGCTGTATTGGTCAAAGGCCCACTCATCCAATTCACCCAAGGTCTGAATATCCAAGGCAACTTGCAATTCTTCCACAGCTTTTTCACACTCAGCACGGCGTTCATTGTATTTAGAGTCCGCCAGTTCACGGCGTTTGTTGGTGTTCATGATAACAACAACATTGTCCTTCAAATCAAGTGGCACCAAGTCATACTCCAAGGTATTGGTATCTAGGTAAATGGCACGTTGGTCAGCACCCATACCGATAGCAAACTGGTCCATAATACCAGAGTTGACTCCGATAAAGTTATTTTCCGTTTGTTTTCCAATTTTTACCAAATCCAAACGGTCTAGTTTTAAATCAAAGAGATGCTCTGCCACAACACCAGTCAAGAGTTCCAAGGACGCTGAAGAGGACAAGCCAGCTCCATTTGGGATATTTCCATAAACATAAAAATCAAACCCTTTGTCAATCACGTGTCCAGCTTCTTGCAAGAAATGAAGAACCCCTTTTGGATAATTGGTCCAGCTGTGCTCTTTTTCAAATTTGAGATCAGCAAGAGGCACTTCGATGATACCCTTGTCCTCAAAGTTTGCTGAGTAGAAACGCAAGACTTGGTCGTCACGCTTGCGAGCCGCTCCGTATGTTCCCAAGGAAATAGCCGCTGGAAAAACGTGTCCACCGTTGTAGTCTGTGTGTTCACCAATCAAATTGATGCGTCCTGGTGAAAAGAAAGTTTGGTCTGCTTCTTGACCAAAAACGGCAAGAAAGTCTTTGCGAAGGGCTTCAGTAGTAAGATCTTGTGTCATATAAATTCTCCTTTGACTGTCGTTAAGTCATCTTAACGTGTAATCGTTTTCTTCTATTGTATCCAAGGCATTTGCCAAGGTCAATCCTTTTTACTAAACTTTTACTAAATTATCAGTAAAAAGCAGAAAAATATGATATACTAACCTAAAAGGAGGAGGATTTATGGCTACCTTAAAAGACATCGCACAGCTAGCCTCTGTCTCTATCGCGACCGTATCTCGTGTCCTCAATCGCGACCAGAGTCTATCTGTTACAGAAGAAACCAGACACCGTATTTTAACTGTCGCTGAAGAGCTGGGCTATACTAAGCACCTCAAGACAGGCGAATCCCACAAACCCAAGCAAAAGATTGCCATTATCCAATGGGTCAGCGAACAAGGGGAGTTGGACGACCTCTACTACTACCAGATTCGTCTCGGTATTGAAAAAAGAGCCCAAGAGTTGGACTATGATATCCTGCGCTATTTTAATGACCATCCTTTTACCCTCAGCGAGGAAGTGATTGGCATTCTCTGCATCGGAAAATTTAGCCGTGCTCAGATTGCTGCCTTTGAGGAATACCAAAAACCTTTAGTCTTTATAGACAGCGATACCCTCTCACTAGGCCATACCTGTATTATCACTGACTTTTACACTGCTGTGAAACAAGTTGTAGACCATTTCCTCAGTCAGGGTATGAACCGTATTGGAATTCTCACAGGCCTTGAGGAAACAACCGACCAGGAAGAAATTATCCAGGATAAGCGGCTAGAAAATTTCAAAGACATTACCCAAGCAAATGGTATCTACCATGAAGAACTGGTCTTTCAGGGGAGCTTTACTGCCCAGTCTGGCTATGACTTGATGAAGGAGGCCACTCACAAGCTAGGAGAACAACTCCCACCGGCCTTTTTTGCCGCTAGCGATAGTTTAGCCATCGGCGCCCTCCGTGCCCTTCAAGAAGCTGGAATTAGCCTACCAGACCGCGTCAGCCTCATTTCTTTTAACGACACCAGCATGACTAAGCAGGTCTATCCTCCCCTTTCTAGCATCACTGTCTATACCGAAGAAATGGGCCGAGCAGGGATGGATATTCTTAACAAGGAAGTTCTCCACGGTCGCAAAATTCCTAGCCTGACTATGCTGGGAACCAGACTGACTTTGAGAGAGAGTACGAGGAATGAATAGGATAACAAAACGACCTCTAGCGAGATCGTTTTTCTAATGATGATGCCCATGCTTCTGCTCTAACTCTCTCACCTTCCGCTTATGTTCCGCATGATTGCTTTGACTGCTATCTACTTCAATAGTGATATTCTGCACGCCTCTTTCTTCTAAACATTGACGCACCACTTCTTTGGTTTCCATCATCTGTTCCCAGTCCTCGATACAGATGTGGACAATAGCATTGTTCTCTAAACCGTCCATGGACCAAATGCTAAGTTGATTGACACTTTTGACATTTGGTAGAGCCTCTAAATCCTTCTCCAAATCACTTGTCTCGACCCCTTCTGGCACAGCATCTAGGAAAATCTTCAGTGCGCTCCAAAAGCGAGGAATGGCTTTCGACAGAATAAAGATGGAAATAACCAGCGATAAAAGCGGATCAAGGATATACCAATCTGTAAATCGGAGGATAATCGCCATTAGGATGACGGCCAACCAACCAAGAGTGTCTTCCAAAAAATGCAAGCTAAGAATTGACTCGTTCTTTGTCTTTCCTTTACGAACTACCAGACTTGCTAGTACATTGATAGCTACTGCAATGATTCCCAGCCAGAGGATCCCATTTTCATTAACGGGTTGCGGATGAGCAATCTTCGTGATATTTTCCAAAATCACTAGGACAGACCCTATCATAAGAATCACAGCCGTTAGCATGGCCCCTAAAATACTAAAACGTTTGTAACCCAAGGTATACTGTCTATCTTCTTCACGATTGGAGATTGTTTCTAAAAGGGCTGAGATGCCAATAGCCATAGCATCTCCCAAGTCATGAACAGAATCAGCAAGAACTGCACTTGAACCAAAGATTCCTCCTGCGATAAACTCAACAATCGCATAGCTTAAATTTAAGAAAAAAGCTAACCAGATAGATGTTTTAGAACTCATTTCTCTCCCTCCTTTGGTATAATGGGTATATACATACTTCTTTCATTTGTATTATCTAATAAAATCCAAAGAAAGGATAGAAGCAAACTGTCAGTCCTGTTCAGTTCTGAACAGTTTATCTCAAGTGTCTATATGCCAAAAAGAGACCGTCGAGTCAGTAAGACTAAAAAAGCCATCTATCAAGCTTTTTTACAACTTTTAAACGACAAAGGCTATGATGCCACTACTGTCCAGGATATCATTGACCTAGCAGATGTTGGACGTTCTACTTTTTACTGTCACTATGAAAGCAAGGAACTCCTTTTAGATGAGCTCTGTCGCTACCTCTTTCATCATCTCTTTGAAAGGGAAGGACACTTTACTACCGAGGACTACCTCGCACATATCTTTTTACATTTTCAGAAAAACCAGGACCATGTCACCAGTCTCCTTTTTTCCAAAAACGACTACTTCCTTCGCCAACTACACAAGGAACTCGAACACCACGTTTATCCCATGGTGGCGGATGACTTGCAAGAGGCCTATCCAAACATTCCGGCCTCCTACCTCCAGCATTTTGTTGTGACGAACTTTATCGAGACTCTAACTTGGTGGCTAAAAAAAGGAAAATCTTATACCGAAGAGCAAGTGGTGAGATTTTACCTTGATGTGATGGAGATGACCTCTACAACTCCACTTGATAACTAAGCCTGTAACTCAGAAAGGAACCAACTATGTTAACTTCGATGATTCTAGGAATACTAACAATTGTACTAGCTCTCGCCTTCTCATTGCTTCACCTTGCTGCTGCCTTTTCAGCTATGAAACAAAAGAACTACAGTCTAGGAAACAAGTGTATCTTGGTCGGCAGTTGCCTCACCTCTCTGGCTCTAGCCATCTTTTACTTCGTCCCACTGGCAACCATTCTTCTATGGATTGTGGGCTCGAGTATCGTCTGCTATGGTGCCTACTGGAACGGCCAACAGAAAGAAAGTCAACATATCTCGCACCACATCGTTCGAATAACGAGCGCTATTGTCATTACGGTATTATTTATTTTGCTCTAACACAAAAAAGGATCATCTGATCCTTTTTTACTTTTTTAAGCACTCTTTGCTGCCTTGCTCCACTGATACCACCCAACTAGACTATTGATCAAGTAAATCAGGTATTTCCCTTGGATTTGCAGGCTTTCTCCCCACCAGAGATAGATAGAAAAGACATTGGTAGCTGCCCAGAATATCCATTGTTCACGGTAAACAGCTGTCATGAGGATTTGCCCAACCCCATTGGTCGCATCAGTAATGGAATCGCGATAAGGACGATTGGCTCCGATAGACTGATAAATGAATCCAAATACCAACCACCAGAGAACACTAATGGAAAGATATTTGGTCCAGCCCTTACCATCTAGTTTACGCGCAACAAACTCCTGCTTTTCTTTCTTGAACTGAGCTTGATAAATCCAAACTAGAAGTCCAATCGGCTGCATGACTGTGAAGTAAAGTGTCGTCAGTACCTCACCATAAAAGCCTTTCTGTAGGGCCAAAATAAGGTAAACAACAGAGTTAATCAAGCCAAAAAGATAATTGCTTGCTCGACCTTCCGATACAAAGATAACGCAGATAATCCCTGTCAGGCTACAAATCATCCCAATCCAGTCAACAATACGGTGTTCATAAATCAATTCCAGCCAGAGAGGAAAACTTCCTAAAACTAGCAGGTAAAGCCACTGAGCAAAACTACGATGGGCAAAGAGGTCATTCCAGATAGCCTTCATGGTTCCTGAAAATCCCAAATCAGCCATAGCAGCAACCATACGGCGGTAACCGCCAGACATTTCGCCAAGAGTTATTTTGATATTCTTGAGTTTTGTTTGCAAATAAGTCGTCATATTTTCTCCTTTTGTTTTTAAAGAGCCGTATCTGGATAGACTTTCGGACGCAACGCTCTATTATATATCTACTGAACTGTCTATACACAAGATTTCCATCCTTAGTCGACATGAGCTGGAAATCCTTATTTGTTAAGTAGTTCACAACACATTATACACCTATTTTGTGAATAGTCAAGTGTATTTACAGTAAAATTTTAGATAATCCTGAAAATTTCCTCTTATACTCTTCGAAAATCAAATTCAAACCACGTCAGCGTCACCTTACCGTATATATGTTACTGACTTCGTCAGTTCTATCTACAACCTCAAAGCTGTACTTTGAGCAACCTGCGGCTAGCTTCCTAGTTTGCTCTTTGATTTTCATTGAGTATTATTTTCCATTTTAAATGACATTTAGTAACTCTAATATCAAAAAAGCCCAGACAAGATTGTCTGAGCATTTTTCTATATGGTCGTTTAGCAAAGTTGAGTTTAGCATTTTCAAGCTATTTCTTCAACAAACCTTGTTCTTGTAGAAATTCTTTGGCTACTTGTTCTGCTGACTTGCCTTCAACACCGACTTGATAGTTGAGCTGGCTCATCTGGCTTTCAGTAATTTTACCAGCTAGTTTATTGAGAACTGTCTCCAACTCAGGATGTTTCTTGAGAAGAGCTTCTTTCATAAGTGGTGCCCCTTGATAAGGTGGGAAGAGTTGCTTGTCATCCTCCAAGACCTGCAAATCATAACGCGCCAACTCTGCATCTGTCGAATAGGCATCCGTGATTTGAATATCGCCTGACTGAATTGCCTGGTAGCGAAGGGCTGGCTCCATGGTCGCTACGTTGAGATTGAGACCATACATTAATTGCAAGCCCTTATTGCCATCCTCACGATCATTAAATTCAAGAGTAAAGCCTGCCTTCAACTGTCCTTCCACTTTTTTCAAGTCCGAAATAGTCTTCAAGCCATATTCTTGAGCAATCTTTTTCGGAACAGCTACAGCGTAGGTATTTTGATAAGACATGGGTTTGAGATAGGCAAGATGATCTTGTTTGGCAATGCCATCACGCGCCACTTGATAAACCTGATCTGGCTCATGACTCACTTTCGGTGAGGGCTGAAGCAAACTTTCAGTCACCGTACCGGTAAATTCAGGATAGATATCAATATCCCCTTTTTTCAGAGCTTCATAGAGGAAACTTGTTTTCCCAAAATTCGGCTTAACAGTCGCAGTCATACTGGTATTTTCTTCAATCAGCAACTTATACATATTGGCCAAAATTTCGGGTTCTGGTCCCAATTTCCCAGCAATCACCAAGTTTTCTTTCTCTTTTTGAGCTAAGAGGGCTGGACTATAAGACAGACCGAGCAATATGGTCACCAAGGCAAAACCAGAGAAAATCGTTCTCAATTTTGCTTTTTCCATCACTTTTAGTAGGAAGTTAAAGGCAATGGCCAGCACTGCAGAAGAAAGTGCCCCAATCAAAATCAGACTGGTATTATTGCGGTCAATTCCCAAAAGGATAAAGGAACCCAGTCCGCCAGCCCCAATCAAGGCTGCCAGGGTCGCCGTACCGATAATCAAGACAGCTGCCGTCCGAATCCCAGACATAATGACAGGCATGGCAAGTGGAATTTCAAACTTCTTGAGACGCTCCCACCTGGTCATCCCAAAGGCAATCCCAGCCTCTTGTAGACTTGGATCAATTCCCTTTAGCCCAGTGATGGTATTTTGCAAAATTGGGAAAATCGCATAGATCACTAGAGCTGTCAAAGCAGGCAAGGTCCCAATTCCCATCAAGGGGATAAAGAGCCCCAACAAGGCTAGAGACGGGATGGTCTGGAAAATCCCTGCAATCTGCAAGACCCAGTCCGCCAACTTCTCATGATAGCGAAGATAAACAGCCAAGGGAATAGCAATAAAAATAGCTAGTAACAAGGTCAAAAGTGACAACTGCAAATGTTGAGATAGAGCTGTTCCCCAATCACCAAAACGATCCTGAAAAGTTGATATCAAATTAGCCATGAACACTACCTCCAAACAAGTCTGCTACAAAGTCCGTTGCAGGAGCTTTTAAAATGGTCTCAGGGTTCGCCACCTGACGAATCTCTCCGTCCTGCAAGACAGCAATACGATCACCTAATTTCAAAGCTTCATCCGTATCATGGGTCACAAAAATCGTTGTCATCCCAAACTCTTTATGCAATTCTTTCGTCAAAACCTGCAACTGTTTTCTCGAAATAGCATCCAAGGCTGAAAAAGGTTCATCCATAAGCAAAATCTTAGGCTGACCAATCATGGCACGAACAATGCCGACCCGTTGCTGTTCTCCGCCAGATAGTTCGCTAGGCAGACGATGCCCATACTCAGTTACCGGTAAACCAACCTTAGCTAAAAGCTCTTCTGTTTTCTTCGCAATTTCTTCCTTGCTCCACCCCTTCATTTCAGGAATGAGAGCAATATTTTCTGCAACCGTTAGATTGGGGAACAGAGCAATGGCCTGTAAAACATAACCAGTAGAGAGACGAAGCTCACGCTCATCATAGTCTTTGATGCGCTTGCCATCCATGTAAATATTTCCATCAGTCGGTTCCAAAAGACGATTAATCATCTTGATCATGGTCGTCTTACCGGACCCAGAAGGTCCAACTAAAACCATAAATTCCCCATTCTCAATCCGTAAATTGACATCTCTCAAAACATCTTTTTCTGTGTAGCGTAGCGCTACATTCTTGTATTCAATCATTCTTAGTCCTCAATTTAAAACTTCCCTCGGTTGGTCAAGTCTTCTACCTTAGGCATGACTTCTTTATTGTCCCAATGCTCTACAATTAATCCATTCTCTAAACGGAAGATGTCATACTGGGCATAGGCAACTCCATCAATCTGAGCCTGCCCATAGCTAACCACATAGTTTCCTTGTCCCAAAAGCTGGAAAACAAAGTCGAAAGTAACCCCGTGCTCAGCCACATAGTTTTTATAAGCATCACTTCCTTGTCCAATTTCATGATTATGCTGAATCAAATCGTCTGCCACATAATCACTCCACTGCTCTAGTTCCCCATTTTGGAAAATTTCTGTCAAGAAACGGCGAACCAACTTTTTATTTTCTGCTGTCTTATCCAAATCCGTGATTTCAAAATCTCCAAAGATCTGGTCTAATTGGCCGTTTTCTGGAGCACGATAGTAGTCAATGACATCCCAATGCTCCACGATACGGCCGTTCTCATCCGCACGGAAAGTATCTGTCGTCACCCATTGAGCTTCCCCGCCATTGAGATATTGATGAACATGAACAAAGACAAGATTGCCATCCTCAATAGTACGGACAATCTTCATCTCACGCTCGGGATGGCGCTCAAAGAAATTTGCAAAGAAAGTCGCAAACCCTTCTTTCCCATCTGGCACCCCTGTCGAGTGTTGAATGTAGGTATCTCCTACAGACTGGGCCTGAGCCTCAGCAACTCGTCCATCTTGAATAGCATGAATATATAGATTTTGGGCATTTTCAACTTGTTTTGACATGATTTATTCCTCATTTGCTTTCTCTTTCAGATTGTCCAAAATGCGTTCCTGATAACTTTCAAACTGACGAATTTCTTCCTCAGTGAATCCTTTATAAAAAATTGCATCCAATTTTTGACTGACACGCTGGCCAATTTCTTTCTGGGACAAACCTTGCTCCGTTAGCTTGACATACTTCTTTCTCTTATCTATTCCACATGGGCTAATGATGACTAGGTTTTGCTCCTCAAGTTTCTTTATCATGGTTGTGAGCGTATTGTTGGCGAGACCAGTCGCCAGAGCAATATCTGTCACAGTTGCACAGCCAGTTTCACTATTCCATAAAACCGCTAAAATCTTTCCCTGTTCACTCCGATAAAGAGCCTCAGGGTCCTGATTCAATAACTTTTGAAAAATCCGCCCATTCAACAAACGAATATGATGGGCAACTAAATGACTATCTTTCATGATCTCTCCAATTTATTTCTATATCGAATTGTTTTTATTGTAACACCTCTCGTTCCATCTGTCAACTATTTCGATTTAGAAATAATTTCCACAAACAAAAAAGACCTCTTACCTAGAGTAGAAGATCTTCACTATTTATTAACTTAATCTGTCATTTCGGACACCAAGGTTCGATGTTCCAGTGGTAGACTGCACATAACCAGCAAGAAGATGAATCCTGACTGTACCCAGAAGAGAGCCAAGTCAAAAATTCCATGTACAGCGACTACTGTAAGGAAGGAGAGATAAAGACCAATAATTGGTCGTTTACCAGACTCCTGACTCATATCCATCATCATGTGAACCGGGATTACCGAAGAAATGGATAAGAGAATGGTTCCAATCAAACCATAACTTAAAATAGTATCGATATAAAGACTATGCGCGTGTTCGTGGTAAGGTGCATGGATTCTCGGGAAAGAATTCATATAGGTCAGTGGACCCTCACCCCAAATCGGATTTTGCTTGAACAAAGTCATACCCGCATTCCAGATTGAAACACGCTCCTCCATTGAAGAATCTAGCGTTCCCATACGGACACCCAAATCGCTTGAGAAGAGGAAACAAAGGCCAATCCCGAAAACACCAATACTGAGCCAGAAAGCGCGCCAGTTTTTAATGGTTGTAAAGAGATAAATGATGGCCCCAGCAATGATGGCAGGAAAGGCCGTTCTATTTTGTGTAAAATTCAAACCAAATAGATTCACAAAACCTGCTAGCACACAAAAGACTTTCAACCATTTTAGCTTCGTCGTTGTAAAGAGGTAAAAGGCAATCATGATACAGAAGCAACAGATAATCCCATAGTAGTTAGGATTAAAGAAGGTGACCTCTGCACGGTTCTGGTGCCACACTTGCATATTGGGCGAAAGAAAGGCATAGTTAAATTTCTTTACAATTTGGAAATGCTCCAAAGTAGCAAAAACAGCAGAGAGCACACTACCAAACAAGATTGTCTGCAGTATCAGTCGAAAGAAAGCATGCGTCAGACGTTTCTGGTAAAAACTAAAGAAAATAAGGAAGAGAAACATCAGTAAAGATGCAACCAATCCAAGCCAGTTCTTGGCAACGATGGAGATGATACTACTGTAGGCAATAAAAAAGAGAAGTACAGGATGTTTGGCCAATCCTTTGATAATTCCCTTCATCTCCCCAGTAACAAGTAAACCTATCAAATATAAAGCAAAGAGGGCTAAGAACAAATAAAAAGGTAAAAAGATACTTATGATCATCAAATACAAAAAGAAATCTTTTTTCGAAAGCCCTCTTATCTTATCCAGTAATCCAATTGATTTCAAAACGGATCCTTTCTGTTCTGGATTTCTCCAGAAGATAAATGCTAAACTATCTTTATATTCTACCATTTTTTCCGTCATTTGGGAACAATGAACACGCTACCAAAAAGAAAAAATCAGTGAATATTTAGAAAAATTTTTAAGGAGAGAAATTTTACAAAGCAATTATTGCTCCCCTACAACTATTCATTTCCCTAAATTAAAGAAAGCTGTGGTAGAATAAAAGAAAGCTATAAAAATCACTATAGAACAAATTTGTATAAAGGAAAATCAATGAAATCACACCAACTAGTCTACCAAATATTAGCTAGAGAAAACGATTATGTTAGCGGAGAAAAAATCGGAGAAGAACTGAATTTAAGCCGTACATCTATATGGAAAGCGATTCAACGTCTTCAACAAGAAGGCCTAGAAATTGACAGTATCAAAAATAGAGGCTACAAACTTATTCAAGGCGATTTGATATTGCCTGAATTGATTCAAGAGAACACCAACTTAACCACTCGCTACAAACCTGAGACAAAATCAACACAAACAGATGCAAAAGAAGGGATTGAGGCTGGAAACCAAGGAAATACACTCTATCTTTCAACCTGTCAAACAGCAGGTCGTGGCCGCTTTCAGCGCCCCTACTATTCTCCATCTCAGGGCGGGATCTATATGTCTCTGCATATTCAACCAAACCTTCCCTATGAAAAACTCCCATCCTATACTCTCCTTGTAGCTGCTGCAGTCTACAAAGCCATTAAAAATCTAACTATGATAGAAGTAGATATCAAATGGGTAAATGACATCTACTTTAAAAATAAAAAGATAGCAGGTATCCTCACCGAAGCAATGACATCAGTTGAGACAGGCTTGGTTACAGATGTCATTATCGGACTAGGTATAAATTTTTCTATAGCAGACTTCCCAGATGACCTAAAAGAAAAAGCAGGCAGCCTATTTATGCCACCTGCACCAATTAGTCGTAATGAACTCATCAGCGAAATATGGAATTGTTTCTACAATACGAATCCAGATGAGCTATTTTATATCTATAAAGAAAGATCAATCGTTCTTGGAAAAGAAGTTACCTTCCAGCTAGATGGAAAAGTAAAAAAAGGTCTTGCAAAAGAAATTTCAGAATCTGGCCGACTACAAGTCGAACTTGAAGATAAACATACTATCTGGCTAAATAGCGGAGAAATATCGCTAACAAGTTGGTAATAAACAAATCCCCCTTTTAACGATTTAGAAGGGGAATTTACATACAAAAAAAGAGCCTAGCAGCTCTTATCGTACGGAGAATGGGGGATTCGAACCCCCGCGCCGGTTACCCGACCTAACGATTTAGCAAACCGTCCTCTTCAGCCTCTTGAGTAATTCTCCTATTAATGGGCACGAGTGGACTCGAACCACCGACCTCACGCTTATCAGGCGTGCGCTCTAACCACCTGAGCTACGCGCCCAAGTTCAAAAACTTGGTATGAACTTTCGTTCAAAGCGGGTGACGAGAATCGAACTCGCGACAACAGCTTGGAAGGCTGTAGTTTTACCACTAAACTACACCCGCTTAATAAAACAAAATATGGCGCGAGACGGAATCGAACCGCCGACACATGGAGCTTCAATCCATTGCTCTACCAACTGAGCTACCGAGCCAAATTGCGGGAGCAGGATTTGAACCTACGACCTTCGGGTTATGAGCCCGACGAGCTACCGAGCTGCTCCATCCCGCGTTAATATAAAAAGGAGGATGTGGGATTCGAACCCACGCACGCTTTTACACGCCTGACGGTTTTCAAGACCGTTCCCTTCAGCCGGACTTGGGTAATCCTCCATTATTTACAATGGACCTTGTAGGACTTGAACCTACGACCACTCGGTTATGAGCCGAGAGCTCTAACCAGCTGAGCTAAAGGTCCAACAAGATCAATATAGCGGCGAAGGGGATCGAACCCCCGACCTCCCGGGTATGAACCGGACGCTCTAGCCAGCTGAGCTACACCGCCATTAATCGGGAAGACAGGATTCGAACCTGCGACACCTTGGTCCCAAACCAAGTACTCTACCAAGCTGAGCTACTTCCCGCGTTAAATAAAAAAATGCACCCTAGAGGAGTCGAACCTCTAACCGCCTGATTCGTAGTCAGGTACTCTATCCAGTTGAGCTAAGGGTGCTCATCATTATATGCCGAGGACCGGAATCGAACCGGTACGATCGTTACCAATCGCAGGATTTTAAGTCCTGTGCGTCTGCCAGTTCCGCCACCCCGGCCTCTCTAAGCGAACGACGGGATTCGAACCCGCGACCCCCACCTTGGCAAGGTGGTGTTCTACCACTGAACTACGTTCGCATCGACCTCTTATTCTATATAAAAAAATGCCGGCTACATGACTTGAACACGCGACCCTCTGATTACAAATCAGATGCTCTACCAACTGAGCTAAGCCGGCTGATTTCTATTATGCGGGTTAAGGGACTTGAACCCCCACGCCGTTAAGCGCCAGATCCTAAATCTGGTGCGTCTGCCAATTCCGCCAAACCCGCAAATATGACCCGTACTGGGCTCGAACCAGTGACCCATTGATTAAAAGTCAATTGCTCTACCAACTGAGCTAACGAGTCTAAAATAACTTCCGTTATCTTAAACGGTCCCGACGGGAATCGAACCCGCGATCTTCGCCGTGACAGGGCGACGTGATAACCGCTACACTACGGGACCTATGGGAGTTAACGGGATCGAACCGCTGACCCTCTGCTTGTAAGGCAGATGCTCTCCCAGCTGAGCTAAACTCCCTCGAGCTAAGCGACTTCCATATCTCACAGGGGGCAACCCCCAACTACTTCCGGCGTTCTAGGGCTTAACTGCTGTGTTCG